>JBFIHC010000097.1:0-11294 GCA_041601995.1 Woeseiaceae bacterium | reverse complement strand
GGCGGCGGCGATCTGTAACGCGGTGGACATGCCGATCGTCTCGACCAGCGCAAATATCGCGGGCAGGCCCGTTGCCCGGAACACTTTTATATTGCATCGCAACTTCGGTCGTCTTGTGGACTTCGTCGTCCCGGGCGGGTGCGGTCCCGCCAGCGGGCCGTCGGAAATCAGGGTATTCGAAACGGGCAAGGTACTGAGACCGGGACAATCATGAGCAACATCCAACAGGTCAGGGACTATCTGCTGTCTCTGCAGAATCAGATCGTCGCCGAACTGGAACAGATCGACGGCAGGGAACGCTTCCATCGCGATGCCTGGGACCGGCCGGGCGGCGGCGGCGGTGAGAGCCGCGTGCTCAAGCGCGGCGGCGTATTCGAGCAGGCCGGCGTGAACTTCTCACACGTATCCGGCACAGAACTGCCGCCGTCGGCGACGAGGTCGCGACCCGACCTGGCCGGCCAGGGATTCCAGGCAATGGGCGTGTCGCTGGTGCTGCACCCCGAGAACCCCTACGTTCCGACGACGCATGCGAACCTGCGCTACTTCCTCGCAGGAGCGGAAGCCGGCGACCCCGTCTGGTGGTTCGGCGGCGGCTTCGACCTCACGCCGTATTACCCGTTTCACGAGGACGTCGTCGCCTGGCACGAAGCCGCAAAGCGCGCCTGCGACCCGTTCGGCGAAGACCGCTACCCGAAGTACAAACAGTGGTGCGACGAGTACTTCTTCCTCAAGCACCGTAACGAAACGCGCGGTGTCGGCGGCCTGTTCTTCGACGACCTGAACGACATGGGATTCGACAGGAGTTTCGAGTTCGTACGCTCCGTGGGCGACACGTTCATGAAGGCTTACGCGCCCATTGTCAGGAAGCGCTGCAAACACCGCTACGGCGAAAGGCAGCGGGAGTTCCAGCTCTACCGGCGCGGCCGCTACGTCGAGTTCAATCTCATTTACGACCGCGGCACGCTGTTCGGCCTGCAATCAGGCGGACGCACGGAGTCGATACTCATGTCGCTGCCCCCCCGGCTGCGCTACGAATACAACTGGCGGCCCGAGCCGGGGTCGGCGGAGGATCTGCTGTACAGCGACTACCTGCGCCCGCGCGACTGGCTGTGAATCCCTGATGTTTGCGCGGATTTGCCGGTCCGACGCAGCTAATTGCCGACCCGGGGCAGGCCGATCGTCGCCGTGCTGGCCGGCGCGGCATTCGAGCAGGCCGCGATTTTTCTTTTGCCGAGGTGAATGGTAACGTCGAGCGCTTCGAGGCGCGCCGCGACGACCATCGCCCTGGCGCGCCGGTTGCAACAGGCACCTGGTGGTCCTTACCGGCCGAATGGGGCAGCTGCCGGATCTTCGTTTTCGGCGAAGACACTGCCACTTTCGAGTTCGTGGAGTATCGTGAGGATCCCGGTGGCGCAGATGGCGGCGGTAGCGCCGTAGCGAGCAGCGATGTCGTGGATTGATGAAATCGAAGTCAGCGAAGCCGATGGCCGCCTGGCCGAGATATACAAAGAACTGGTCGAAAAACGCGGCAAGATATCGAACGTCCTGAAGGTTCACAGCCTCAACCCGGAGGCAATGTCCGGGCACCTGGGCCTGTACATGACCCTGATGTTCGGCAAATCCGGGCTCAGCCGCGCCGAACGCGAGGCAATCGGCGTCGTCGTTTCCGCCGAGAACGACTGCGCATACTGCGTCAATCATCACGCCACGGCCTTGCGGCATTTCATCAAGGACGAGGAAGCGCTGCAGATGCTGACCACGGCGGACGGCCTGGAGACGCTGCAGCCGCGCCTGTCCAACATCGTCCGCCATGCCCAGAAGCTCACATCCGCGCCGGAAGCCATGACCGAATCCGACCTCGGTGAACTCCGCGCGGTGGGCCTCGGCGACCGGGACATCCTGGACCTGACGCTCATTACCGCGTACTTCAATTTCGTCAATCGGCTGGTGCTCGGCCTTGGCGTCGAGTACACGGACGAGGAAATGGCAGGCTACCTCAACGACTGAAGTCGCTTTCCCCGGCTGGCGGCGCCATTCCCGAATGTGGTAACTTCGTTAAAAATCCACGACTTCGGAAATACTTCTTAAGTAGCTTGAGAAAAAACCCCGGCCACTCAGTCGCTTATCGGCGTTGACACGGCGATTCGGGCAGTCGGGCGCCGGAAACTCCGTGAAACTAATAACGCTACTCGCCAGTTTTTTCCTGGGCCTCGCAGCCGCCAGCGCGGCTGCGTCGAACGTCTCGCCGTTACGCGATGCCGGAATCGCTCGCGGGCTGCAGCTCGCCGGCGCGCATGACCCCGACGCCCTCAAGGTATACATCGTGCAGCTCAAGAGCCCGTCGGCTGCGGTCTATCACTCGACACTCAACAAGCCCGCCGCGGCCATGGTGCTGCAGAAGACCGCGCGGACGCGTTTCGACAAGGCCAGTGCCGCGATCGCGAGTTACGCCGGCAAGCTGCGCGCCGAACAGGACGAACTCCTGATGAAGGCCGCGCCAGACGCCCGGAAAATCTACAGCTATCTCTACGGTTTCAACGGCTTTGCGGCGGAAATGACCGCCACCCAGGCCCACAAGCTCCGGAACATGCCGCAGGTTCTGCACGTCTGGGAGGACGAGATCCGGCCGCTCGCGACCAATTTCAGCCCCGGCTTCCTGGGACTGTTCGAGTCGGACGGCGGACTGCGTGGACCGGAAGGGCTGGACGGCGACGGCATCATCATCGGCGTTATCGACAGCGGCATCAATCCGGAGCACCCGGCGATGTCCGACACGAAAGAGGCCGACCGGCCGCGCCTGTGCCGCAGCACCTGGGCCGAGGTGTCCTTTCTCGGGCGCTGGCTGTGCCGGCGCTTTGACAAGCTCGAAGACAAACTCGTCTTCGAGGCTCCGGAAAACTGGAACGGCATCTGCGAGACCGGCGAGAACTTCGACGAGACTCACTGCAACAACAAACTGATCGGCGCGCGCTACTTCATCGCCGGCGCCGAGACTTCCGGGCCGATCGATAGCGGGGAGATTCGCTCTGCGCGCGACGTCGACGGCCACGGCACGCATACGGCAACCATCGCTGCGGGCAACCGCGTGCAGGCGTCCATCTTCGGCACGTTGATCGGCGGTGTCGAGGGAGTAGCGCCGCGCGCCCGCGTTGCGGTTTACAAGGCCTGCTGGCTCCGGCCCGGCGACACGCGTGCAAGCTGCAACACCTCTGACCTGGCGAATGCGATCGACAACGCCGTCGCCGACGGCGTGGACATTATCAACTACTCCGTCGGGAGCTCGATGCTGCAGATCACCGCCCCGGACGACATCGCGCTGATGAATGCCACGAAAGCCGGCGTCCTTGCGGTGGTTGCGGCGGGCAACGAAGGCCCGAACCTCGGCACGATCGGTTCGCCGGCTGGCGGTCCCTGGGCGATAACCGTCGCGGCCTCCACGCGCGACGGGGAAACCTCCGTCGAGGCGATGCAGATCAACGAACCGCCTTCGATCGCCGGCAAGTACGCCGTCAAGGAAGCCAATTTCACGCCCCCGCTGCGCGACAGCGACGCGATCGAGGCGGCGCTGATACTTGCCGATGATGACAATAACGCCAGCGGCACCGGCACCAGGGCGGACGCCTGCGAACCGCTCGTCAACGATACGGAAATGAGCGGCAACATAGCCTTCATCGAGCGTGGCGGCTGCAATTTCGACCTCAAGATCCAGAACGCGGAGGACGCGGGAGCCGTTGCGGCGGTCGTGTACAGCATCGCTGGCGACCCCATCGTAATGAACGGCAACGCGGCACTCGTCGACATACCGGCAGTCATGATCGGCCAGGCCGACGGCAACCTGATCGTCGCCGAGATAGAGGCCGGCAACGACGTAACGGCCGTGCTCGAAAAGAGCCTGCTGCTGACCGAACCGGAAACCGGCAACGTGATGGCCTCTTTCTCGGCGCGCGGCCCCGGTCCCGTCCACGACATCGTCAAGCCCGACGTCACCGCGCCGGGCGTCAACATACTGGCGGGCTTTTCGCCGGAGACGGCGAACTCGATGCCGGACGAGACGTTTGCCTATCTGAGCGGCACATCGATGTCGACGCCGCACGTCGCGGGCGTCGCTGCGCTGCTCATGCAGGCGCGGCCGGAGTGGGGCCCGTCGATGGTCAAGTCCGCGCTCATGACCAGCGCAAGGCAGGACCTGGTGCAGTCCGACGGCGAGAGCGTCGCTAATCCTTTTGACTACGGCGCCGGCCACATCGTGCCGAACGATGCGCTGGACCCGGGCCTCGTCTACGACGTGAGCGACGGCGAATTCGACGCGTTCGCCTGCGGGTTCGATTCACCGGCGGTTCCGGAAGCACGATGTGACGAACTCGAGAATGCAGGCGTCTCGTTCGCGCCGGAAGACCTCAACCAGCCCTCGATCGGCCTGGCGAGGCTGGCCAACGAGAAGACGGTCTCCCGCCGGGTGACGAACGCCAGCGACGAATCGCAGACATTCGTGGCTGCGGTGACCGCGCCGCCCAGCATTCGCGTGAGCGTCTTGCCGTCGAGCCTGTCTCTCGGACCCGGCCAGACCGCATCGTTCGACATCACACTCGTTTACGAGTCGGGACCGCTCGACTTGTGGCGATTCGGCTCGCTGAGCTGGAACAGCAACGATCACTCGGTCTACAGCACGATCGCGGTGAAACCCGTGTCGCTGACCGCGCCGGCCGAGGTTACCAGCTTCGGCGGCAGCGGCAGCGTCAGCTTTCCCGTCGAGTTCGGCTACACCGGCAGCTATGTGCCGGGCGTTCACGGTTTACGTCTGCCGCTCGTAATCAACGGCTTCGTCGACAACGACCCGACCAAGACCTTCACGTTCCGTTCCGGCAACGGCGTAACGGCGCATCTGATCGACGTGCCTGACGGTCAGCTGTACCTGAGGGTCTCGTTGTTCGACGCACTGACGGAAGGGAATGACGATCTCGATCTGTATCTCTTCTACCAGCCCGGCGCCTGCAACCCGCTCGACTTCCGCGGCACACGGGTTACGGAAAGCGGTGGGCCGACCGCAGAGGAACAGGTAAACGTGTTCCGGCCGGCGGCCGGCTGCTACGGTGCCCTCGTGCACGGTTACGAAACCGATCCGTCCAACAGCCAGCCGGGTACCAACTACACCATGCTCGCCTGGGCTTTCGGCATCGTCGACGACCGGGGCAACATGTCGGCAAGCGGACCGCCTTTCGTCAATTCAGGTGCGACGGAGACGGTCACCGTCAACTGGGCGAACCTGGTATCCAACACGATCTATCTCGGCGGCATTTCCCACAACACGCCGCAAGGGCTGGTCGGGCTCACGCTGATCACGGTCGGCAACTGAGGCCGGCGGGACGCGGGTCGCCCCGCTTTGCAGAGCTAGCCGAACTTCTTCCTGGCGAGCCGGGCACAGGGCTGGTGGCGGAAGCAGCCAACCACATGATCATTCACGAGGCCGGTTGCCTGCATGTGCGCGTAGACGATCGTGCTGCCGACGAAACGGAAGCCGCGTTTCCTGAGGTCTTTGCTCAGCGCATCCGATTCCGGTGAGGCGGCCGGGATATCGGCGTCTTTCCTGAACCTGTTCTGGACGGGCATGCCGTCGACGAAGCTCCAGATGTACTTGCTAAAGCTGCCGAACTCCTCCTGCACCCGCATGAACGCCTGCGCGTTGCTGACGGCGGACTCCACCTTGAGCCGGTTCCTGACGATAGCCGGGTTGTCGAGCAGCCTTTCCACGCGCTTTTTCGTGAAGCGCGCGACTTTCTCGACATCGAATCCCGCAAAGGCCTTTCGATAGCCCTCGCGCTTGTTGAGGATCGTGGACCAGCTCAGCCCCGCCTGTGCGCCCTCCAGCAGCAGGAACTCGAACTGTACCCTGTCGTCATAGACGGGCACGCCCCACTCCCTGTCGTGGTACTCGATGTAATCGAGGCTGACGCCTTCCGCCCACTTGCAGCGCGTGATCTTCTTTGTCATTTCCGAAATCTAGCAGGGCGCCGCTGCCTGTGCAGCCACATTTTCTCGACCGATGAACCACTATCTGTCACGGCTCGGGAACCGCTCCTACAGGCAATAAAAAAGGCCCGCGCGATGCGCGGGCCTGTCGTTGCTCTTTGCGTGGATCAGTCTTTCTTGTCGCCGCAGGAGCCTTCACCGTCCTTCTTGTCGCCGCCGCAAGAGCCTTCACCGCACTTGCCTTCGCCCTCTTTCTTGTCGCCGCCGCAAGAGCCTTCACCGCACTTGCCCTCGCCTTCCTTGTCGCCGCCGCAAGAGCCTTCACCGCACTTGCCCTCGCCTTCCTTGTCGCCGCCGCAAGAGCCTTCACCGCACTTGCCTTCGCCCTCTTTCTTGTCGCCACCGCAGGAACCTTCGCCGGCGGCCAGCATGTAGCCGGCGCTCAGTGCCGACATGGCAAACGGGTTGTCGACGGTATCAGCGACTGCAACGCCGCCGATGGCGAATGAACTGGCCAGGGCAGCGCCTACAGCCAAGGCGACGGGTTTTACGACTTTCTTTTCCGACATGATTCTCTCTCCTGATTGGTCTGCCCGAGGCCGGGCATGGGTTGTCATTAACACGGAGCGTCAGGTGCTCCACGTTACTGAATTCAATACATTCTGCTGGATCTTCCCGAGTTCCTCGTCGCGCTCGCCGATGATGGCGACGCTGCCGTTTCCGACCGGCAGTATGATGCCGTTGATGCTCTCACCCTCGATCTGCACGGCGGACTCGACCGCTTCGTCCGGCAGCAACAGGATCGTCACCGGACCTCGTGCCCCCTGTATTACCAGGTGCGGCACCTTCTTGCCGTGGATCACACAAGTCTGCGCATAGGTTATCAGGCCAGCGTCATGGTTCATCGCCGCCACGGTTGCAGGCACGACCCTCGCCAGGCGCCTCGCGTCGACGGGTTCGTCGGTCACGCGCAGCGCGTAGGGTTCGTGATCGAGGTGCGCCACGATTTCGTCGGTCAGTGATGGGTAACTGACATTGCTGCCGACCATTCGCAGGCCGACAAATGCCGCCAGCATCAGCATCGCCGCCACAGCCAGCCATGCCGGCATCGTAAAACGGGGGCGCCCGGCCAGCGGGACCACATTCGCGCTATCGATATCCGGCAGGTCGGGCAGGCGAAGCTCGGGCACGCTGATCGCCAGTGCACGGCCGATGCGCCCGTCGAGGGTGCGCATCTCGTCGCGAAATGCCCGGCAGTCGGCACAGGCGGACAGATGCGCTTCGCCGCCGTCGTAGGACGGTTCCGCAGCTATCGCCTGTCTGTAGTCTTCGCAGTTCATCAATGTCACGTTTCCGATTGGTCGGAAGCTGTCCCGTTGTTCAACGCGTCCCTGAGCTTGTGGCGGGCACGGTGCAGGCGCGTCAATACCGCACCTTGCCTGAGCCCCATCAGCTCGCCTATCTCGTTCGTGCTGTAGCCCATCAGGACCTGCAGCACGAGCGGCTCTCTGTAATCGTCGTCGAGCCTGTAAATCGCATCGCGCACGTCGTCCAGTTCATGGTCCGGCTGGTCGGCCAGCAGCGCTTCCTGTGACGGTGTCAGGTCATCGACATCCACCGTTTCGAGGCGTCGACGCTCGAAATAGCGGGCGTTTTCGCGCCGCACTATGGTCAGTAGCCAGTGCTTGGCAGCCGCATCGTCTCGCAGCGCGTCGAGCGACTTCCAGGCTCGCAGCAGTGACTCCTGTACAACGTCCTCGGCGACGTTTCGGTCACGGCTGAGCCACGCGGCGTAGCGGTACATGTCCTGGTGGAATACACCCACGAGTTCGTCGAATCTCCGACGCCTGGTCGTTGCGGCATCACTGCTGTTCATACGAGTTGACCCGCCCTGTCGCGCTTTTATTACTGATTCTGCGGAAATCTGTGATTAAGGCGTGGAAACACTGCCTAAATACAGGGAAAATAAAGCAATCTTTTTATCATTCAGATTAGCTATGAGTACACGCACCCCCGGTCAGTTCCCCCGAGTTCGCATGCGGCGCACGCGCCGTACCGCCGCGTTGCGGCGCCTGGTTGTCGAGACCGGGCTTTCCGCCAGCGATCTAATTTACCCGGTTTTCGTGCTGGATGGCGAGGATCGCACCGAGCAGGTCGAGTCGATGCCCGGCATCGAGCGGCAGAGCGTCGACCGGCTGCTCAAGACGCTCGGGGAAGCCGTGGCGCTGGGTATCCCTGCTGTCGCCCTGTTCCCGGTCGTCGATGCCGACAAGAAAAGCCTGGACGGCGCCGAGTGCGCGAATCCCGATGGTCTCGTGCAACGCACGGTCAGGGCGATCAGGAATGCTCACCCCGACCTCGCGGTCATTACCGACGTCGCGCTCGACCCCTATACCACGCACGGGCAGGACGGGATCATCGACGACGCCGGGTACGTTATGAACGACGAGACCGTGGCAATGCTGACACGGCAGGCGTTGTCGCACGCGGAAGCGGGGGCCGACATCGTGGCACCGTCGGACATGATGGACGGCCGTATCGGCGCGATTCGCGATGCGCTCGAAGCCGCCGATCTCCGCCACACCCTGATTCTCGCCTATGCCGCGAAGTACGCATCGTGTTTCTACGGTCCGTTCCGTGACGCTGTCGGTTCTGCCGCCAACCTCGGCGGCGGCGACAAGTCGACTTACCAGATGGCGCCGGAAAACAGTGACGAGGCGCTGCGCGAGGTCGGGCTCGATCTCGACGAGGGCGCCGACCTGGTCATGGTCAAACCCGCGATGCCCTACCTCGATATCGTGCGCCGCGTTCGCGACCGCTATGGTGTGCCGACGTTTGCCTACCAGGTGAGTGGCGAATACGCGATGCTCAAAGCGGCGGCGGCAAACGGCTGGCTCGACGAGCGAAAGACGGCGCTCGAGGCACTCGTGTGCATCAAGCGCGCAGGTGCGAGTGCGATCCTGACCTACTTTGCAATGGACGCGGCTCGCTGGCTCGGCGAATAGGTATACTGTCGGCTGGATAAACAGCCTGGATAACGCACACGGTGACTGTCGACCGCTATGGTGTCATGGGCTACCCGGTAGCGCACAGCCGGTCGCCGGTCATCCACCATCTATTCGCACAGCAGACGGGGCAGGAGATGCGCTACGAGTTGCTGCGCGTTGCCCCCGAGAAACTCGAGGAAGCGGTGCGCCAGTTCCAGCGCACGGGCGGCAAGGGTCTGAATATCACCGTTCCGCACAAGCGCGCTGTCTTTCGGCTCGTTGACCACCTGAGCGAGCGTGCGAGCACGGCCGGCGCGGTCAACACGCTGACGTTCCGCAACAACGAAATTTACGGGGACAATACAGACGGTATCGGGCTGCTGCGCGACCTCGTCGTCAATCTCGGCGTGAATCTCGAGGGTGCCGGTATCCTGATTCTCGGCGCCGGCGGCGCGACTCGCGGCATCGTCGGCCCGCTGCTTGAGATGCAGCCCGGCCGCGTGTGCATCGCCAACCGAACGTTGAGTCGCGCGCAGGACCTCGTCGAACGGTTCGGTGGCCGCGGGCCGCTGACAGGTTGCAGTTTCGACGACGTGCCCGTTGCGGAACCGTACGGCCTCGTTATCAACGCAACGTCGGCGATCCATGGCGGCGAAATGCCACCGTACCCGGCGGCCGCCGTTTCGGCGAACTCGATCTGCTATGACCTTTCATACAGCCTGCACCCGACACCGTTCTGCGCGTGGGCGCTCGAGCACGGCGCGGCACAGGCGGTCATGGGCTGGGGAATGCTGGTCGAGCAGGCCGCCGAGTCCTTTCACATCTGGCGCGGTGTGCGCCCGAATACCAAGCCCGTCCTGAAACAGATCTCGATCAGCGCATAGTCACGAACTCTTCGGCGCTCGTCGGGTGAATCGCGACAGTGTCGTCGAAGTCCTTCTTCGTAGCGCCCATGCGGATAGCGACGGCAAATCCCTGCATCATCTCGTCCGCCCCGTCCCCGATCACGTGGCAGCCGACGATACGCTGGTCGTCTCCGGCGGTTATCAGCTTCATGACCGACGTCTGTTTTTTCTCGCCGAGCGCGTAATACATCGGCGTGAAGCGCGACAGGTAAACCCTGACCGCATCGCCGTACCCGCCCCGGGCCTCCGCCTCGGTCATGCCCACGGTTCCCATCGGCGGGTGACTGAAGATGACGGTCGGAACGAGCCGGTAATCGAGGTGACGACCCTCCATTCCGCCGTAGATTCGATCCGCCAGCCGCCGGCCTGCGGCGATTGCCACCGGCGTGAGCGCCTGTGCGCCGGTCACGTCGCCGATGGCCGAGATATGCGCGACGTTGGTGGTCTGAAACTTGTCGACCGGCACGAAGCCATGCTCGTCGGTCATTACGCCCGCGGCGTCCAGAGCCAGGGTGTCGCTGTTGGGCTCGCGGCCGATGGCCCAGAGCAAGCAGTCCACCGGTCCGAAGCGGCGACCGTCAACGCTGGTCATCACGAGCCCGTCATCGAGTTTCTCGACGCTCGCGGGAATCACGCGGGTGTCGAAGCGAATGCCGGCGTTCTCCATCGCCTCCATGACTTCTTCACTCAGCATCGCATCGAAGCTGCGCACGATACGGTCCTTGCGCACGACAATATTGACGTCGCTGCCGAGGGCATTGAACACGCCGCCGAGCTCGACGGCGATATAGCCGCTGCCGGCGATGAGCACACGCTGCGGCCGCTCCTCGAGGGTAAAGAAGTCGTCCGAAACGATGCCGTAGCCGGCGCCCGGTATCTCGGGCACCATTGGGCGCCCGCCCGTGGCGATGACGATCCGCTCGCCACGGTAATGCTCGTTGCCGACAGCGAGCGTATGCGGGTCGACGAATTTTGCGGCGCCCTGGATGTGGTCGACGCCGCGCCTGCCCAGATTGTTCTCGTAGATACCGTTGAGGCGTGTGACATAAGCATCCCGCCGCGCTTTCAGCCCCGCCCAGTCGTGGCCGCCGACATCGATCGCGAATCCGTAGTCTGCGGCATGGTCGAGGTGATGCCGGGCTTCGGCCGCGTACCACATGACCTTCTTGGGCACGCAACCGACATTGACGCAGGTGCCGCCGAGCGGCCCGTACTCGACGACGGCGGCCCGCGCGCCGTATTCCGCGGCACGCTGCGCGTGCGCGAGCCCGCCGCTACCGCCGCCAATGACCAACAAATCGAATTCCCTTGCCAATTCCTTACTCCTTTCGGTGCCGTGCTAACATCCTGCGCCGGAGAAGGATATCAGCATCGCCAATGAGCAACCCATTACTGGATACGTCGTCCCTGCCGCGTTTCGCCGAGATCGAGCCCG
>JBFIHC010000096.1:0-11389 GCA_041601995.1 Woeseiaceae bacterium | reverse complement strand
GCTTTCGGCCAACCAGGCGTCGAAAAGGTGCTCGAGATGCTGAATGCCGAGCTGTCGATGGTGATGGCACAGATGGGCGCACGAAGTATCGCCGCGATAGGCCGCCAGCACATCGGCATTCGAGGATAAACGCGCGACGGCCGCGGCAGAGAGGGTTTGCTTCCGGCGGTCGTCTCCGGCCTTTCGGGCGTTTCGCGGTAGAATGTCGGCCTCCCGACCATTTGCGGCCAACCGCAACGTGCTTTGAGCGAGGATCAATCGTGAGCAAAAAAGAGAACAACGACGAGCCCCAACGCGAATCGGTGGAGAATACCCCCGAAGAAGAGCCAAAACCGACGCAGAGCGGGCCGACCTTTACGAAGTCGCCAGATCCCCTGTCCGGGGTGCGCAAGGCGACCGGCGATGCCTGGAAGAGCACTGAAGGCAAGACCGTATCGATGCGGGTCTACATTGGCTCGATTGTCGCGGTCATTGTGCTGATGATGCTGGCGCGTTGCGGGGGCTAGCGCTGCGTCCCACTGGCCGCAGACAATTACTCAGTCTCTCCGGTACCAGTCGACGCCATTCGCGTCGGCTTCCATGATTGCGTTCCCGGTTGCCAGCAGGTAATTGAGATGGGCAAGGGTCTCGCCGGTGGCCATCGTGCGGTGGCCGGCAGGCACGCGGCGTCCGAACAGCACGGGGAACGTATCGACGACGCGGCGGGGTTCGGCGAGGTGATCGTGGAGGATTTCGAGTCGCCGCAGATGTTCCGCTTTAATGGCGTCGATGCGTTCGTGAGCGCCGCGGAACGGCTTTCCGTGAGCCGGCAGCACGAGAACATCCGCGGGAATCTGCTCTCGCAGGTCGGCCAGCGATTCCAGCCAGTGTTTGAGAGGATTCGCTGTCGGCTCCGTCGGCCAGACGCTCACGTTGGCGGAGATGGTCGGCAACACCTGGTCGCCCGAAATCAGCAGATTGGTTTCTTCACAATAAAGGCAAGCATGCTCCGGGGAGTGGCCGCGACCGATGAGCACACGCCAGGAGCGGTCGCCGAGCGCCAGCCGGTCGTTCTCCTGGATGCGCACGTAGGACTCCGGCAGCCTCGATACCAGACGGCCGAAGAAGCCGAAGCGCTCGCGATACTCCCGCAGCGCCTCGTCCGAGAATCCGGCAGCCGCGTAAAAACGGATGGCCTCCGCCGGCGCCGGCTTGCCCGTATCGGCGACGAGCAGCCTCCCCAGCGTGTACTCCTCGCGGGTCATCCACAGATCGACGTCGAAGCGTCGCGTCAGCCAGCCCGCGCAGCCCACGTGATCGGGGTGCAGGTGCGTTGCGATCACGTGCGTGACGGGCAGTCCGCGCATCGTGTGGTCGAAGACCTTGCTCCAGATCGCCTTGCTCGTCTCGCTGCTGATCCCGGTATCGACGATGGCCCAGCCGCTGTCGTCCTCGAGCAGCCAAAGGTTGATGTGATCGAGATCGAAGGGCAGGGGCATGCGCAGCCAGTGGATACCGTCTGCGACTGGCATCGTCTGCCCGGATTCCGGTCTGGAATCGAACGCGTAGGCAGGGCTCACGCGGCCTCGTGCTCCATCGTGGCCAGCGTATTGATCTTGTTGGCCACGCGAGTTTGAACCTCCTCGGCCGCCTGTTCCTTGACCGGGCCGTAGCCGCGGATATCCATGTAAAGGCTGACGATCTCCGTAGCCAGGTCCAGGTTTGGCGCGTCGAGCGCTCCGAGCAGTTGTTCCACCCGGCTCTCGAACTCGAGGATCAGGGCGCGCTCCATGCGGCGCTCGGCGGTCATGCCGAAGGGATCGAAACGCGTGCCGCGCAGACCACGCAGTGACGCGAGCAGCCGCATCACCGGGATCATCCACGCGCCGAACTCGCGCTTGCGCGGGCGGCCGCGTGCGTCGGTCTTCGAATTCAGTATCGGCGGCGCGAGGTGGAAGCGCACGCGCGCCTTGCCGCCGAAATCGCGCTGCAACGATTCGAGAAAGCCCGTCTGCGTATGCAGCCGCGCGACTTCGTACTCGTCTTTGTAGCTCAGCAATTTGAAATAGCTCTTCGCGACGGCATTCGCGAAACGGCCGTCCCCGCCGACGCCGTTTTCAGCATCGCGCGATTTTTCAACCAGGGACGTGTAGCGACGGGCTAATGCCTCGTTTTGGTAGTCGACCAGGAAAGCGGCGCGCCGCTCGACGATCCGGTCGAGGGTTTCGGGCGCCCGCAATTCCTGCGTCACCGCGAGATCCTCGACGTGCTCCGGGTGGTCCGCGGCGACCCGGCCCCACGTGAATGCCTGCTTGTTCTTCTCGACTTCTATACCGTTCAGTTCGATCGCCCGCATGATCGCCTCGAGCGAGATGGGCACCAGGCCCTGCTGCCAGGCGGCTCCGAGCATCAGCACGTTGGCGTATATGGTGTCGCCCATCAAGCGGGCCGCCATCTTGTTTGCATTGAGCAGTGTGAGGTTCGATGCGCCGACAACGTTGCGGATCGCGTCGACGCGGTCCGCGGCACGCAGGCTGGCGTCACGCCGCCGGACGAAATCGCCGGTGGACATTTCGGCGGAATTCAGGACCGCGCGCGTGTGTCCCGGCCGGTAGGTTCTCGAGGCTTTTGGCGACGAGCTGACGACCAGGTCGCAGCCGATCAGCGCATCGGCGCGCGCCTGCTCGATGCGGACCTGGTTGATGTCGGTCGGCTGTCGGGCGATGCGTATGTAACTGAGGACCGGCCCGAACTTCTGCGCGAAGCCCATGAAATCGAGCACGCTCGCGCCCTTGCCTTCGAGGTGGGCAGCCATCGTGATCAGCTGCCCGACGGTGACGACACCGGTGCCGCCGACGCCCGTAATCAGCAGGTCGAAGCAGTGGTCGATCTCCGCGATTTGGGGGTCGGGCAGATCGGCCTCCGCGGTTTCCAGCCGGGCAACGCCCGACAGCGGTTTCGGCGGTTGCCGTTTGCCACCCTCGACCGTAACGAAGCTTGGACAGAAGCCGTTGATGCACGAGTAGTCCTTGTTGCAGCTGTTCTGGTCGATCTCGCGCTTGCGCCCGAACGGCGTCTCCTTGGGCACCACCGACAGGCAGTTCGACTCCACCGAGCAGTCGCCGCAACCTTCGCAAACGAGATCATTGATGACGACGAAGCGGTCCGGATCCGGCATCTGGCCGCGCTTGCGGCGACGGCGTTTTTCCGTCGCGCAGGTCTGCGCATAGATCAGCACCGACACGCCGGGGATGTCCCTGAGTTCGCGCTGCACCCCGTCGAGGTCACGGCGATGCGAGAACGTCGTGCCACGCGGAAAGTCGGCCGCATCGAACTGTTCCGGTTCGTCGGAGACCACCGCGATGCGTTCGATATTCTCGGCGCGCACCGAGTTCGCGATTCCTGCCACGGTGAGGGGCCCGTCGACAGGCTGCCCGCCGGTCATGGCGACCGCGTCGTTGTAGAGGATCTTGAACGTGATATTGGTGCCGGCGGCGGCGGCCTGCCGGATCGCGAGCGAGCCGGAGTGGTAGAACGTGCCGTCGCCGAGATTCTGGAAGATGTGGCGGTTGCCGTTGAACTTCGAGCGCGTGATCCAGTTGACGCCTTCACCGCCCATCTGGATCAGGCCTTCCGTGTCCCGCTCCATCCAGCTCGCCATGAAGTGACAGCCGATACCGGCCAGTGCGCTCGATCCCTCGGGGAGCCTGGTCGAGGTATTGTGCGGGCAGCCCGAGCAGAAGTAGGGCATACGGGTCGCGCCCTCGACGCGGATGGCGGGTGCGCGCTCGTCAAGAAGCCTGTCCGCGCGTTCGGTCAGGTTGAGTCCACGGAATGCCTTGTCCAGCCGCCTCGCGACGATGCCGGCGACCTCGACCGGCGACAACTCACCGATCCATGGAACCAGCGGCCGCTCCTTCTCGTCGAATTTGCCGACCATGCGTTCCGGTTTGCGGCCGGGCCGGTCGTAGAAATACTCCTTGAACTGGCTCTCGATGATGCCGCGCTTTTCCTCGATGACGAGAACTTCCCGCTTGTTTTTCACGAACTCGAGCGCACCGTCGTGCTCGAGCGGCCACACCATGCCCACTTTGTAGATATCGATACCGATGCGGCGCGCCGCGTCGCGATCGATCCCGAGCAGGCGCAGCGCCTCCATCAGGTCGAGATGCGCCTTGCCCGTGGTCACGATGCCGAAGCGAGCGTCGGGGACGTCGAAGATCCTGCGGTCGATCGGATTGGCCGCCGCGAACGCGAGCGTCGCGGCCTTCTTCGCTTCCAGCCGTTCCTCGATCTGTGGACCGGGCAGGTCGGGCCAGCGGTAGTGCAGGCCGCCCGGGGGCATTTCGAAATCCGGGATCGCGAATTGCGGGTAAGCGGGCAACTGCAACGACATCGCCGATTCGACTGTCTCGGAGATCGCCTTGAAGCCCACCCACATGCCGGAGTAACGCGACAGCGCGATGCCCCACAGCCCGAACTCGAGGTACTCGGCGACGTTGGCCGGGTTGACGTGCGGCATCATGAAGGTAAGGAAGGCAACGTCCGACTGGTGCGGCATCGACGACGACACGCAGCCGTGGTCGTCGCCCGCGACGACCAGCACGCCGCCGTGCGGGGAACTGCCGTAGGCGTTGCCGTGCTTCAGTGCATCGCCCGCGCGGTCGACCCCGGGGCCCTTGCCGTACCAGATGCCGAATACCCCGTCGACCTCGCGATGCGGGTCGGTTTCGACCTGCTGCGAGCCGAGCACCGCGGTCGCCGCGAGATCCTCGTTCACCGCGGGCAGGAATTCGATGTTGTTCTCGTCGAGGAACGCCTCGGCGCGCCACAGTTCCTGGTCGAAGGCGCCGAGCGGCGAGCCGCGGTAGCCGCTGACGAAGCCGGCGGTATTCAGGCCGGCGGCACGGTCCATGGTCCGCTGCATCAGCGGTATCCGAACCAGTGCCTGCGTGCCCGTCAGGAATACGCGGCCGGATTCGCGCCGGTAACGGTCGACGAGCTCGTAGTTGTCGAGAGGGAACGAGGAGACCACGTCTTGGGGGATTGCGCTCATGGCGACGATGGAATTAGTTTCATCAGTAACATTGTCGCAGAAACCGGCCCCGACCAATAGCCACAATACGCAAAAATTCCGTGCAGCAACTCTATTATACGTCCGGTAATCCCGCCGGGCCTCGCACCGCCGCGCCCAGGGACGAATGGCGTCGAATCACCGCCTGGGCGCCGTTTCACGGCCGAAATAGGGTCAACACCCCATATCGTCCGTTGCGCACCGATGCGACAGTTAAATTTGCCGGGCATCTCCGCGTTCCCTGATCCGTACGGCTGCCTTTTGCGAGCGCCGTGCAGCCCGAGGGGACTCGGCTGCCCGGCGCAATAGCCGCAGATGGCCATGGATGGAGAGGGGACGCAACATGAAAATGCCAGCAAGCAAAACGCCAAACCCGTCGCGCCGGCAGCTGGCGGCTGCCGGATTGGCCGGTTTACTGGCGGGCGCTCCGTCGGTCGCCGAAATGCAGCACGAGCTCTTGTTTTTTCCCAGCGTTGACGGCTTCGATACGTTCTCGGAGTCGCATGCCTCGGTCAGGGACTCGTCCATGGAGGCGCGAATCGACCTGCTGTACAGCTTCTCGGGCAGCCGTTTTCGCTTCCTCGGCGAGTATCTGTTGTCCACGGAGCATGCGGAACTCGAACGCGTGCAGGCCGGCTTGCGCGTCAGCGACGATGTGTTCGTCTGGGCGGGGCGGTTTCATGCGCCCGCGAAGTTCTGGAACAGCGAGTACCATCACGGCCAGTACCTGCAGACTTCGATTACCCGCCCGGCGCTGGAGGAGTGGGAGGACGATGGCGGCTCGCAGCCCGTGCACATAACGGGATTGCTGCTGGAGTCCGAGCACCAGCGTGACGACGAATCGGCGATCGGCGTGGCGGCGTCCGTGGGCTTTGCGCCGCTCCTGAAGGACAACGAACTCGCCGCGCACGAAGTGTTCGAGGGAACGTCGGATCCCGGCGTGTCCGTGAATCTCCGGGTCAGCTACCGGCCGCAATACCTGTCATCGACGCAGTTCGGGTTCCTGGCCGGATTTAACGAGATCAACGTCGTCCCGCAGACGATCCCGACGCCAGGACGGCCGGATACCGTCGACCAGGCGACCCTCGGAGTCTTCGGCGACTGGTACTGGAACGACGTTCGATTGCTGACGAGTTTCGTCTATTTCGAGAACGAGCTCAAAACCCCCGCGGGGAACACGGAAGACGATTACCTGCTCGGCTACGCGCAGCTGGAATACGAAGCGAATTCGGTGGTGACGGTATTCGGGCGTGTCGAGGGTGGCCTCGACCAGGATGATTCCGATTACCTGGAGTTGTTGGAGACATTCATCACCGAACGCTACATGCTCGGCGTACGCTGGGATGTCGCGGAATATCACAGCGTCACGATCGAGGTGGCGGACACCACGTACGGCGCGAGTCCCACTGGTTCCAGGGACTTCAACGAATTCCGCCTGCAATGGAGTGCCGTCTTTCCGTGACCTGCCGCCGCGTACAAGGGCTGCTCGTCTGTATCGCGTTGCTGGTCGCGGCAGCGGGGGCGTCCGCCGAAACGGTGGAACTGGTGACGGGCGCGACCTGTCCTTTGGACAGTTTAAGCACGCTGGATATGCGCAAGGCCTATCTCGGCGTGGTGGTCAGGGTGGATGGGCGGCGCCTCAGGCCGATTCTGATGCGGGGCGACGAAAAGCTGGAGCAGATTTTCTACCAGTCTGTCGTTGCAATGTCGAAGAAGTCGTACGAACGCCGTCGCCTGTCGCTGGCGTTGAAGTATGGAACGCCGCGGCTCGAGGAGTACGACGACGTAGCCGCCGTTGGCGAGGCGTTGCACAGCGACGATTGCGCAATAACCTACCTGTGGGGCAGAGATGCCGAAGCGCTGCAAGGCGTGAAGACGATCAAGTTGTTATGGCAAGAGACCTGAATACCATTCCGGGGCGGCTCTTGCTGATGTTGCTGTTGATCCATGCAGTGCTCATGCCGCCGCTCTACTATGCGATCAGCAGCACCGTGGAGCGCACGACGAAGGACATCTTCATCGACGATGTGCGTAATTTCGCGCAGATTTTCGTCGACCGTTTCGAGAGACTCGAGCCCGACGCCACCGAGCAGAGAATCGTCGAGTTGCTCGACAGCGCGATCCTGAGTGGCCAGGGAAGCTACGCAGCGCTGGAGATCGGCGGCCGGAATTTCGCGAGTTCGCTGATGAGCGCCGAGGACACGGCCCTGTTCCGCGAGGACTTTGCATTTGGTGAACACGGCGATGACGTCTACTACCTGGCGCTTCCCGTCAGCAGCTTCGACGAGGCGGCGGTGCTCAAGCTGGGCTACGACGAGTCGCCGATACACGAGGACCTTGCCGCGGTGCGCCTTAAGGTCGTCTATGTACTTGGCGCATACCTGCTCCTGACGCTGCTCGCGGCCGGCCTCATGAGTGTCACCATCGTCAGCCCCTTACGCTGGCTGCAGAGAGCCAGCCGGGCGATCAGCTCGGGTGACGTCGGCAAAGAGCTCAAGCCCGACAGCAGCCTGGCCGAGATATCGGCATTGTCGGATGACCTGGAGACGATGCGTCGCAACCTCGTCGGCATCAATGAACGTCTCAAGAACGAAATTGCCGAGCGCGAGCAGGCGGAGGCCGAGCGCCACCAGCTCGAAGAACAGGTTCAACATCATCAGCGGCTCAGGTCGCTGGGCACGCTGGCCGGCGGGGTCGCGCACGAATTCAACAACGTACTCCAGCCCATGGTGCTGTACCTCGAGCTGGCCCTGGAAGACATTCCGGCCGACTCGCCCCTTGCCGGAAACCTGAAACGCGTGCAGGACCTCGCCGATCGGGCGAAGGGGCTGAGCCAGCAGATCCTGACGTTCAGCCGCCACGACCCGGGTCCCCGTTTCGTCCCGCGGAACCTGGCGCCGATCGCAGAAGAGGCGCTAACGATGATCCGGGCATTATTGCCGGCAACGGTGGACCTGCGTGCAGACATCGATCCGGACTGCGGTGCCGTGATGTGCGCACCCGAGCAGGTCCAGCAGCTCCTGGTCAATCTGTGCAACAACGCGTACCAGGCTCTTTCGGACGGCAGCGGGCACATCGCGGTGTCGCTGCAGCAAAAGCAGGTATCCGAGCAGATGGCGAACAGGCATCGGGATCTCGAGGCGGCGCGCCACGTCGTCCTCGAAGTCCGGGACACGGGCAAGGGCATGGATGCGGCAACTCAGGAGCGAATTTTCGAGCCTTTTTTCACGACCCAGGAGGTCGGCAAGGGCACGGGACTGGGGTTGTCGGTCGTTCACGGGATCGTGAAGCGGCATGACGGCGAAATCGTAGTGGAGAGCGAGCCCGGCAAGGGCACACGATTCAGCGTCTATCTGCCGCTGGTCGGGGAAGACGAGCGGGCGCGATAGCGAGAGAGGGGGTGTAATGGCAAAGATCCTGATTATCGATGACGAAGAGCACGTAAGGGCCGCCTTGAAGCAGGTGCTGGAACGGGCAGGCTACGAGGTGGAAGTGGCGGCGACGGGCAATGACGGGCTCGAGCTGATGAAGGGGCAAGGCGTGGACCTCGTTATCACCGACGTGATAATGCCGGGTATCGACGGCATTGCGGCCGCGCGCAAGATCCGCGAGAAGTACCGCAATACCCGGATCATCGTCATCTCCGGCGGCGGCAAGACTGCGCCCGATCCCTACGAGCCGGATGCGATCTCGACGCGATCCTACCTGGCGTCGGCGAGCAGCGCGGGAGCGGACCGCACCCTCGCGAAACCGTTCGACCGGGAAGAGATCCTGCGCGCGGTGCGGGATGTGCTCAAAGAGGAGTGAGTCACGGCGGCTAGCGGAATGTGGAGCTCGGCGTCACTCGTTGATCAGACCGCTCTGGATTGCGTACAGGGTGACGGCCGAGACGCTGTGCAGATCCAGCTTGTTCATCATGTTGGTGCGATGCTTCTCGACGGTCTTCGGGCTCAGCGACAACGCCTCCGCGATCTCGCGGGTCTTTAATCCCTCTGCGATCATCCTGATGACCTGACGCTCGCGCCGCGTCAGCACGTTCCACGAGGGCTCGAGGCGCTTCTTCTTGACGCCCGACAGGAAACCTTCAATGACTCGGTCACAAATCGCCGGGCTCAGGTAGTTCTTGCCGTCCTGAACACTGCGAATGGCAATCACGAGCTCGTGACGGCTGTCGTCTTTCAAAACGTAGCCATCCGCGCCGGCATGCAGCGCCGCGTGGATGTAACCGTCTTCCCTGTGAAAGGTCAGCGCTATGATCCTGATTTCCGGGTGCGCCTTCCTGATGAGCCGAATCGCTTCGACATTGCCGGTTTCCGGCATGGCCAGGTCCGTGAGGACGACGTCCGGGTCCAGGCTGGCGATCTTCTCTACCCCGGATTCCGCGTTCTCCGCCGTACCGACCACGCGCATGCCGGGCTCCGCGGAAAGCAGCGATCGAAGTCCTTCCCGCAATAAAGCGTGGTCGTCGACAATTAAGATCTTCGTGTCTGTATCGCCCACATCCAGTCCCAGGTCGAAGTTCCGGCAGCGATTTACAGGTGATGCACACCCTTCACGCTCACCAGTATACGGTGGAGTCGTATCGCTAGCATTGGCGGCAGGGCACTATTATGCAGCTTGCAAACCCAAAATGGCGCACTCTCTTGTCGGCCCCGTTGGCCAACAGGGTGCAAGGCCTTTTCGTGTCGGCAAGCGACGTGCATGCGGCGCCGGGCCGACGCTCACGGCGGCTGCGATGGCGTCGTTTCGAGCGGCCGGCGCGGGCAGCGGTACCTTACGGCTGGTAACGTGCCGTCGCCCCGAACAGGCCGCGATCGAGGAATTCGCGCAGCGAGGCGCGTGCCGAGCCCTGGCGGTCCCACATCAGGTAGACCCTGATGGGACCGTTGCCCGCGTGCAGCTCGATCTCGCGGGCATCGGCGAGCAGTCGAATCTGGTCGATCGTGACGCGGTAATAGGCGTCCGCCGCAGATGCTACCGGCTTGATGTAGACGGGCTCTGAAACGCCGATCGACTCCAGCGTCCAGCCGACCAGCTCGAGCTGCAGCGGTTCACCGTCGGCAAAAAGAGTGATCGATTCGAAGCCGTCGCGCTGGAACGAGCGGTCAGCGTCACTGATCGTGCTCCAGATGCCCAGCCAGAGGTAATAGGAATATTCGCCCATGCGGTTGATCTCGACCGGGCCCAGGTAGACGTAGTCGCGCGCGTGAGCGGCGTAGGCGGAGTTATCGCGGTACAGCACGATCGGTGCCGTGGAGTGGGTTACGGTCACGCCGGTGCGGATATCGAGCTTCTCCTCCACCAGGGTACTCGTGGTAACGCATCCCGCAGCCAGCAGCGTCGTGAGCAGTACTGTGAAGAGACAGATACGCATTTTCATCGTGGCGTCCATCAGAAAAACAGCTGGTAACCGGCATTGACGAACCAGGATTCGCGGTCCTGGTCCAATCTCGCCATCTCGCGCGTCGAAAACTGTTTCCCGGTCTGCAGCTCGAAGCGTGCACGCCTGCCCATACGGTACTGGACGCGCAGGCCCGGGGTATAGATCCACTGGGTGCTGCCGTCGGTCTTGATCTCGCGGTAATCGATACGCAGTCGCGGGCTGATGCGCCATGCCCGACCTACCGGGAAGCGCGTATCAAAGGTGGTCGAGTACACGTCCGTGGTTTCCGAGACCGCGTAGCGCAAACCGACGATTCCGACATCGCCCTCGGTGAAAAGGCTGCTCGCCACGATGTCGGCCGAGTAATAGCTGTACTCACTGTCGGGCGTCGCCGCGACGCCGCCGGATTCGGGTGTGGCATCGATCGAAGAAATACTCGCATTGAAGTTCGCGCTGAGCTTGGGGGTGAACGGATGCGACAGGCCGAGGGTGTAGGTTGTCGTGGCTGCCGAACGGTCGAGCGCGAACTGCCGAATCTCCTCCTCGGTGAAGAACACGCGCAGCTGCTCGAACGACTCGAGCTGCTGGCCGACGAGCGCATTGCCCAGGCTGAGGAACGGGCTGCGCCGGCGGTCGACGACGCCGGTAATGGTGAAATTGGCGGGCAGGCGCCAGCTGCCCTGCAGGAACAGGCTGCCGAGCTCCTTGAACTCGATGTCGTAGTCGACAAGGCTCCACAGCGACCGGTTGTCACCGAAATAGCGCAGCTCGCCGCCAATAGCCCGGCGGTCCGATAGGCCATCGATGTCCTGTTCAATATAGAAGAGGCCGAAGTCAAAATCGTTGTCGAACGGTGCGAAGGTCGTGCTGATGCCTTTGAAGAACCGCGAGTCGTCGGGGTCTCTCGATGTCGAGTAGACCGGGCGGCCTGCTACGGCCTCGAATCGCAGCCG
>JBFIHC010000095.1:0-11508 GCA_041601995.1 Woeseiaceae bacterium | reverse complement strand
GCTACACGATTGCCGTCTGCCTGTCGGCGATCTTCGGCGTTGTCGGAATTCAACACTTCTACCTCGGCCGGTATGTCGAGGCAACGATAGACCTCGTGCTGTTCATCGCAACCATCTACTTGTTCATCAGCGGTCAGATCATCTGGGCCATCGGCGTCGGAGCGATTGACGCGATCCACACATTCATCGTAACCATCATGCTGCTGACGGGGTCGTTTCGGGACGGCAGCGGCAGGCTGGTGCTCTATCCCGGACAGAAGCTCAATACTGGAGAGTTACAATGAACGACTTCGCCCTCAGTGATAAAGGTTTCGTACCCACGATACTGTTGTGTTTCTTCCTCGGTGCGTTCGGAATCCATCGCTTCTACGTCGGCAAGGTAGGTACAGGCATTTTGATGCTGCTGACCCTTGGCGGCCTCGGCATCTGGACGCTGGTCGATTTCATCATCATCGTGACCGGGGGCTTCAGGGACTCCGCCGGGCGCTATATCAAGGCCTCGAACTGAAGGCATCCTGCACCACCGGCGGATACGGTGCCGTATCCGCCACCTGCCATCCTCTCTCTGCGATGAGCGCATCGATTGCAGCGATTCGATCAGCGACGTGTGGATGGGAGGCAAAAATCTCCGGCGGCTCCTCGTCGCCGTAAGCATCACCCAGCATTTCGAACAGGCGGGTCGCGCCACCGGCGTGACCGTAGTATCGCTGCAGCCCGGTCACGGCGAGCGCGTCGGCGATCTCCTCCTGCTCACGGCTGTAGTCGTTCAGCACCAGTCCCAGCCCGGTCTCGGCGCTGCTCCTAGGATCGATACCGCCGCTGCTGCGAACGGAAGAAATCAGGATCTGCAGCAAAATGCCGCGACTCGCGCCCGACAGCGGATCGCGATTTTTCGCGTGCGCGATTTCGTGCGCCAGCACCATGGCGAGGCTGTTTTCGCTATCGAGTTCGCGCACCAGGCCGTCGAGCACGAAAATATGGCCCCCCAGCGTCGTAAAGGCATTGAGGTCCGAGCCTTCGATGACGAAGAACTCGAGTTCCAGCCCGGGCGGCAGCTCCATACCGGCCGAAATCTCCATGCCGAGATTCTCGACATACGCCTGCAGCACCGCGTCGCCCTGCTCCAGCAGGTTCTCGCCGACCCACTCGACGTACGGAGCAATGAAGCGGCGTTCGCTCTCGTGGCTGATGATCCGGATCCAGCTCGGCGCCGTCGCCACCGCGGCGACGATCAGCGCGACGAAGAGCACCGTCCCGACCGCGACGCCGTACAGGAATCGCTGGATGCGGCGCGCCTCTTCGTCGCTAACGCGGTGCCTGTACTCGGCCATCCTGGTTCACCAGCGAGCGCAACCTGTCGCGGCCGCCCGCGGGCGCCGGCGTGTCGATTTGCAGGATCTCGAGCATCAGCGGGTATACCTCGATAGCGCTGACCTCGCCGATCGTCTTCCCCCTGGGCAATCCCGGGCCCGCGGCGAGGAAGATACCGTGCATGGCCTTGTCCGACGGATCCCAGCCGTGGTCGCTTTTCTTCAGGCGCTGCACGGCGTCCCGATCCACGACCACGCCGTAACCCGGCTGCGGCACCAGGAAGATCTCCGGAAACCGCGGGCTGTCGCCGACCCGCCACTCGGCAGGGGCCTCCTCGCGTAACACGGCGCGGCCATGCGCCCAGCGCTCGTTGATCGTGTCGCGGATCGCGCGTGCCCTGTCCGGGTCCGGCTGCTGCAGGTAGATCCATGCGTAGGCGCCGCCTGCCGTGATCTCCAGCCCGCCCAGGTCGATGTGTTCCCGCAGAACGAAGGTCGTTGCGGCATCCACGTAGTTGGCCTGGCCGTGATCCGAAACGACAAGCACGTAGACGTCGTCGGACAGGCCGAGTTCGCCGACAGCATCCAGCAGGCGTCCGATATCGGCATCCACCGCCTCGACTGCCGCCGCAAGCTCCGGTGACCCGCGGCCAAAGTCGTGCCCGGCCGTGTCCACGTGCTCGAAATACAGCGTAACGAAGTGCGGCCGGTTCTCTGCCGGCAATTCGAGCCACTCGATGACCTGTGCCACGCGGTCGCTGCCGGGCACCGATGCATCGAAACGGTGCCAGTGACTCGGCGATACGCCGGCAATAGTTGCCTCGGTGCCGACGAAGTAGTAAGCGGCGGCCACGAGCCCGTTTTTCTCGGCCTGAACCCAGATGGGATCGCCGCCGTACCAGCGACCGTCTTCCACGCTCTGGCGGTCCCACAGGTGGTACCAGTTTTCCCGGGCTGCATCGGGAAAGTGATTGTGGACGATACCGTGCTCGGACGGGTAGAGCCCGGTCGCGATGGAGTAGTGGTTGGGAAACGTGAGGCTGGGAAACACCGGTCGCAACGATGCCGCACGAACCCCCGTCCGCGCGATGCGGTCGAGCGCCGGCGTCGGGTAGATCGACAGGTAGTCCGCGCCAAACCCGTCGATCGAAGCCAGTATCAAGTAAGGGGTTTCCGCTTTGTCGGGAGCGTTCCGGCCGCCGGTTCCCGCCGCCTCGCCGGGCTGCGCCTGGAGCCCGAGCGCGAGCATAATTATCGCCAAAATGGAAGTCGCAAAATCCGCGGTACCCTTCGTCGGCGTGGAATGTAGTCTCATGGCGAGATATTGTAGGCGCTTTGCGAACAACGCGCTTTGCGCAGCGCCTCAATAGGGGACTTGTCGTGTCATCAGACTCAACCACGGTTACGGGCCCGTCGACGCAGGCATTTGCCGGCGATTCACCTGCACAGGTCGCAAAACGGCTGTTCAACGCCATGCGGCCGAAGTTCTTCCCGGCGTCCGTGCTGCCGGTTCTCGCGGGTTCGGCCTGGGGATTCATGGTCGCCGGCCAGTTCGACCTGTCCGCTTTCGTCCTTGCCCTGCTCGCCACCGTCTGCGTACATGCGGGCGCCAACGTGCTGAATGACGTGGGTGACGATGCGGGCGGCACGGACCGCCAGAACGAGGACCGGATCTACCCGTACACGGGCGGCTCACGATTCATCCAGGCCGGCATCATGTCCGCAAGCGGCATGGCGCGGCTGGGCGTCAGCCTGCTGGCCGTTGCCGCAATCGCCGGCCTGATCCTGCTTCTCAGCAAGGGCGCCATGGTGCTGTGGTTCGGCATCGCGGGCCTGTTGCTCGCGGTGTCATACTCGCTCGGCCCCGTGCGCCTGGCGTCCGTCGGCCTCGGCGAACTCTCCGTCGGCATTGCGTTCGGCGTGCTGCCAGTGACCGGCGCCGCCTGGCTGCAAAGCGGCTCCCTCGGCGTCGACGTGCTGCTCTTCTCCATCCCGGTGAGCGTCTGGGTTACCGCCATACTGCTTATCAACGAAGTGCCGGACATTGCCGCAGACGGCGCTACCGGAAAACGGACGCTGCCGGTTCGGTTCGATCTGGGCGGCACGTCGGTTATCTACCTGTCACTGCACCTTTTGGGGGTTGCCGCGCTCGTCGGGCTCGCCCTGCGAGGCGGGTTCCCGGCCTGGTCGCTGATCGTGCCCGTACTGTTACTGGCGCTGGCCTGGCAGGCAGCACGCGCTATCCGTGCAGGTATCGCGGATCGACCGGCGATGACGCGCGCGATCGAGATGACGCTGGGCATCCATACCATCGGTTCGGTCTGGCTCGCAGGCTGCGCGCTTTTTGTCGCGTACTTTTCCGCGTGAGCGGCGCTTAACTCAATCAGACGTCTCACAGTTACATGCGAATAAAAATCAAGAAAGGCCTGGATATCCCGATCAAGGGTGAACCCGAGAAGGTCATCACCGACAGCGCCGAGGTAAGAACGGTTGCCGCCGTCGCGACCGACGTATCGGGAATTCGTCCGCGAATGGCGGTACAGGTCGGCGACAAAGTCCGGCTCGGACAGGCTCTTTACCACGACAAGCGCAATCCCGAAGTGCCGTTTACGGCACCGGGTGCCGGCGAAGTCGTCGCGGTAAACCGTGGCGCCCGACGCGCGTTGCAGTCGGTTGTCATCCGGCTCGAGGGCGACGATGCCGAATCGTTCAAGTCGTGGCCCGCGTCCGAACTGGGGTCACTCGACCAGCAGGAAGCGCGCGGCAACCTCATCGCCTCCGGCCTGTGGACGACGCTGCGGACGCGGCCGTTCAGCCGCATCCCGGCACCGGACACGATGCCGGCCGCGCTTTTTGTCACGGCGATCGATACCAACCCGCTCGCCGTGGACCCTGCTTTTTTCATCGAGCAGAATCCTGAAGCGTTCCAGAACGGCCTGGCCGTGCTGTCACGCATCGTGGACTGCCCGATCTACCTGTGCACCGCGCCTGACTCCGGGATCAAGTGCCCCGAGTCGGATCGATTCCGCCACGCCGAGTTCGAAGGTCCGCACCCGGCCGGGCTGGTCGGCACGCACATACATTTTCTGGAGCCGGTCGGCAAGACGAAAACTGTCTGGCACATCGGCTTCCAGCACGTCATGGCGATCGGGAAGCTTTTCACCGTTGGTCGCCTGCCCACGGAAAGGCTGATCACCCTGTGCGGGCCCATGACGCTGAAGCCGCGGATCTTGCGCACGCGTATCGGTGCGAGCACCGTCGATCTCCTGAAAGGCGAGACGGCCCCGGGGAACCTGCGCGTCATCAGCGGTTCGGTTCTCGGGGGACACCGCGCCGCGGGCCCGCTGGCCTACCTGGGCCGCTACCAGACTCAACTCACGGTGCTCGAGGAAGATCGCAGCCGCGACTTCCTGGCCTGGATGCTGCCGGGCGCCGGCCGCTACTCGCAGACGCGCGCGTTCGCCGGCAGCCTGTTGCACCGCGACAGGTTCAGCCTGACGACCACGCAGAACGGCAGCCCGCGGGCAATGGTCTCGACCGGGGCCTTCGAAAGCCTCATGCCGCTCGACATCCTGGCAACGCCGCTGCTGAAGGCCCTGGTCGTCGAAGACACCGACCGGGCCCAGGAACTGGGCTGCCTCGAGCTGGCCGAGGAAGACCTTGCACTGTGCTCGTTCGTCTGTAACGGCAAGCATGACTATGGCGCCTACCTGCGCATGAACCTGAACGAGATCGAGGTGAACGGCTGATGAGACCACTGCGCAAGTTCCTCGACAGCATCGAACCGCTGTTCTCGCGCGGCGGCCGCTTCGAGAAACTCGAAGCCATCTACGAGATGGTCGACACGCTGTTTTACTCGCCGGCTGACGTCACGCGGAGTTCGCCGCACGTTCGCGACGCAATCGACCTCAAACGCGTCATGATCACGGTCGTGTTTGCGGCAACGCCCTGCGCCCTGATCGGCATGTGGAACGTCGGTTTCCAGGCCCATACGGCCATGGCAGCGCTCGGCATCGAGTGGGTCGATGGCTGGCGCGGCTCGATGATGGCGCTGCTGGGTGCCGGCTACGATCCGGCGAGCGTGTACGACAACTTTATTCACGGCCTGCTGTATTTCCTCCCG
Organism: Woeseiaceae bacterium; assembly: GCA_041601995.1. Taxonomy (GTDB): domain Bacteria; phylum Pseudomonadota; class Gammaproteobacteria; order Steroidobacterales; family Woeseiaceae; genus UBA1847. The sequence goes on along the minus strand of JBFIHC010000095.1, from coordinate 6,075 downwards.
ATTTACCTCGTGACGATGGCCGCCGGTGGATTCTGGGAGGTCCTGTTCGCCAGCGTTCGCAACCATGAAGTCAACGAGGGCTTCTTCGTCACGTCGTTCCTGTACACGCTGATACTGCCGGCCACGACGCCGCTGTGGCAGGTCGCGCTCGGCATCAGCTTCGGTGTCGTCATCGGCAAGGAAATTTTCGGGGGCACGGGCAAGAACTTCCTCAATCCGGCGCTGGTGGGACGGGCATTCCTTTATTTTGCCTACCCCGTTCAGCTATCCGGTGACGCCGTCTGGGTGCCGGTGGACGGCTACACGGGCGCGACGGCCCTCGCGCTGGCGGCTCAGGAGGGCATGTCCGGGCTGCTCGCCAGCGGCATGACGTACTCGCAGGCATTCATCGGCCAGATCGAGGGCTCGCTGGGCGAGACATCGCTGGCTGCCTGCCTGTTCGGCGCAGCGATGCTGATCTACACGCGGATCGCGTCGTGGCGCATCATCGTCAGCGTGTTTGCGGGCATGATCATTCCGGCACTCCTGTTCAGCGGCGGTGTCGACGCTGCCAATCCGATCGCGGAAATGCCCTGGCACTGGCACATCGCCGTGGGCGGCTTCGCCTTCGGCGCCGTGTTCATGGCAACGGATCCCGTCAGCGCGCCCGACACGATGCTCGGCCACGTTATTTTCGGCTTTCTGATCGGCGTGTTGACCTGGGTTATCCGGGTCATTAACCCGGCATTCCCGGAAGGCATCATGCTGGCGATTCTGCTGGGCAACATTTTCGCGCCGCTGATCGACTATTTCGTCATTCGTGCCAATGTCAGACGCAGGGTGAAGCGCAATGCCTGATGACAAGAAACCCGGGTTTTCCAGGGACAGCATCCGTAACACGCTGTTGGTCGCGATCGGCGTCAGCCTCGTGTGCTCGGTGCTGGTTTCCGCCGCGGCCATCGTGTTACGCCCCCTGCAGGAAGCGAACCAGAACGAGTTCCGGCAGCGCATCGTCCTCGAAGTGGCCGGGCTTTACGACCCCGGCGTCCCGGTCGACGAGCAGTTCAGCAATATCGACACGCGCCTCGTCAACCTCGAGACGGGCGAATACGTCGACGACATGGATCCGCAGAGCTTCGATCCGGAAGCCGCGGCGAACGACCCGAAGCTGAGCGTGAACATACCGAAGGACAAGGACGTTGCCAGTCTCAACCGTCGCGCCGTGTATGCGCCGGTCTATATCGTCAGGGAAGACGGCGCACCGCAGCAATACATCCTGCCGGTGCGCGGCAAGGGGCTCTGGTCCACGCTTTACGGGTACCTTTCGGTCGAGCCGGACGGCAACACCGTCAGCGGCCTGCGATTCTACGAACACGCCGAAACGCCGGGGCTCGGAGACCAGATCGAAAAGGAGGGCTGGTTGTCGCAGTGGCCGGGCAAAAAACTCTACGATGAGCAGGGCAACCCGCAGATCAAGGTGGTACGCGGATCGGTGCCGTCCGGGCCGGACGCCATCCACCAGGTGGACGGCTTGTCCGGGGCCACCCTCACCGCGAACGGCGTGACCTACCTGATCCGATACTGGACCGGTTCTCACGGTTTCGGTCCGTACCTCGCGAAAGTCTCAAACGGGGCGAATGACAATGGCTGAAACACGCAAAATCATCCTGGACCCGGTTATCGACAACAACCCGGTGATGCTGCAGGTGCTCGGCATCTGCTCCGCGCTGGCGGTAACGACTTCCCTGCTGCCGGCGCTCCTTATGTGCATCGCGATGACCAGCGTCGCCGCCCTCTCGGGCGCGGCGATCAGCAGCATTCGCACCCGTATACCGAACAACATCCGCATCATCGTTCAAATCACGATCATCGCCTCGTTCGTCATCGTCGTCGATCAGCTGCTGAAAGCCTACGCGTTCGAAACCTCGAAGCAGCTCTCGGTCTTCGTCGGCCTCATCATCACCAACTGCATCATCCTCGGCCGTGCCGAGGCGTTTGCAATGAGCAACGGTCCGGGCCTGAGTTTTCTCGACGGCGTCGGCAACGGGCTGGGCTACAGCGCCGTGCTGCTGGCCGTTGCGACGCTGCGCGAACTGTTCGGCGCCGGCAGCCTGTTCGGCACCCAGATCCTGCCGCTGACATCCAACGGCGGCTGGTACGAGGCCAACGGACTTATGCTGTTGCCGCCCAGCGCGTTCTTCATCATCGGACTGCTGATCTGGGCGGTACGGGTCGCCAGGCCGAAGCAGGTCGAGAAACCCGAATACCAGATTCACGAAGTACACCGCACCGAGGTGCTCTGATGGAGCAATATTTCAACCTGTTCATCCGCGCTGCGTTCGTCGAGAATCTTGCGCTGACATTCTTCCTCGGAATGTGCACCTTTCTCGCGATCTCGAAACGCGTCGACACCGCGCTCGGGCTCGGCTTCGCCGTGATGGTCATTCAGACGATCACGGTGCCGGTCAACTACCTCATCTATACCTATTTACTGAAGGAAGGCGCGCTCGCCTGGGCGGGTCTGCCCGACGTCGACCTGAGTTTCCTGGGGCTCGTGTCTTACATCGGCGTCATCGCGGCGCTCGTGCAGATCCTGGAAATGCTTCTCGATCGCTTCGTTCCGGCCCTCTACAACGCCCTCGGCATATTCCTGCCCCTCATCACTGTGAACTGCGCGATCCTCGGCGGCACCCTGTTCATGGTCGAGCGGCAGTACAACTTCGGCGAGAGCGTGACCTTCGGCATCGGCAGCGGCTTCGGCTGGGCGGTCGCACTGGTCGCACTCGCCGGCATTCGCGAGAAGCTCCGCTACAGTGACGTGCCGGACGGCCTGCAGGGTCTTGGCATCACTTTCATCATTGCCGGGCTGATGTCGCTCGGCTTCATGGGCCTGTCGGGGATTCAGCTTTGAACGGAACCATCGCAACCCAGGTCGTTCTCGGCATGTCGCTGTTCACGGCGATCATCCTGGTGCTCGTGTTCATCATTCTCGCGGCACGATCGAGGCTCGTTGCCAGCGGTAACGTGAAGGTGCTCGTCAACGACGAGCGCGAACTCGCCATTCCCGTCGGCGGCAAGCTGATGCAGGGTCTCGCGGAAGAAGGCATCCTGATCGCGTCGGCCTGCGGCGGTGGCGGCACCTGCGGCCAGTGCAAGGTCCAGGTGTTGTCGGGTGGCGGAGCAATCCTGCCGACCGAGACGTCGATGATCAACAAGCGCGAGGCGACCGAGCACTACCGCCTTTCCTGCCAGGTCGCCGTCAAGCAGGACATGAAGGTCCGCGTGCCCGACGAGGTCTTCGGCGTCAAGAAATACGAATGCGAGGTGGTCTCGAACGGAAACGTCGCAAGCTTCATCAAGGAGTTCGTCGTTCGGCTGCCGGAAGGCGAGGAAATGGATTTCCAGGCGGGCGGCTACATCCAGATCGAGTGTCCGCCGCACGATATCAGCTACAAGGATTTCGACATCGACGAGGAGTTCCGCAGCGAGTGGGATCATTACAACCTCTGGCGTTACGAATCTCACGTCAAGGAACCCACGCAGCGCGCTTATTCCATGGCGAATTTCCCGCTAGAGAAGGGCCTCATCAAGCTTAATATCCGCATAGCAACGCCGCCTCCCGGTGACGACAAGATTCCGCCCGGCATCATGTCGTCGTACATTTTCAGCCTGAAGCCGGGCGACAAGGTGACCATTTCCGGGCCCTATGGCGAATTCTTCGCCAAGGACACCAACAACGAGATGGTTTTCATCGGCGGTGGTGCCGGCATGGCGCCGATGCGTTCGCACATCTTCGACCAGCTCAAGCGTATCCACACGAAGCGCAGGATGAGCTTCTGGTACGGCGCACGCAGTCTCAGGGAAGCTTTTTACGTCGAGGAGTTCGACGAACTCGCCGAGAAAAACGACAACTTCGAGTGGCATCTCGCTCTGTCCGAGCCGCTTCCCGAAGACGACTGGGACGGCTATGTCGGCTTCATCCACAAAGTGCTGCTCGACGAGTACCTGGCGGACCATCCCGCGCCGGAAGACTGCGAGTACTACATCTGTGGTCCGCCCATGATGAACTCGGCCGTGATCGGCATGCTCGAAGACCTCGGAGTCACACGCGATCACATCATGCTGGATGATTTCGGCGGGTAACCCACATGAGGCCACTGACCCGCTGGTTCCTCCTCCCTGCGTTGCTGACGGCGCTCGTCGCCTGTGGCGACTCTGCGCGCGAGCGGCCCGTGCAGGAACTCGTCGGCTCGACGATGGGCACGACCTTCAGCGTCAAAGTCGTCGCGCCGCCCGAGAACCTGGACCTGCCGGCGCTGCAGCGGGACATCCAGGCCGTACTCGACGGCATCAACAACGCAATGTCGACGTACCTCGACGATTCGGAATTATCCCGCTTCAACGCGAGTGACAGCGTCGACTGGATCGAGGTCTCACCGGAACTGTGTCACGCGGTCGAGGCCGCCCGGGTCGTCAGCGAATTTACGGGCGGCGCCTTCGATGTGACCGTGGGCCCGCTGGTCAATCTCTGGGGCTTCGGGCCCTCCGAGTCCGCATTCGAACCCCCCGGCAATGACACGCTCACCGCGGCAATGCAGGATATCGGCTATACGAAGCTGGGCGTGGACTGCACGATGCCGGCGCTGCGCAAAGCATCCGCGGGCGTCTACGTGGACCTGTCGGCTTTTGCCAAGGGTTATGCCGTCGACCAGGTCGCAGAGCTGCTGGACGCACGGGAACTGCCCGACTACCTGGTCGAGATCGGCGGCGAGATGCGCATGCGCGGCAACAATGCCCGCAGCGAACCCTGGGCGATTGCGATAGAGACCCCTGACCGCTCGGCACGCACCGTACAGACGGTGGTGCATCTATCCGACGCGGCGATGGCGACGTCGGGTGACTACCGCAATTTCTTCGAGCATGAAGGCCGCTTTTATTCTCACACCATCGACCCGCGCACGGGCTACCCGGTCGCACATAACGGGGCGTCCGTTACCGTCGTTGCCGACACGGCGGCGTTCGCTGATGCTGCGGCGACCGCGTTGCTCGTCCTCGGCCCGGACGCCGGCATGGAACTTGCCGAACAACAGAGCATTGCGGCGTACTTCCTGCTACGGTTAGGGAGTGAATTCGAGGAACGCATGTCGTCCCTGTTCGCTACGAAGGTCCTGAAGAAATGAGCATACTCGCAACCCTGTTTCTGAGTTTCGTCGTCGTCGTGTTCGCCGTGACGGCGATGGCCGTCGGCGTCATGGCCGGAAGAGCTCCGATAAAGGGCAGCTGCGGCGGTCTCAACGGAGGCGGCTGCGAATTGTGTAGCGGCACCGGCGAATGCCGCAGAAAAGCCGGGAACCAGAGGTAACAGCCATGCCGGTCAAGTCGATCAAGGTTAAAGATTACATGTCGGGGAAGCTCGTTACCTTCAAGCCCGACACCGACGTCCTCGACGCGATTCAGGTTCTCGTGAATCGCCAGATCACCGGCGCACCCGTCGTTGACGACCACGGCAGCCTGGTGGGAATGCTCTCGGAGTTCGACTGCCTCGACGTGGTGCTGGCGGCCGCCTACCACGGCCATCCCGGCGGACCCGTGTCGCAACTGATGACGGCAGACGTCGAAACAGTCGACGCCGACATGAGCATCATCGATCTGGCCGAACTCTTCAAGGCATCGGGCTTTCGCCGTTACCCGGTAATGAAGGACAACCGCCTCGTCGGCCAGATCAGCCGCAAAGATGTACTGAGAGCCCTCGGCACGCTGTCAGTGGCTTCCTGATCAGGCGGAGTCGAAGACTCGCGCCGACGCCGGACAGCTCGATCCGTGTCGTCGAAACTCGCCGGCCGTGTTCGGTGATTCCATCTACGTCGTCTCTGCCGGCCTGTCGCGCTTGATGACTTTCGCGACCAACAGCAACGCGCTGCCTACGAAAGCCAGTGACACGAACAACGTGGCCGCCTGGCCGTGCGGGAAGTCCTCGGCGAACAGCTTGATGGCCACGAGAATGAGCAGCGGATAGGCCAGCCAGCGTGCTTCCGGCCAGCGCCAGTGCCGGCTCGATAGCGCCAGCGTAACCGCCGCCACCGACAGCACCGCGGT
>JBFIHC010000094.1:0-11743 GCA_041601995.1 Woeseiaceae bacterium | reverse complement strand
GGCTTACGCGACCGGGTTCGCCCACGGGCAGGACCGCTTCTTCCAGATGGACCTGATTCGGCGCCAGGCCGCCGGCGAGTTGTCGGCGCTGTTCGGGGAGATCGCGGTGGACACCGACAGGCGCTACCGCTTCCATCGCTTTCGGGCGCGCGCCCGCGCCGTTCTCGCCGCGTCGCCGACGGCGCAAGCCGCAATACTCCAGCACTATGCGGATGGCGTAAACGCCGGCCTCGCGAGTCTCGGTTCGCGTCCGTTCGAACACATCGTGCTGGGCGCGGAGCCCGAGCGCTGGCAGCCGGAGGATTCGGTGCTCGTCGTGTACGCGATGTTCATGCAGCTGAACGACGGGCGTGCGAGCAAGGACGTGCGCCGCGGCTACGCGCACCGCGCCCTGCCGCCGGAGGTGTTCGACTGGCTGTATCCCCCCGGCTCGCGCTGGGATGCGCCGATCATGGGCGAGCCGAGGACGCCGCCGCCCGTGCCGCCTGCGGATGTGTTCTCGGTGCGCGGCGTCATGGACATTCCGTCGCCCGCGGGCGAGGTCGGCAAGCCATACCTGAACGGCAGCAACAACTGGGTCGTCGGCGGCGCCTTGACCAACGGCGGCCGCGCGCTTATGTCGAACGACATGCACCTCGGCCACGATGTCCCGAATATCTGGTACCAGGCGCGGCTGGTCGTGACGGGTGAGCGGCCGCGAGACGTTACCGGCGTCTCGCTGCCGGGCACGCCGTTCATCACTGCGGGCAGCAACGGCAACATCGCGTGGGGTTACACGAACAGTTACGGCGATTGGGCGGATGCCGTGTTGTTGCGTCCGGGTGCGGCTCCCGGCACTTACCGGACCCCGCAGGGCGATCACGAGTTCGATATCCGCCGCGAGACGATCGAGGTCAAGGACGCGGAGCCCGTCATCTACGAGATCCGCGAGACCGTGTGGGGCCCGGTCGACGATACGGTCGACTATCCCGACGGCGATATCGTGGTCAGCTGGACGGCGCACAAACCCGAGGCGCTGAACCTGAATCTCCTGGCGCTGGAGACGGCGGCCGATGCAGAGGAGGCGCTCGGGATCGCGGCCACCATGGGTATCCCGCCGCAAAACTTCGTGGTCGGCGACAGCGGCGGCAACATCGGCTGGACGATTGCCGGCCGTATTCCGGCGAAAAACGGTTTCGACGCGATGATTCCTGCCGACTGGAGCCGGGAAGACGGCTGGATCGGCTGGTTGCCGCCAGCGCAATATCCGCGCGTCTACAACCCGGCGAACAGACGCATCTGGACCGCCAATGCGCGCGTTGCCGACGCTGATGCGCTCGCGGTCATCGGGGACGGCGGCTATGACCTCGGCGCACGCGCCGGCCAGATCCGCGATTCGCTGTTCGCGTCGGACGAATTCTCACCGCTGGATATGCTCGCGATCCAGTACGACGACCGGGCGCTGTTCCTGTCCCGCTGGCGCGACGTGATACTCGGCGTGCTTGACGACGCGAGGATCGCCGGGAATCCCGAACTGGCCGAATACCGCGAGCTGGTGCGGGACTGGATCCCGCGGGCAACGCCGGAGTCCGTCGGCTACCGCCTGGTCCGCGCATTCCGGCTGGAGGTGCAGTCCAGGATCTTCCATGCACTCATGGCGCCGGTGCGTGCCGCGAACGGCGGCGACGTGGAGCCGTTGCAGAGCAACCAATTCGAAGGCGTGCTGTGGCAGCTGCTTTCGGATCGGCCGCAGCACCTGTTGCCCGGGGCCTACGCAACATGGGACGAACTGCTGCTCGACGCGATCCGCACCAATATCGCCTGGTTCGGGGAGCATTACGAGGGCGGTCTCGCGCAACGGAGCTGGGGCGAAATCAACACGGCATCGATCCGCCACCCGCTGAGCCGCGCATTACCGCTGCTCTCGCCGCTGCTGGACATGCCGGCCGAACCCCTGAACGGCGACGTTGACCTGCCCAAGGCACAGGGCCCGGCTTTCGGGGCCTCGCAGCGTTTTTCGGTGTCGCCGGGCGACGAACAAAACGGCCTGATGCACATGCCTGCAGGCCAGAGCGGCCACCCGTTGTCGGAATTCTATCGCAAGGGCCACGACGAGTGGGTGCGCGGGCAGCCGAGCCCGTTCCTGCCGGGTGCGCCGCAGCACGAACTCACGCTCGTTCCGGCCGAGTGACATGCAGCAAGTCGATCCGCCCGCCCCCTGACCTCGCGTCCCCCAGGGGGTAAGATGTTGCCTGTACGACAAGAAGCACCGGGACCGATATGACTGACACTCGCTTTACAGGCACCAGCACCTACGTTGCAACCGACGACCTCATGATGGCCGTCAATGCGGCCGTCACGCTCGAGCGTCCCATCCTGGTCAAGGGCGAGCCGGGCACGGGCAAGACCCAGCTTGCCGTCGAGGTGGCGAACGCACTCGGCAGGCCGCTGTTCGAATGGCACATAAAGTCCACGACCAAGGCGCAGCAGGGTCTTTACGAATACGATGCAGTGGCCAGGCTGAGGGATTCGCAGCTCGGTGACGATCGCGTCCACAACATTGCCAACTACATACAGAAAGGCAAGATCTGGGAGGCATTTGCCTCGGACGACCAGCCGGTTCTGCTCATCGACGAAATCGATAAGGCCGACATCGAGTTTCCGAACGACCTGCTGCGGGAACTCGACCGCATGGAATTCTACGTTTACGAGACGAAGCAACTGGTGGAGGCGAGGCATCGCCCGATCATCGTGATTACGAGCAACAACGAGAAGGAGCTGCCGGATGCATTTCTGCGCCGTTGTTTCTTCCACTACATAAAGTTCCCGGACAAGGACACGATGGCCAGGATCGTCGACGTACACTACCCCGGCCTGAAAAAGAAGCTCCTCAACGAGGCGCTCAACGCGTTCTACAAGTTGCGAGAGGTGCCCGGGCTCAAGAAGAAACCGTCGACGTCCGAACTGCTCGACTGGATCAAGCTGCTGCTGGCCGAAGACATTCCGCCGGAAGCGCTGCGCGGTGACGACCGGCGCAAGGCGATCCCGCCGCTGTACGGCGCGCTGCTCAAGAACGAGCAGGATGTGCATCTCTTCGAGCGCCTGGTATTCCTCGACCGCGGCGCGGGACACCAGTAGCCGCAATGCTGATTCCGTTCTTCTACATGATTCGTGACGGCGGCCTGAATACATCGATCACGGAGCTACTGACGCTTCTCGAGGCGATGAAGCGCGGCGTCGCGGGCACGAGCGTCGACGATTTCTATTATTTGTCGCGTGCCACTCTGGTCAAGGACGAATCGCAGTTCGACCGTTTCGACCGGATCTTCTCGGCCTACTTCCGGGGCGTCGAGGACAGCCTCGCAGACCTGTTCGAGGAGCTGCCTGAAGACTGGCTGCGTAAACAGGCGGAGTTGCTGCTGTCCGAAGAGGAACGCGCGAAGATCGAGTCTCTCGGCGGTTTCGACGAATTGATGAAAGTCCTGCGTGAACGCCTGCAGGAACAGGAGGGCCGCCACGAGGGTGGCAACAAGTGGATCGGAACCGCCGGTACCTCGCCGTTCGGCGCCTATGGCTACAACCCGGAGGGCGTGCGCATCGGCCAGCACGGTTCGAGGCATCGCAGCGCCGTCAAAGTCTGGGACCGGCGCGAGTATCGCAACCTCGACGATTCGGTCGAACTGGGAACCCGCAATATCAAGGTGGCATTACGAAGGCTGCGGAAGTTCGCGCGCGAGGGCGCAGCGGACCAGCTGGATCTCGAGGATACGATCGACAAGACGGCGCGCAATGCCGGGCTCCTCGACATCCGCATGGTTCCGGAGCGGCACAATGCGGTCAAGGTGCTGCTGTGCCTGGATATCGGGGGTTCGATGGACGATCACGTGCGGGTCTGCGAGGAACTTTTTTCGGCGGCCAGCAGCGAGTTCAAGCACCTCGAGTATTTCTACTTCCACAACTTCATCTACGAATCGCTGTGGAAGGACAATCGCAGGCGTCATTCGGAACGGGTGCCGACGCTCGACATCACTCACAAGTACGGTGCCGATTACAAGCTGATCTTCGTCGGAGATGCCACGATGAGCCCGTACGAGATCGTGTATGCGGGCGGCAGTATCGAGCACTGGAACGAGGAGCCAGGCGCCGTGTGGATCAAGCGCCTGCTGAACACGTATCACAAGGCCATCTGGCTGAATCCCGAGCCCCGCGAGCGCTGGGAATTCACGCCGTCAGTCAAGCTGACGCGTGAAATCATGGACGACCGCATGTTCCCACTGACGATTGCAGGTCTCGATGCGGGCATCAAGGCCCTGCACTAGCGACCTGCAGGAATGCCCGGCCATCGCCCGGCTAGCGGCCGGCCCCGAGCGCTTCGAGATCGGCGAGTACTCGCGCGGCGTGCTCGTCCGGGTCTACCTTTTCGTAATGCCGCACGATAGTCCCGTGGGGATCGACGATGAAGGTCTGCCGCTTGGCAACGGTCCATCCCATCATCTTGGTCTTCACGCCGTAGTCGTCAGCCGTCTTACCGTCGGGGTCCGCCAGCAGCGGGAACGGCAGGCCGTGATTTTCGGAGAATTTCTTGTGTGACTCGACGTCATCCAGGCTCACGCCGAGAATCTGCGCGTTCAGCTTGCGAAACGCGAAGATATTGTCGCGAAATTCGCAGGCCTGGGTCGTGCAGCCGGGTGTCTCGTCCTTCGGATAGAAATACAGCACGACCCACTGGTCCCTGTAGTCCTCGAGCGAGTGCAGCTGTCCGTCCTGGTCAGGCAGCTCGAACTCGGGTGCAGGGGCGCCGATCTCGGGGCCGCCGTCCGCCAGAACCGGCAGAGCGGGTGACAGCGCGAGGGCCAGGAGCAAAACTTTGTGCGAAAAGCGTTTCATGAATGAGTCCGAGTCGTTGGAAATGCAGTATCTACTATGATACGAGTCGTTGCATCCTGCGCAAGGCATGTGACGTAATCAGGGCCGGCATGGAAAAACCGTCCAATCGCAAGAAAACTGCACTGGTGCTGCCCGGCGGCGGGGCGCGCGGCGCGTTCCAGGTCGGCGTGCTGAAAGCGATCGCCGAGCTGGTGCCGCGCGGCACGGTGAATCCGTTCGGAATCATCAGCGGCACCTCGGCGGGCGCGATCAATTCGGTCGTGCTGGCGGCGAAGGCGCGCCGCTTCCGCGTCGCGGTCGCGGAACTGGAGCGGGTCTGGGCTCACTTCAGGTGCCACCACGTCTACCGGACGGACAACCTTGCAATGCTGAAGAGCAGCATGCAATGGCTGGGTGCGCTGATTACGGGGGGCACGCTGGTGCGAATGCCGAAGTCGCTGCTCGACAATTCTCCTTTGCGCGAGCTGCTGCATCGCAATGTCCGGTTCCCGAGAATCGAGCACGGTATCGAACAGGGGTGGCTGGACGCCGTCACCGTCACGGCCGCGGGCTATGGCTCCGCGAAATCCACCTCGTTCTTCGACGCGACGGAAGGACATTCGGAATGGTCGCGCACGCGCCGTTGCGGTGTCCGCAGCCGGCTGAACCTGGACCACCTGATGGCGAGTATCGCCGTACCCATGATTTTTCCGCCGGTCCGCATCGGCAACGAGTACTTCGGCGACGGTGCGATGCGGCAGGCGACGCCGTTGAGCCCGGCGGTGCATCTCGGTGCCGACCGCATTCTGGTCGTCGGTGTCCGCAACGAGATTGCTGACGGCTCGGCCGATCCCGTAACGCCGGTGGCCTATCCCAGTTTCGCAGAGATCGCGGGTTACACTTTGGACACGCTGTTCATGGACGGCATGTATTCCGACCTCGAGCGGCTGACCCGAATCAATCAGCTCATCGACTCGGTCCCTGCCGAGCACCGCGGCCCCAAGCTGTCGCGCATGCGGCCGATCGACACGATGGTCATCGTGCCCAGCGAAGACCTCCGCGAGCTCGCGCATCGGCATCGCGAGTCCCTGCCGGCCGCGCTGCGCACGCTGCTTTGGGGTATCAGTGGGCGTGGCAGGGGAGAGGGCCGGTTGCTCAGCTACCTTTTGTTCGAACAGGCGTACACCCGGGAGCTGATCGAACTCGGCTACCACGACGCGATGCGCGTGCGCGATTCGTTGCAGGATTTTGTCGCAGGCAATGAGGTGCCGCGCCTATTCGCGCCGCACTGGGTCGAGGAGGACCTGGACATCCTGCACGCCTGATCGGCATGGCGGCCACTGGCTCAGGTTCAGAGCAGCAGGGCGGCTCCCAGGCCGAGAAATGTCATGTAGCCGACGACGTCGGTCACGGTCGTCAGAACGACGCCGCCCGCAATCGCGGGATCGATCCGCATCTGCTTCAGCAACAGCGGAATGCCGAAACCGGACAGCGCGGCCATGAACAGGTTGATGATCATGGCTGCCGCAATGACACCGCCGATGCGCCAGTCGCCGAACCACAGGTAGGTAAACGCGGCGACGACGATGGACCACCCCACGCCGTTCAGCAGGCCGACCGCGAGCTCTTTCTTGAGGATCCTCGCGGCATTGGTCTTGTCGACCTGACCGAGCGCCATCGCGCGCGTGATGATGACCAGTGACTGCGTCCCCGCGACCCCGCCCATGCTCGGCACGACGGGCATAAGGACGGCGAGGAGTACGATCTTGTCGATTGTCGACTGGAACAGATCAACCACCGATGCGGCGAGAAATGCCGTGCCGAGGTTGATGTCGAGCCAGAGCGCGCGCCGCCTGGCGCTCTTGAACACGGGCGCGAACATGTCGTCCTCTTCGTCCAGACCGGCGGCACTCATCAGCGAATGCTCCGCCTCATCGCGAATCACGTCGACCACGTCGTCGACCGTGATTCGTCCAACGACGCGATAATCATCGTCGACCACCGGCGCGGATAGCAGGTCGCGGTTCTCGAACTCCCAGACCACCTGCCTGGACGGCGTATGCGCAGGGATCGGCAGAACGTCGGTCGACATGATGCTCGCGACCAGCACATCGGGATCGTGAGTCATGATGCGTGACAGGAAAAGTGACCCGGCATACTCGTTGTCGCGGTTGACGACGAAGATCAGGTCCGTGCCGTCCGGCATGTCACCCACTTTGCGCAGGTAACGCATGACGACTTCGAGCGTAACATCGGGACGCACGGTCACGATGTCAACGTTCATCAGGCCGCCGGCACAGTCCTCGTCGTAGGCGAGTACCTGCTGCAGTCGATCGTGATCAGCCTTGTCCAGCGACTGCAGAACCTGCCTGGTCACGACCTCCGGGAGGTCCGCGAGAAGGTCCGCCAGGTCGTCGAAATCCATGCCCGCGGTGGCGGCGATGAGTTGCTCGGTCTGCATGCCCTCGATCAGACCGTCGCGGACCTCGTCGCTCAGCTCGACGAGAACATCGCCTTCGTCGTCGGGCGCAACCATCTCCCAAAGCAGCGCGCGTTCACTCTGCGGCAGCGACTCGAGCAGACGTGCGATTTCCGCAGGGTGCAGGCCGTGTACCATGAGCCGTGCGGAGCGCATGCGGCCACTGTCGAGCTTCTCGCGCAACAGTTGCAGGTTGCCCTGGGTATGCTCTCTCGCTTCCATGGATCGCGCCCCGACTCGAAAACCGGCCCCGGATGGGGCCGCACAGGGCAGGAGTGTAACCGAAATCCGTTACGGAGCCTTGCCGGGCACTGTGCCCGGCGGGTCCCCCGACGGGCCGGTTAAATCTCCCTGTGGCGGGTGCTGACAGCCCCTTCGCGATCGCCCAGGGACAGCGCGAGTCTCTCCGCCATGTACACCGAACGGTGCTGGCCGCCCGTGCAGCCTATCGCGACGGTAAGGAACCCGCGGCTGGAATTCCGGTACTCCGGGATCCAGCGTTGCAGAAAAGCCAGCAGGTCGTCGTGCATCGCTGCCACCGATTGCTGCGCGTCGAGGAACTCGACGACCTGATCGTCCAGCCCCGTCAGGTGCCGCAGGTTCAGGTCCCAGTAAGGATTCGGCAGGCAGCGCATGTCGAAGACGAAATCGGCATCGGCGGGAATGCCGTTCTTGAAACCGAACGACTCGATAAGCACCGAAAGCGAAGCGGCCGGACGCCGGTCGACGCGCTCGCGGATGATATCGGCAAGTTCGTACACACTGGTTCGCGAGGTGTCGATGATGAGGTCGGCCGAATTGATGACCTCTGCAAGGACCTCACGCTCCGCGTCGATCGCGGCCCGCAGTTCTGCGCCGTGCGCCGCGAGCGGATGTGGCCGGCGCGTTTCGCTGTAGCGCTTGAGCAATACCGCCTCATCGGCCAGCACGAAGAGGACGTCTGTCTGGATATTCTGCTGACGGAATTCCTCGATGAGTCGCGGCAGCGACTCGAGATCGGCGCGGCGATTGCGTGCGTCTATGCCGACGGCGATGCCGCGGCCCACCTGGCTCGGACCGGCAGACACTTCTTCGACGACGGCTTTGAGCAGCCGCGCCGGCAGATTGTCGATGCAGTAGTAGCCGAGGTCTTCGAGTACGTGCAGCGCAACGGTTTTTCCGGAGCCGGACAGGCCGCTTACGATGATGAGGCGCGTGCTGTCTGACATTGTCGGATGCGTGCCGGCCCGGCAACCGTCAATTGCCGTGGACTATCTGCAGCTGGTCGGGAGCCGACGCCTTGCTGTTGTCGATCAGGATCTTGTACAGCGTGCTGCTGGATGTCGCTTCGCGAAGCTTGCGCCGCAGCTCGTCATCGCTGAGCAACTCCGTGATCATTGCGATATCGGCGTGATGGCTGTCGGTAACCTCATGCGGCACCATCAGCCCGAATACGAGGTCAACGGGCTCGCCGTCCGTGGCATCGAAATCGATCGAATCCGACAACTTTATCATTGCCGCAACACAATGATCGATGCCCTCTACACGGCAACGGGGGAACGCAACGCCGACGTCCAGACTCGTGCAGCCGAGGCGTTCGCGCTCGATGAGGCTTTCGAATATGTCGTCAGCCGAGATATCGGGCTGCGACCGGACCAGCAGTTCGCTCAGGATTTCCAGGCAGTGTTTCTTGCTGCGTGCCTGCGCGTTGCAGAGCACAGCATCCGGGTTGATGATTTCTTCCAGCAACATGGCTTGTTGTTGTTTTTTGCAAATGAGGTCGCGCCGCTGGGCGGCGCGGCTCTAATTCAAAATCGCCTCTTGTGGGCTTCTCTCGCGTGGTGATCGGCCAGCTTTTCCTTGTGTTTTCTCACGCGGCGGTCGAGTTTGTCTACCAGGCCGTCGATCGCAGCATACATGTCTTCTTCGGTATTGTCGGCATAAATCGTACCACCGTTCACGTTTACTTTGGCTTCCGCCTTATGCCGCAGCTTTTCTACCGTGAGAATGCAGTGCACGTCCGACACCATGTCGAAGTGTCGCTCGAGACGTTCTATCTTGGACTGTACGTAACCTCTCATTGCTTCTGTAACTTCGATGTGGTGGCCCGAGACATTTAGTTGCATAGTTTTCTCCTGCTTGTAATTACGAACTCACTTCCTTGTGTCTTTATCGCGCCGGCCGCTGGCGACGCTCACTCGATGATGCAATATTCATGGACTCACGGTACTTGGCGACCGTGCGCCTCGCAACCTTTATACCCTCGTCGGCGAGCAGGCTGGCAATCTTGCTGTCGCTCAGTGGTTTCGCCGGATTCTCGCCGCCAATAAGCCTGCGGATTTTTGCGCGCACCGACGTTGAAGACTGCTCTTCGCCGTCTGCGGTCGCCAGGTGGCTGGAGAAGAAATACTTGAATTCGAATACGCCGCGAGGCGTGTGCATGTACTTGTTGGTCGTAACGCGCGAGATGGTGGATTCGTGCATGCCGATTTCATCGGCAACGTCCCGCAGCACCATCGGCTTCATCGCTTCATCGCCCTGCTCGAGGAATTCCGTTTGCCGCTTGACGATGCAGGTGGCGACCTTGAGCAAGGTTTCGTTGCGGATCTCGAGGCTGCGAATCAGCCAGCGTGCCTCCTGAAGCTGGGTGCGCAGCACGGCATGGTCGCCGTTGCCACGCAGCAGTTTTGCATACTGCTGGTTGACCGATAGCTTGGGCACCCCCGTGGGGCTGATCTCGACCTGCCACCGGTTATCCACTTTACGGACGAACACATCGGGAATGACGTATTCGGCCGCGGCCGGACTGACCGCCTGCCCAGGACGCGGATTGCAGCCGCGGATCAGCGCGAGTGCATCGTGCAGGGTCTCTTCGGATGCGCGCAGGCTGCGGCGCAGTTCGCCGTACTCACGCGTCGCAACGAGGTCGAGATGATCCCTGGCGAGGTCCAGGGCAAGTTCGAGGCCTGGCGTCGCCGTATCGAGCTGTTTCAATTGCAGCGTGATGCACTCCGACAACGATCGTGCCCCGATGCCGGCGGGGTCGAAGCGCTGCACCTTGGCGAGCGTCGCCTCGATCTCATCCTGCCGGACCGCGGATTCTCTGGCGAGGAACTCGCCGATTTCGTTGAGTCCGATCGTCAGGTAACCGTCGTCATTGATTGCGTCGATGATCGCCTCGCCGATCACCGCTTCGCGAGGCGAGAACTGTTCCATCTCCAGCTGCCACAGCAGGTGCTCGCGCAGGGTCTGCCCGGATTCGTCAGCGAACTCGCTGATCGGACGACCTTCGCCATTCCAACCGCCGTCCTGGATGCGCCGATCCGCGCGCGTCTGCCACTGGTCTTCGGCGCGGATGGCCTCGATCTCGACCGTGGTCTCGTCGCTGGTCCGGGGAACGTCCGGCAGGTCTTCCATCTCCAGCATGATGTTCTCTTCGAGAGCATCCTGGATCTGGGCGTTCAGGTCGAGGACCGGCAGCTGCAGCAGGCGGATGGCCTGCTGCAATTGCGGTGTCATTGTGAGTGTCTGACCGAGTTTTAGCTGCAGCGAAGGTTTAAGCATTGCCTCAGAGTTTGAACTCCTGTCCGAGGTACACTTCCCGGACATGCTGGTTTTCGAGGATCTCTTCCGGCGTACCCGAAGCGATCAGACTGCCATCACTGAGTATATAGGCTCTCCCGCAAATTCCGAGGGTTTCCCTCACATTATGGTCCGTTATCAGGACGCCGATGTCCCTTGCGCATAAGTGCTTGATTATCCGTTGAATATCAAGAACGGAAATCGGGTCGACGCCGGCAAAGGGCTCGTCGAGTAATACAAACAAGGGGTTGGCCGCGAGTGCCCGGGCGATCTCGACGCGGCGCCGCTCGCCGCCGGACAGGCTGATGCCGAGGCTGCCGCGGACGTGCCCGACGTGGAGTTCGTCGAGCAGCTTCTCGAGTTCCTCTTCGCGGCCCGCACGGTCCAGGTCCTTGCGGTTCTCGAGTATCGCCAGGATATTCTGTTCCGCCGTGAGCTTGCGAAAGATGGATGCTTCCTGCGGCAGGTAGCCCAGGCCCATTCGTGCACGCCGGTGCATGGGCAGAGCCGTCAGGTCATGACCGTCCAGCAGGATCGTGCCCTTGTCCGCCGGGATCAGGCCGACAATCATGTAGAAGGCGGTGGTCTTGCCGGCGCCGTTCGGGCCGAGCAAGCCGACGACTTCCCCGCTCTTGATCTCGACGGAGAGCGTCTTGACGACTTTGCGCAGTTTGTAGCTCTTCGAGATATCCTGAACGCTGAGGATACTCATTGCCCGCCGTCCTCCGGGCCAGGCTCGCCTGCCGCGTCGGACGTGTCGGCGGCTTCCGAGCCGCTGGTTCCCTCTTTCGGCGTGTAGGTAATACGCACCTTGCCGTCGCCGTCCGGCGAGCCCTGCGCATTGATGCGCTGCTCGCG
>JBFIHC010000093.1:0-11897 GCA_041601995.1 Woeseiaceae bacterium | reverse complement strand
GCGAGATGACCGCGTACACGATGCTGTCGTCGAGCTCTTCGAGAAACGACTGCAGCAGCGTGGTCTTGCCGGAGCCGATCTCGCCGGTGATCACGACGAAGCCGTCCGCGAGCCAGATCGTGGATTCCATGTAAGCCTTCGCCCTGGAGTGCTGTTTGCTCCAGTAGACGAAGGCCGGATCCGGCGTCAGCCTGAAGGGCTGCTCATTCAGTTTGAAGTGCTCGAGGTAGGACATCTCGTTCGCTTGTTGGCGTGCTGGGGTATTTTCTCTGGCAGTTCAGAAGCTTGCAACGTGCAACTCGGGCAGTTTACCTGCTTTTGCCCGTCTGCGGCCATTACCGGGTGCCGGGTTTTCGTTTCGATTGCGTCACACTTTCGCGAGGGCGTCCTCGACCTGCCGTAGCCGTGCGTCACGCTGCGCGGACGTATCCGCCACGACCGTGATGTGCCCCAGCTTACGGCCCTCGCGCGGGCTCTTGCCATAATCGTGCAGCTGGCAGCCGGGTATCGCGAGGTGCATCGCGGCCTCCGGGATTTGGCCGATCAGGTTCAACATGCCGGCGTGCCCGCGGCACGCTGTCGAACCGAGTGGCTGGCCGGTGATCGCGCGCAGGTGGTTCTCGAACTGGCTGGTCTCGGCACCCTCGATGGTCCAGTGTCCCGAATTGTGCACGCGCGGAGCGAATTCGTTGGCCAGCAGGCCTTCCCTTGTTACAAAAAGCTCGAGGGCGAGTACGCCGACGTAATTCAGGCGGGTGAGCAACGCGTGCATGCAGGCTTGCGCATTTTCCTGGAGGTCCGGCGCATCGACGGGCGCGCGCGAACGCCGCAATATGCCGTCGGCGTGCTCGTTGCGCGTCAATGAGTACATGGCGGTTTCGCCGCCAGGGGAACGCACGCCGATAGCCGATACCTCGTAATCGAATTCCAGCCACTCCTCGGCGATGAGCGGTGTACCGCCAAGTTCGCGCCACCCCGCATCGATATCGTCGCCGGTGGTTACGACGTACTGGCCCTTGCCGTCGTAGCCGAAGCGACGGGTCTTCAGTACCAGCGGCAGTCCGATCGAGTTCACCGCGGCATGCAGGTCATCGATCGAATCGACTGCGTGGTAACGTGGCAATGGAATCTGCAATTCGCTAAACAGCCGTTTCTCGGCAAGCCGGTCCTGAGCGCTGCGCAGCGCCTCGGGGGGTGGGAAGACCGGAACGCGGTCGGCGATCCCGAGCAGCGCTTCGACCGGCACGTTTTCGAACTCGTAGGTGATTACGTCGCAACTGGCCGCGAGTTCCGCAAGTGCTTCGGCGTCGTCGAACGGCCTTCGGAGTACCTCACCCGCGTCGGCCGCCGGCGGCGCATCGGCGGGATCGAGAAAGCGGCAGGTAATACCCAGCCCCCGAGCCGCAAATCCGAGCATCTGGCCGAGCTGCCCGGCGCCGATAATGCCGACGCGCATTGGCTAAGCTAACGCCGCGGGTCCGGATCGGCCAGCACCGCGTCGGTCTGGCTCCTGCGGTATTCATCGAGCGCGCCGGCAACCGCAGCGTCTTCGTTGGCGACGATCGCTGCCGCGAACAGCGCGGCGTTGATGGCGCCGGCTTTGCCGATCGCCATCGAGGCGACGGGCACGCCCGCCGGCATCTGCACGATCGATAGCAGTGAGTCCTGGCCGTTCAGCGCCCTGGACTGGACCGGCACGCCGATGACAGGAACGCGGGTCTTGGCGGCAGTCATGCCAGGCAGGTGCGCGGCGCCGCCCGCCCCGGCTATGATGGCCTTGAGCCCTCTCTCGAGCGCCGCTTCCGCATACTCGAACAGGAGGTCCGGCGTGCGGTGTGCGGACACGACGCGGACTTCGTGCGGGACGTTCAGCTTGTCGAGCGTTTCACTCGCATGACGCATGGTGTCCCAGTCCGAGCGTGAGCCCATGATGATGCCGACTTGGTATGTCATCGCGGAATTCTATCATCCTGTGTCGCGACCATCAGCGCGTCATGCACCTCGCGGAACAGCTGACGACGCAGCCCTCTCTCGACACGCTCGCTCGGCGCGGCCCTGATCCGGCCGAGGAGATCGCCCAGCGACGCCGCGGACGCACCGGTCTGATCGCAAAACGAGCGAACCGCCTCGTTCCCGCCGCTCGTTATTCGGTCGCGCCAGCGTTCCGCGTCGGCGAAGATGCGCTTTGCCCGGCGGTCGTCCGCCTCGCGGGCGTCCAGGGCGTGGCGGATCGGTTCCGGGTCGCCGTTGCGCATCAGCTTGCCGATCAACTGCTTCTGACGACGCAACGCGCCGTGGGAACGGATTTTCGACGCATGCAGCACGGCGTCACGCAGGCGTTCGTCGATCGGCAGCGTCTCGAGCTCGTCGGCGGACAGGCCGATCAGGCGCTCGCCGAGTTGCTGCAGTTCGAGCTGCTCTCTTTTTCGCGCGGATTTGCTGGGCTTTGGCTGAGTCACCGGCTAAGCTACTCGGCTTGTTCAATCCGGACCGGGTGCGGCGGAAGGAGCGCAAGTCTAGCACGCGCACCGCGCCACCGGACCGGAATCACGTGGGAAGCATGGCATGGGCGAGGTCCAGGCAGCGCAATCGTTCGGGCGGCAGGAGCTCGAGGAGATCATCGCCAGCACGCTGGCCGAGGCGCGCAAGCGCGGGGTGGACCAGGCCGAGGTCGCCGTCAGCCACGATATCGGGCTCGCCGCGACCGCCAGGCTGCGGGATGTCGAGAGCCTCGAATACACCAATGACCGCGGCATCGGTGTGACCGTCTATTGCGGTTCCAGGAAGGGTAGCGCGAGCACTTCGGACATCTCGGTCGACGCCATCCGCGAGACGGTCGCCAAGGCCTGCACGTTTGCGAGCTACACGGCGGAAGACAAGTATGCGGGGCTCGCGGACGCGGATCGGATGTGCACCGAGCTGCCCGATCTCGACCTCGACCATCCCTGGACGCTGGATGCGGCGGCCGCGATCGATCTTGCCATCGCCTGCGAAGCGGCGGCACTCGGACATGACACGCGAATCTCCAATTCCGAGGGTGCGACGGTGTGGACGAACAGGGGCGTGCGTGCATACGGCAACACCCACGGTTTCGTCGGCAGCTATGTCAAGACCGGCCACAGCGTGAGCTGCGCGGTCCTTGCCAACACGGACGGCGGCATGGAGCGGGACTATTACTACAGCTCCGCTCGCGACCCGGCCGACCTGGAGGACATCGAGAGTATCGGCGTGAAAGCGGCGTCGCGCGCACTGCAGCGGTTGGGTGCCCGGAAGATCAGGACAACGCGAGCGCCGGTCATTTTCATTCCCGAGCTTGCGCGAGGGTTCGTCGGACATGCCATCGGCGCAATTTCAGGCAGCGCACAATACAGGCGTTCCTCGTTCCTGCTCGATGCCGTCGGCGAGAAGATCTTCCCTGAATTCGTCAGCATCCTGGAGCGGCCCCATATACCGAAAGGGATGGCGAGCGCGCCCTACGATGGCGAGGGTGTGGCGACGTACGACCGCGACATCGTTACGGACGGCGTACTGCAGGGCTATATCCTGAGCAGCTACTCGGCGCGTCGGCTCGGGCTGGAGACCACGGCGAACGCCGGGGGTGCACACAACCTGATCATCCCGGGCAACGTGGAGGACGTGGAGGCCCTGCTTGCCGACATGGGGACCGGATTGCTGGTCGAGGAATTGATCGGGCAGGGCGTCAATACCGTTACCGGCGATTACTCCCGCGGTGCGGTCGGCCACTGGGTCGAGGATGGCGAAATAAGTCACCCGGTGCACGAAGTCACGATCGCCGGCAACCTACGCGACCTGTACCGGAGGATTGTCGCTGTCGGCCGGGACCAGGATGTGCGCGGCGGGATTCGCTGCGGGTCAATCCTTGTCGACGAGATGACCATCGCCGGCAGCTGAGCCGGTGCCGGAGGCCGATGCGGCCGCATCGACCAGCTCGGACAGCGTCATCGAGCCGACGGCGGACAAGGCCGCCTCGTCCAGTTTATCCCCCAGCGCCTCGACGGAAGGCTCCCAGGTCGGTTCCCGGTAAGACCCGGTCGCGCCTTCGCTGCGCGCGACATCGAGGATGTCCCGCAGCCGAATCCGGGCCATTTCCCTCGCCGGCAGCAACTCGCCCTTTTCGTTGGCGGTCAGGAGCCCTTTTGCTTCGAGGTCGTCGATTACCGGGGCCAGGGCGAGCGAGGGAATCTTCAGGGCATCGCTCAGCGCCTGCACCGGGAGTTTTTGCAGTGGCTCCCGGAAGGTGCGGCCGACCATCAGCATGATGTTCAGCGCGAGGCGCTCGCGCACGGAATTCGAAAGTCGCGGTTCCTGGCGGCCTATCCTGAGGTAGGCCGGGTTCTGGACGTAGAATGCGAGCTGCGCGCCGATGAGCAATATCAGCCAGTTCATGTAGAGCCAGATCAGCGTAACGATCGCGATCGCGAAGCTTGCATACACCGCCTGTCGCGCCGAGGCGGTGGCCACGAAGGCCGTGAATATCACGACCATGCTCGCCCAGATGAAGCCACCGGCGAGACCGCCCACGATCGCAGGAACGAACCGTACTCGTGTATTCGGCATGAACCAGTAGAGGAATGCGAAGACACCCGCAACGATGAGGTACGGCGTCAGCTTGCTCGTGGCGACGAACAGTGGCCCGACCAGTTGATTCTGCAGCAGGTATTGCACGATCGACTGGTTTTGCAGCGCCGTTATCATTCCCAGTGCGATGACGATCGCGAGCGGGCCGATCATCAGCACGAACATGTACTCGGTGAAGCGGCGCGCGAAACTGCGCGACTCCGAGACGTACCAGACGTAGTTCAGGCTCTCCTCGACCTTCTGCACCATCGATATCGCGGTCCACAGGAAGAAAGCCAGGCTGAGGCCACCGAGCACGCGACCATTAACGTTGTAGACGAGCGCCATCACCTTGTCGGTTATCTCGACGCCGCGGTCGCCGAGCGGCTCGAGGAACAGGTACATTTGCGCTTCGAGTTTCTGGTCGACGCCGAGACCCTTCAACACCGAAAAACTGAAAGCGAGCAGCGGTACGATCGACAGCAACGTCGTGTAGACGAGGCTCATCGCCCGCATCGTTATCTGCCCGGAGAAGACGTCGCGCAGAACTGCGTAAAGATAGCGCATCACGGATGCGACAATGCGGCCGATCCGGCCCTGCTTCTCGAGCGGTTCGCTCCAGATCAATTCGTTCAGATACTCGACCGGATTCGATTTCATTGCGGTCAGACCTTGGTCAGCCTGCGCAGCGCTTCGCGGTATTTCTCGGCAGTTTTCTCGATGACTGCAGCCGGCAGCTCCGGTCCCGGTGCCGTCTTGTCCCAGTCCAGCGTCTCGAGATAGTCGCGCACGAACTGCTTGTCGAAACTCGGCGGGCTGATGCCGACCTCGTATTCCTCGACGGGCCAGAAGCGCGACGAGTCCGGTGTCAGCACTTCGTCGATCAGGTACAGGCGGCCTTCATCGTCCAGCCCGAACTCGAACTTCGTGTCAGCGATGATGATGCCGCGCTGCAGTGCATGCACTGCAGCAACTTCGTAGATCTGGATGGACACGTCGCGCACGCGTGATGCCAGGCGCTCGCCGACCAGTTCTATGACTTTCTCGAACGTGATGTTCTCGTCGTGACTGCCGGCTTCCGCCTTGCTCGACGGCGTGAACAGGGTCTCCGGCAGCCGCTCGGCCTGCCGGAGTCCGGGCGGCAACGGGATACCGCAGAGTTTGCCGGTCTCCTGGTAGTCCTTCCAGCCCGAGCCGATCAGATAACCGCGAACGACGGCCTCGATCGGCAACGGCTTCAGCCGCCTGACAACGAGAGCGCGGCGCCGCAATTGCTCTCGCAATACGGGGTCCGCAATGACGTCGTCGACGGTCCGCGACGTCAATTGATTCTCGATAACGTCCTGCATCATGCCGAACCAGAACAGCGAGATCTGCGTGAGCACCTCGCCCTTGCCCGGCACCGGATCCGGCATTACGACGTCGAACGCGGACAACCGGTCCGTCGTCACAATGAGCAGGTGCTCGTCATCGACACTGTAGATATCACGCACCTTGCCGCGGCCGATCAGGGGATAACCGGGTACCGAAGATTCGAAAATCGCAGCGGCATTTTCAGTCATTAGTGCGCTCGATGGGGTCATTACGGGGCATGATCGCTGTTCGACTGTATCGTGGCAAGCGATGGGCGTAGGCATGCTGCGCCACAGGCGCTACGATGGACGATTAGGTATTCGGCGGCGCCGGCGGGAGCAGGGTTGTACTGGGGCAGGATCATTGGCACCTTCGCGGGCGCTGTCGTGGGCGTCCTGCTGGTCTCGCCGGTATTGAAGATCCTGTCGGTTGCGGCGGGGTATTTCGCAGGGCGCCAGTTCGATCGCGGTTTTGCCGCCCAGCGGCACGCCTTCGAGGGCCTCGGCGCGGGGGGCCGTCTTTCCGAGGACTTCGTTCGCGCGCTGTTCATGTGCATGGGACATCTCGCGAAGGCAGACGGGCGAGTCAGCGAAGAGGAGATCCGGGCAGCGCGCCTCGTCATGCACCGTCTCAACCTGGCCCCGGCGCAGGTCCGCAAGGCAATCCACTGGTTCGATGAGGGCAAGCAGCCGGGATTCCCACTGGTGCAGACCGTGCGCGAGCTGCGCCGCGTGCACGCGCGCCGCGGCGACCAGCGGAGCCTGTTCGTGCGCCTGCTGCTCGAAGTTGTGCTCGCCGGGCGTCGCTTGCGAACACGCGAACGCAGGCTGATCTGGACCGTCTGCACGGAGCTGGATATCGGCCGCGTCGAGCTTGCGCAGCTGGAGGCGATGATCCTCGCGCAAAAGGGCTTCCGCCGCTCGCCGGCAGGCACGGCGGACGCAGCGCGGTTGCGCCGCGCCTACGCAACGCTGGGCGTCGAAGAGTCGTCGAGCAACGAAGAGATCAAGCGTGCCTACCGCCGGCTCATGAATCGTACCCACCCTGACAAGATCGCCGGCGACAACCCGGACGAGGCGGTCGTCGCGGAGGCACAACGTCGCACGCGCGAAATCCGGGGCGCCTATGAGATGCTGAAGGCGCGCCGGTCGATCCGCTAGGCCAACTCGGTTAAATTAAGCGTCACCACAGAGAGGACAGCTGCGTGAAACCACTCATTGCTCCTTCGATACTGTCAGCCGATTTTGCACGGCTCGGCAAGGACGTAAAGGCCGTGCTCGACGCCGGGGCGGACATCGTGCATTTCGATGTCATGGACAACCACTTCGTGCCGAATCTTACGATTGGCCCGCTCATCTGCGAAGCGCTCCGCAACGACGGCATCGAGGCGCCGATCGACGTGCACCTGATGGTCGAGCCGGTCGACCGGATTATCCCCGACTTCGCGAAAGCGGGCGCGACCTACATCACCTTTCATCCGGAGGCGAGCCGCCATGTCGACCGTTCCCTGGGTCTCATTCGTGACGAAGGCTGCAGGTCCGGCCTCGTCTTCAACCCGGCGACGCCGCTCGACTGGCTCGAGCACGTCATCGACAAGGTGGACATGGTGTTGTTGATGTCGGTGAACCCGGGCTTCGGCGGGCAGAAGTTTATTCCCTCGGCGCTCGACAAATTGCGCGAAGCGCGCCGCATGATCAGCGCCAGCGGTCTCGACATCCGTCTCGAAATCGACGGCGGCGTCAAGGTCGACAACATCGGTGAGATTGCCGCGGCCGGGGCGGATACGTTCGTCGCCGGTTCCGCGATCTTCGGGAGCGAGGATTACGCGGCGACAATCGCCGCAATGAGGGCCGAAATCAAGAGAGCCACGGGGCAGCCGTAGAAGCGCGCCTCGGCGCGCGACCGCGGTTCGAGCACCGCTCCTGCAGTCAGAGGTTGCGGTTGGGCCTGGCGCCGTAAACGACGATCGTCTTGCCGCTCGCCGATACCAGTCCCTGCTCCTCGAGCACTTTCAGCACGCGCCCGGCCATCTCACGGGAACACCCGACGAGGCGCGACAGCTCCTGGCGGCTGACCTTGATCTGCATGCCGTCCGGGTGCGTCATCGCGTCGGGTTCGTTGCAGAGATCCATGATTGCGTGTGCGACACGTCCGGTGACGTCGACGAATGCCAGGTCGCCCAGTTTGCGGTTGGTGCGATCGAGGCGCGTGGCAAGCTGTGTGGCCAGTTCGAATACGAGCCCGGGGCTCTCGCTGGCGATCTGCCGGAAACGGGGATACGTCATCTCGGCAATTTCACACTCGGTGCGGGTCCTGACCCAGGCACTGCGCGTCGGCTGCTCGTAGAACAGCCCCATTTCACCGAAGAACTGGCCCTTGTTCAGGTAAGCAAGCACCATTTCGTTGCCGTCCTCGTCCTCGATCATGACCTCGACCGAACCATCGACGATGTAATACAGCACATCGGGCAGATCGCCGGCGTGAATCATCACGGTTTTCGAGGGGACGGTACGTACGCGGCAGTAACTCAGGAAGCGATTGATCGCCGGTACATCGCTCAGGGTCTTGGCATTGGTCTGCATGGATCGGTCCCTCATCGCTCACGCGCCCTCTCTTTTAATACAGTTCGCGAAGAAGGGCAAGCTAAGTCCGTGTTTTAGTTGAATTCGTTGCAACTAACAGCGACTTACAACCAGTATGCGGTCCGCGTCATGACTTTTGCTGTGAGCTTCATCAGGCGTTTCACCGGCGGCGGCAACTCGGCCGCGCCCGCGGCCACTGCATTTTCGCCGTGCTCTGCTTCCTCTTCGTGCATGCGCTCGAGGATGGCGCGGCTGCGGGAGTCTTGCTTTGGCAGGCGCTCGAAGTGACTTTCGAGATGCTCGCAAACCTGTCGTTCGGTTTCGGCGATGAAGCCGAGGCTCCAGCGGTCGCCGAGCATGCCGCTGGCGGCCCCGATCGCGAATGCGCCCGCGTACCAGACCGGGCTGAGTCGGCTCGGGCCGGCACCGAGCTCGGTGAGGCGCGCCTCGCACCAGGCGAGGTGATCGAATTCCTCGTTTGCGGCCCGCTGCATCTCCTGTTCGATCGACCGGTCGCGCGCAACGGCCGCGTGACCCTGGTAGAGACCCTGTGCAGCGACCTCGCCGGCATGGTTGATGCGCATGAGCCCTGCCGCATGAGCGCGCTGCCGGTCATCCAGGATGCCTTCGTCGACGCCTGCCGCCGGGTTCTCTCGGGCCGGGCGTCCCGCGGGGGTCGAGACGGTGCGCAGGGCGTTATTGACGCCGGCCAGCAGCCGGTCGAGCGGTGTCAGGGAGCGTTCTCGCATGCGGCGAATTATAGCAAGCGTGGTTCGCGCTGGTCAGGAGTGGAACAACACGCCGACGTCAGGCCCGCTGAGTGACATTTCCGTCTTTTCCGGCGCGCCCTCGATCGCCCCTTCGAACGCGATCGTCGCACGGCGATAGCCGAACCTGAAGCCGAAGGCCTGATTGATGCGCAGCCGGATGCCGGCCAGCACGTTCCGCGTTAAACCGCAGTCGGCCCTGACGAAACCTCCCACCGTTCGCCGATCGCAGGCCGATTGGGAGCGCCCGGGAAGGCGTCGTCGATCTTCGTGGCGACCTGCACGGGCACTGGCGGCTGGCTGAGGGTTTCGCTGCCTGATTGGGGAAAGATATAACAATTTGTAAATAGTGGCGGTCCTCAATAATCCTCCTATATACTCGCGCTCGATTTTTTACCCCTGTACAGCTCCCGGAGAGAACTATGAATGTGCGAAGTGCCGTCTTCGTAGCGACTTTGAGCCTTGCCGCACCTCTGCTCGCAGCGGAAAAAGCGAGTGACCCGTTCGAGGGCAACGTCAAGTTCGGCTACCTGGCCACGAACGGTAATACGGAAACATCCAGCCTGAATACGAGCTTCGAGGCCAAGTACATCGCCGGAAACTGGCACCATGAAGCACTGGCCTCGGCCATCAATGCCTCCGAGAACGAGGTGACGACCGCCGAAGCCTACGAGGCCGGCTGGAAGTCCGGCTGGGACTTCACCGATCGGGATTACGTGTTCGGCCGGCTGAACTGGCGCAAAGACCGGTTCGGCGGTTTCGATACGCAGTTCTCGCAGACGGTCGGTTACGGTCGCCACATTATCGATACCGACGTGCACGACCTCGAAGGAGAACTCGGCTTCGGTGCGCGCCAGTCGGAAGATCAGCTGGGCGGCACGCAGAGCGAGACGATTGCCACCGGTGCGCTGAAGTACAAGTGGCAATTCAGCGAAACCTCGGCTTTCCGGCAAACCCTGCGCGTCGAGGTGGGTAACGACAACACCTTCAGCGAGTCGGTTACCGCCATCTCCGCGAAGCTCGTCGGGGCGCTGAACCTGGTGGCGTCGTACACGATCCGCAACAACAGCGACGTGCCGCTCGGCACCGAAAAGACCGACACCCGGACGGCAATCTCGCTGGAATACGCCTTCTAGCGCCCCCGGCCCGCGACGGCTCCTCGTAAGCCGTTGTCGAGCAAGAAGAAATGCATCCGGAGGCAAGGCACCACATTTGCCCGTGAGGGCCCGAAACGGTTTGCAATGAGGCGGGGGGTCGAGTAGAATTTCGCGCCTTTCGCCCCTCCGGCAGGCTCGTGGCTGCCCGGGCGGAAGCCGCGGGGCTGTTCATCAGGCCGGCACCGCCGCATTACAACGAATTCCCGTAGGAATCTGGATATCATGAAGACGTTTTCTGCCAAACCCGCAGAGGTACGGCGCGACTGGTATGTCGTCGACGCAACGGGCAAGACCCTCGGTCGCCTGTCGACGGAGATCGCTCGCCGCCTGCGTGGCAAGCACAAGCCGGAATACACGCCGCACGTGGATACAGGCGACTACATTGTCGTCGTAAACGCCAAGAAGATCCGCGTTACGGGCAACAAGATGAAGGACAAGATGTACCACCATCACACGGGGTACATCGGTAATCTGAAATCGACGAACCTGGAGACCCTGCTGGACGAGGCACCCGAGCGGGCACTCCAGTACGCCGTCAAAGGTATGCTGCCGAAGGGGCCGCTGGGCCGTAAGATGTTCAGCAAGCTGCGCGTATTCGCAGGCCCGGAGCACAGTCACGCTGCGCAGCAGCCGATCCCGCTGGACGTCAACGCCTGAGTCCTGGCAAACGAGTATTGAGGCAATTTAATGAGTGAAGCATCTTTTTACGGGACCGGCCGGCGCAAGACGTCGACGGCGCGTGTCTTCCTGAAGCCCGGTAATGGCGATATCACGGTCAATGACAAGCCGCTGGACGTTTTCTTCGGCCGCAAGACGGCGCAGATGATCGTGCGCCAGCCGCTGAAGCTGATGAATCTCGGCGACCAGTTCAACGTCAATGTCACGGTAACCGGCGGCGGCACGACGGGCCAGGCCGGTGCAATTCGCCACGGACTCACGCGCGCCCTGATGCAATACGACGAGTCGCTGCGGGCGAGCCTTCGCAAAGCCGGTTTCGTGACCCGCGACGCCCGCGAGGTCGAGCGCAAGAAAGTGGGTCTGCGCAAAGCCCGCCGCGCAACGCAGTACTCGAAGCGTTAAGCACAAGCGTCCCGCTTTTGGGGGATCGTCTGGTGGCAGGACTACGGACTCTCACTCCGTCGACGGGGGCTCGAGTCGAGGCGCGCGCAGCGCGGCGACAGACGTAGGCGCGAAGCGGGTACGTTCACCGATCTCGGAGTAAGATACGGTCTAGTTTTGGGGGATCGTCTAGTGGTAGGACTACGGACTCTGACTCCGTCAACGGGGGTTCGAATCCCTCTCCCCCAGCCAGAAAATGAAAAGGCCCCCTCGCGGGGCCTTTTCATTTTCCGGTTCGGGGAGCTGGCGACGAGGGCCGCTGTTCGACAAGTCCGCGAATCAATCCCTCAACTGCGGTTTTCGAGCCCCCTCGCGGGGCCTTTTCATTTTCCGGTTCGGGG
>JBFIHC010000092.1:0-11938 GCA_041601995.1 Woeseiaceae bacterium | reverse complement strand
GAGCGGGGCGACGCGTACGTGGCCCTCGGCCGCTACGACGAGGCGCGGACTGCGTACCAGGCGGCGCTGGGCGAAGCGCAGCCGACCGTTGACCAGGGACTGATCCAGCTGAAGCTGCTCGATCTTCCCACGACGTCAGGAACAGCCGCTGATGAGACCGCAGCCGATACCGCCGCCGAGGACGGCAGCGAGTGACAACGACCGGCCGCAATTTGCTGGCCCTGTCCGCGGCGTTATTGCTTTCCGCCTGCGGCCTGTTCGGCGATGACGACAAGGAACTGGAGCCCGCGGAGCTGATCGAGTTCGACGACAAGGTTCCGGTGAAACGAATGTGGAGCACCAAGGTCGGTTCCGACGCCGAATTTCTGCGCGTTGCGCTGCGCCCTGCCGGGGACGGCAACCGCATCTACGCCGCCAGCGTCAACGGCAACGTCGTCGCACTCGACCCGGAGAAAGGCAGGCAGGTCTGGCGCAACAAGCTCGGCATCGGTTTGTCGTCCGGTCCCGGGGTCGGCGAAGGCCTGGTCGTCGTGGTGGCGGCGGACGGCTACGTCGTGGCGCTCTCGGCCGAGGACGGCACCGAGCGGTGGCGCGCCTACATCTCCGGCGAATCGCTGGCGACACCGCTGGTCCATGACGAGTACGCGGTGGTCCAGACGGTCGACAACAAGCTGACGGCCCTTTCCGTGTTCGATGGCTCCGAGCGCTGGACACTCGAGCAGTCGACACCCGCACTGACGATGCGTGGCTCGACGTCACCGATGCAGGTGGGACAGACCATTGTGACCGGTTTTGACAACGGCCGCGTCATGGCAATCAACCTGGAGACCGGCGACGTGGAGTGGGACAGCATGCTGGCGCCTCCCAGCGGGCGTTCCGACCTCGATCGCCTGTCCGATATCGACGGTGACATCGCCGTTGTCGGCCAGGATATCTACGCGGCGGGATACCAGGGCCGCATCGCGTCGCTCGCCGCGGAGTCCGGTCAAGTACTGTGGGCGCGCGAGTTGTCGACGTACGCGGGCGTGACCGCCGACTGGAACAACGTCTATTCCACGCTGCAGAATGGCGAACTGGTCGCCCTGAACCGCCGCAGCGGTGCCGAACTGTGGCGCCAGAATGCGCTGCTGCGCCGCGAACCGACCGTGCCGGTATCGTTTCGCACCACGGTGGTCGTGGGAGACCTGGAAGGCTACCTGCATTTCTTCTCGAACGTGGATGGCGAACCGGCGGCGCGCGTGCGCGCCGGAACGAGCGCGATCGTCAGCACGCCGCTGGTGATGGCGGACAGGCTGTACGTGCAGTCCGATGACGGCAGCGTCAGTGCCTGGACCATCGTGGAGCCGAAGCGCGATCCGCGGCGCGCCCCCGATATCGCAGAAAGCGAAGACGAGGGCGCCTGACACGTGCGCGTGTCGGTGATACCCGATGCTCCCCGTCATTGCATTGATCGGCCGGCCCAACGTCGGCAAGTCCACGTTATTTAACCGCCTGACCCGGTCCCGGGATGCGCTGGTCGCCGACTACCCGGGCCTGACCCGCGACCGCAAGTACGGCTTCGGCAAACTCGGTCCGATACCCTACCTGGTCATCGACACCGGCGGCGTTGCCGGCGGCGAGACAGGCATCGACGAACGCATGGCCGGACAGACCGTGCGTGCACTCGGAGAGGCCGATGCGGCGATCGTCCTGGTCGACGCGCGGGAAGGACTCACTGCAGCCGATCAGCACGTCGCCGAGCTGGCGCGGCGGCACGCGAAGCGGGTCTGGCTGGCCGTCAACAAGGCCGAAGGGCTGGACACCGCCGTTGCCGCAAGCGAATTTCACAGTCTCGGCATCGGCGAACCGCACGCGGTGTCCGCGGCGCACGGGGACCGAGTCAGTGCACTGAT
Source organism: Woeseiaceae bacterium (assembly GCA_041601995.1). Lineage (GTDB taxonomy): Bacteria > Pseudomonadota > Gammaproteobacteria > Steroidobacterales > Woeseiaceae > UBA1847. The sequence continues at coordinate 10,046 of JBFIHC010000092.1, read as the reverse complement.
CGAAGCGGTGCTCGACGAGTTCGATGCCGATGTGCAAGAGCAGGAGCAGCCGGGCGACGAGGAGCTCAGCATCGCGGTCATCGGCCGCCCGAACGTCGGCAAGTCGACGCTGATCAACAGGCTGCTTGGCGAGGACCGGTTGGTGGTGTTCGACCAACCCGGCACGACCCGTGACAGCGTCGCGGTACCTTTCGTGCGCAACGACCGCAAGTACGTTCTCATCGACACCGCCGGCATCCGGCGGAAGGCGCGCGTGCAGGCAGCAATCGAGAAGTTCAGCATCGTCAAGGCGCTGCAGGCGATCGAGCAGGCACAGGTGGTCATCGCCGTGCTGGATGCCCACGAAGGCATCACCGAGCAGGACGTAAGCCTGCTGGGACTGGTGCTGGAGCGCGGCCGCGCGCTGGTCGTCGTGACCAACAAGTGGGATGGCCTGAGCGCAGAGCAGCGCAAGCAAGTGCGCGAACAACTCGACAGGCGACTGCCGTTCCTCGATTTCGCCGAGCGCATCACGATTTCCGCGCTGCACGGTACGGCGGTCGGCGACCTGCTGCCGGCCGTGGAGCGGGCGTACAAAGCGGCGATGCGTGACCTGTCCACGACGGAACTGACGCGCGAACTCGAGAGTGCGGTCACGGCGCACCCGCCACCCATGGTCCGCGGGCGCAGGATCCGGCTGCGGTACGCGCACCAGGGCGGCCGCAACCCGCCCGTGATCGTGATCCACGGCAACCAGACGGAGCGCGTGCCGGAGTCGTATCGGCGCTACCTGATCAATCGTTTCCGCAAAGCGTTTAAACTGCGCGGTACGCCGGTACGCCTGGCCTTCAAGACGGGCGAGAACCCCTACAAGGGTCGGCGCAACAAGCTGACGCCGCGCCAGCAACGGCGGCGCAAACGGCTGATCAAGCACGTAAAGAAGTAACGGCGATGACTCTAGCGACGAAATTCATGACCCTCGAGGGGCGCTTCAAGATGCATCGTGGCGGCTACCTGGAGTCGCCGACGCTGGCATACGAGACCTGGGGCGAGCTCAACGATGCGAAAGACAACGCGATCCTGATCTTCACCGGCCTGTCGCCGTCCGCGCACGCCGCATCGTCGGGGGTGGATCCGACGCCGGGCTGGTGGGAAAACATGATCGGCGAGGATCTGCCGCTCGACACGGACAAGTACCACATCATTTGCGTCAATTCGCTCGGCAGCTGCTTCGGCTCCACGGGGCCGGCATCGATAAACCCGGAAACCGGCGCGCGCTACGGTATTTCCTTTCCCACGCTGTCGCTGGAGGATGTCGCGGAAGCCGCCTACCAGGTGGTGCGGCGTCTGGGTATCGAGCGACTGCACACGGTCGTCGGCTGTTCGATGGGCGGCATGAGCGGTCTCGCGCTGTGCGTGAAACATCCTGATGCGGTCGCCGGGTTGATTTCCATCTCCTCGTCGGCGCGGCCGCTGCCATGGGCGATCGCGATACGCTCGTTGCAACGCGAGATGATCCGTTCCGATCCGAAGTGGAACGACGGCAATTACGATCCCGACGACCCACCGATCAGCGGCCCGCGCATGGCGCGCAAGCTCGGTATGATCAGCTACCGGTCGCCGGAGGAATGGGAGATGCGCTTCGGCCGCGAGCGCGTCACGGACGTCGGTCCCGTCGACGATCGCTTCCGCATCGAGTTCTCCGTGGAGTCCTACATGGAGAACCATGCCAACAAGTTCAGCGGCACATTCGACGCGAATTGCTACCTGTACCTGTCACGGGCCTCGGACCTGTTCTCCCTGGCCGAGCACGGCGGCTCGCTGGAGGCCGCTTTCCGCCGTTTGAAATTGCAGCGCGCCCTCGTTATCGGCACGAAGACCGACATCCTGTTCCCCATTCACCAGCAACACCAGCTTGCAGACGGCATCAGGACCGTCTGCGAAGAGACCTACCTCGTGGAGCTCGATTGCATCCAGGGCCACGATGCTTTCCTCGTGGACATGGACGCTTTCCGGCCGGTGATCTGTGAATTCCTCGAGTGCGCCGGCCGATTCGGCGGGTAGGGGCGGTTCTCGAACCGCGATTGCGTTAAGCCCGATCGTGCGCCAACACGCGTCGCTGCAGCCTGTTCTGCCGGCAGCGCCCGGCCCATCTCGAGCCGCAATGATCCCCTGCTTGAAAAGGGCACTTATTGCAGTAACAACGCCGGGTCGACGGCAGTGCCGTTGAGATACGTTCCGAAGTGCAGGTGCGGGCCGGTGACGCGCCCGGTAGCGCCGACGGCGCCGATGGGTTCACCCGTCTCCAGCGGCTGCCCCTCGGTCACTGCGATCTCGCTCAGGTGGCAGTACATGGTTACGAAGCCCTGACCGTGGTCGATGATCACGGTCTTGCCATTGAAGAAATAGTCACCGGTCGCCGTGACGACACCGTTGCCGGGCGCGCTGATCATTGTTCCCTCGGATGCGGCGATGTCCATGCCCTTGTGCGGTGCGCGGGGCTGGTCGTTGAAAAAGCGCCGCAGGCCGAAACTCGAGCTGCGGGGGCCGTCCACCGGCGCGGTGAGCGCCAGGGCACCGACGTCGATATCGCGCCAGTTGCGCAGCGCCGCATCGATGATGCGGCGCTCGCCTCCGATGCGCTCGAGTTGCGCTTCGTCGGGGCTCACGTATTTTTTGTTCTTTACTGTAAGGCGCTGCTCGCGGTACGCGTGTTCGCGAACCTCGAAAGCAATGTCGCGTGCCGTGTTGACGCGGATCGACAGCTGCCCGGTCGGCGCATCGAGTGGAATACCCACGGCTGCGAGCCAGCGATCGCCGTTTTTTGTGACCAGCACGCGGCGCTGGTCGAACTCGACGACCGGGCGTGGTGCTTCGGCAGGACCGACGTCGATGACGGCGATGCCGCCCGGCCACGGCGCATGCTTCGGCACCGCAGCGGCTGTGGCGGCGCACAGAATGCCGAGCAGGACGGCGGCCATGCTAATCCTGGTCATTCACGATCCCGGTGATCTTTGCAAGCAACTCGCCGTGCGCGAGCCGCGCACGAACGTCGTCCCCTTTTTTGACCTGCGATGCGTGCGAGAGTGCCTTCCCGGTGGCGGAATCGGTGACGATCGCGTAGCCACGATCGAGCGTTGCGAGCGGGCTCACGGCATCCAGCGCCCTCGCGGTCAGTCGCAGACGGTGATCCGCGTCCGCAATGCGGTTCCGGCCTGCGCTGGCGAGGCGCTGGCGAAGTTGCGCGGCGCGGCCGATGGCGCGTTGCACGCGGACGGCGGGAGACACCTGCAACAGGGCCCGGTTAAACGCGAACAGCCGGCTGCCCCGTGCGTGCAGCTCGTGTCGCATGGCGGCGGCGAGCCGGCCGAGGTTTTCGCGCAACCTGTCCTGCTGCCGCGCGACCCGTGCCGCCGGGCTTGCCGTGACGAGGCGCCGGCCCAGCCAGTCGAGCGCCTGCGCCTTGTTTTCGAGGATCCGCCGGCCCTGGCGCGCGATGCGCGTCGCGATGGTACCGACGGCGCGCAGCCAGTCGCTCCGATCCGGCACCACCCGTTCGGCGGCGCCCGACGGGGTCGGCGCACGCACGTCGGCGACGAAATCCGCAATCGTGACGTCCACTTCGTGACCGACGGCGCTCACGACGGGTATCGGGCACGCCGCGATGGCGCGTGCGAGCTGTTCGTCATTGAAGGCCCACAGGTCCTCCAGCGAGCCGCCGCCCCGCGTCAGGATCAGCACGTCGCATTCGTCCCGCCGGATCGCGGCCTGCAGGGCGGCGATCAGCTCGGCAGGCGCCGCGTCCCCCTGTACGGAGGCCGGGTAGATGACGACCGGCACGAACGGAAAGCGGCGGCGGAGAACGCTCAGGACATCGCGCACCGCCGCGCCGCTGGGTGAGGTGATGACGCCGATACGCCGCGGCAGCGCGGGGACCGGTTGCTTGCGGCCCTCGTCGAACAGGCCCTCCGCGGCCAGCTTTTTCTTCAGGGCTTCGTAGCGACGCTGCAGCACGCCCTCGCCGGCGGCTTCGATGTGTTCGACAATGAGCTGGTAGTCGCCGCGCGCTTCGTACAGGCTGACCTGGCCATAGGCGAGGACGTGATCGCCGTTCTTGAATGCGTGGGTCGGGCCGCGCTGGCGGTTGCGAAAGAAGGCCGCGCTGATCTGCGCCGATTCGTCCTTGAGCCTGAAGTAGAGGTGGCCGGAGGCCGGCCGCGCGATGTTGGAGATTTCGCCTTCGACCCAGAGCCGGCCGATGCCCCGCTCGAGCAGGGTCCGGACCTGGCGGTTCAGCTCGCTGACCGTGATCGCGGTCGCCTGACCCGAGTTTTCCATGCTCGCGAGTATAGCCGATCAGTCCAAGCTAGTGCCGGAAATTAGAGCGGCGTACAATTGACCGTTTATCCCTACCAAGAGACGCAAAACAGATCATGCGCATCGCCAAGGAAGCACTGACGTTCGACGATGTCCTCCTGCAGCCCGGCTACTCGGAGGTTCTCCCGCGCGAGGTCGATCTCAGTACGCGGCTCACCGCCGAAATAACCCTGAGCATCCCGATCCTGTCCGCCGCCATGGACACGGTGACCGAATCCCGGCTCGCCATCGCACTCGCCCAGGAAGGCGGTATCGGCGTCATCCACAAGAACATGACGATCGAGGAACAGGCGCGGCAGGTCCACACCGTGAAAAAGTTCGAGAGCGGCATCGTGCGAAACCCGATTACCGTGACACCGGACATGACGATTCGCGAAGTCATCGAACTGACCCGCGCGATGGGCATCTCCGGCGTTCCGGTCGTCCGCCAGCACCAGACCGTGGGCATTGTGACCGGTCGCGACCTGCGCTTCGAAACCAAGCTCGACGCACCGGTGTCGTCGGTCATGACGCCGCAGGAGCGCCTGGTCACGGTGGCGGAGGGCGCAGACGAGGAAGAGGTCGTGTCACTGCTGCACCAGCACCGCATCGAAAAGGTCCTTGTCGTGGGCGAGAATTTCGAGCTCAAGGGCATGATCACGGCCAAGGACTTCCAGAAAGCCAAGGACTTTCCACGCGCCTGCAAGGATTCGAGCGGCGCATTGCGGGTCGGGGCCGCCGTCGGCACGGGTTACGATTCTGACGATCGTGTCGATGCGCTGATCGAGGCCGGCGTCGACGTGCTCGTCGTCGATACCTCGCACGGTTATTCGAAGGGCGTGCTGAGCCGCGTGACACGAATCAAGCAGAAGTACCCGGACATGCAGGTCATCGGTGGCAACATCGTCACGGGCGATGCGGCGGAAGCGCTGGTCAAGGCCGGAGCCGACGGCGTCAAGGTCGGTATCGGCCCCGGATCGATCTGCACGACGCGCGTCGTCGCGGGTGTCGGCGTGCCGCAAGTCTCCGCCGTCGCCGAGGTTGCCGACGCGCTGAAAAAGACGGGCGTACCGCTGATCGCCGATGGCGGCATCCGCTACTCCGGTGATATTGCCAAGGCGCTGGTCGCCGGTGCCTACTCGGTGATGATCGGTGGTCTGTTCGCCGGCACCGAGGAATCGCCCGGCGAAGTCGAGCTGTACCAGGGCCGGTCCTACAAGTCCTATCGCGGCATGGGTTCGATCGGCGCGATGGGGCAGACGCAGGGTTCCGCAGACCGTTATTTCCAGGACGCGACGGAAGAACTGGAGAAGCTGGTGCCCGAAGGCATCGAGGGCCGCGTGGCCTACAAGGGCAGCCTGATCGCGATCGTGCACCAGCTGATCGGCGGCGTGCGCGCGGCCATGGGCTACACGGGTAGCAGCACGATCGAGGAGATGCGCACCCGGCCGCAGTTCGTCCGCATAACCGGGGCCGGCATGCGAGAGAGCCATGTCCACGACGTGACGATCACCAAGGAAGCCCCGAACTACCGGACCAAATGACCGTCAACGAGTACTCATGAGCCAGCCCGCAAGCGTTACCAACATCCCGCGCAAGGACATCCACGCGCACCGGCTGCTGATCCTCGACTTCGGCAGCCAGTACACGCAGCTCATCGCGCGGCGCGTGCGTGAGCGTGGCGTCTATTCCGAGATTCACCCCTGGGACATGGGCGACGATGCCATTCGCGCGTTCGCACCGTCCGGCGTAATCCTGTCCGGCGGACCCGAGTCGGTGAACCTCGACAGACCGCCGCGGGTCTCGCACGCGGTCTTCGAACTCGGCGTGCCCGTGCTCGGGATTTGTTACGGCATGCAAACAATGGCGGCCGAGCTGGGCGGCAAGGTCGAGGCATCCTCGCATCGCGAGTTCGGCTATGCCGAGATCGAGCCGGGCGATTCCGGGCTGCTCGGCGGGCTCAGCGATACGGAGACGGGGCCGCCGCTGCTGAAGGTCTGGATGAGCCACGGCGATCGCGTGGAAGCGCTGCCGCCGGGTTTCGAGGCGACCGCCAGCAGCAAGAATTCGCCGCTCGCGGCAATGGAAGACCGCAGCCGACATTTCTACGGTGTGCAGTTCCACCCGGAGGTCACGCACACGCTGCAGGGCCAGGCCATCATGGAGCGCTTCGTGCACGATATCTGTGGCTGCGCGAGCGACTGGACGCCGGGCAACATCGTTGCGGACAGCATCGCACGGGTTCGTGAGCGGGTGGGCGACGGCCAGGTCCTGCTGGGCCTGTCCGGCGGCGTCGATTCGTCGGTGGTTGCGGCGCTGCTGCACGAGGCGATCGGCGACCAGCTCACCTGCGTGTTCGTCGACCACGGCCTGCTGCGCCACGATGAAGGCGACCAGGTCATGGACACGTTCGCCGATCATCTCGGTGTGCGCGTGATTCGCGTCAACGCGGCGGACCGCTTCTTCGATGCCTTGGAAGGCGTCAGCGATCCGGAACAGAAGCGCAAGATCATCGGCGCCAAGTTCATCGAGGTGTTCGACGAGGAAGCGCACAAGCTCGAAAGCATCGAGTGGCTCGCCCAGGGCACGATCTACCCGGACGTGATCGAGTCGGCCGGGGCTTCGACGGGCAAGGCGCACGTAATCAAGTCGCATCACAACGTCGGCGGGCTGCCGGAGGACATGCGCATGTCGCTGGTCGAGCCGCTGCGCGAGCTGTTCAAGGACGAGGTCCGCAAGATCGGCCTCGAACTCGGCCTGCCGCACGAGATGGTGTACCGCCATCCGTTTCCCGGCCCCGGCCTCGGCGTGCGCGTACTCGGCGAGGTAAAGCGCGAATTCGTCAGAAAACTGCAGCTCGCGGACGACATCTTCATCGACGAGCTGCGGAACAACGATCTTTATGACCAGGTCAGCCAGGCGTTCGCCGTGTTCCTGCCGGTGAAGTCGGTGGGCGTGATGGGTGACGGGCGCCGTTACGACTACGTGATCGCGCTGCGCGCCGTGGAGACGATCGACTTCATGACGGCGCGCTGGGCACGGCTGCCGTACGAGTTCCTCGAACATGTCAGCCTGCGCATCATCAACGAGGTGGACGGTATTTCCCGCGTGACCTACGACATCTCCGGCAAACCGCCCGCAACGATCGAGTGGGAGTAGTACGTCTCTTGCTGTGACTGACGTTTGAGGCTGCAGGAAGTCAGAAATCTGCGTGAAAAGTTGCCTTTTATCGCTGAAGGTAAGGACGCCAACGGTGACCAATAGATGTGTAACACATTGATTGTTGTGGATAAGATGGGCAATCAAGTCGGCCCGATAACAACCGGGCCGCATTAAATGACGCCCTGGTCGGAGACTGACATTGGCCACATGCGCGCCGCGCTCGCAGAGGCGGAGGTTGCGGCCGATGCGGGCGAGGTTCCCGTCGGCGCCGTGGTCGTTGCCGGCGGCGAGATCCTCGCCCGGGGCCATAACCGCAGTGAGACCGACAGCGATCCGAGCGCGCACGCCGAGATAGTCGCGTTGCGCGCGGCGGCGCGTGAAAAGGGCAACTACCGGCTCACCGGCGCGACCCTTTACGTGACGCTGGAGCCCTGCGCCATGTGCATCGGCGCCCTCGTGCAGGCGCGCATCGATAGGCTGGTGTTCGGCGCCTACGACCCAAAGGCAGGGGCGGCCGGCAGCGCGATCGACCTGTCCGACAGCCCGTCTTTCAACCACCGTTTCGAGATCAACGGCGGCGTGCTCGCGGAGCAGTGCGGGGCGGTGTTGAAGACGTTTTTCGAATCGAAAAGGGAACGGTAGGAGCGCGCCCCGGCGCGCGAACATCGCGGTCCGAGAACCCCTCCTGCAATGCTGTTCGACCTGTAGAATCGAGCCCGCGCGCGACCGCTAGGTCTCGGTGATTTCGCGCTCGTCTTCGACGACGTCAGGCTCGGGCGGATCTTCCTCCGGAATCTTCAGGTCCTCTGGATTCCCGGATTCCTCGTTCGCCGTGAGCCATTTCAGGATGTTGTAGTAACTCCGGATGTTGTTGACGTAGAGCACGGGCTCCCAGCCGCGTGCATAGCCATAGGGCACCTTTGAATACCACTTGCGTTGCGCGAGCAAGGGCAGCGCTTTCGACACGTCGACCCAGGTGTCCGGATTGCCGCCCTGCCACTCCACGATCTTGCGCGCGTCCTTGAGATGGTTGAGGCCCACGTTGTACGCAGCCAGCGCCATCCAGGTGCGGTCCGGTTCATCGACCGTGTCGGCGACGCGTTCGGTCTGCCAGGCATAGTACTGAGCCCCCCCGAAAATGCTGTTCTTCGGATTCACGCGGTCGTCGATACCCAGGAAGTCGGCTGTATCTTCCGTGAGCATCATGATGCCGCGGACGCCGGTGGGCGAGACGGCGCCGGAGCGCCAGTGCGACTCCTGGTAGCCGATGGCGGCGAGCAGTCGCCAGTCGACGCCCCACTCGGCGCCGGCTTCCTCGAACATCTGCCGGTATCGCGGCAGGCGGCTCTCGTAATGGCGGATGAAGTTACGTGTGCCGACGTAGTCGAACTGCTTGGTGTGCCCGTAGTAACGTTCGTGGACGCGCGCGAGGTAGCCTTCGCGGTCGGCATCGATCAGGAACCTGTCGGCGCGGGCCAGCAGGCTGTCGCCGGTACCCTTCGGAAACGCCCAGGCGATCGGGTCGCCGAGTTCGAGGTCGAGCGCGACGCGCAGGCCAGGATGGAAATGCCTCTGGATGTTGAACTCCGTGCTGTCCGCAATCGTGAAATCGACCTCTTCATCGGCCACCTTGGCGAGCAGGTCGGTCACCTCGGCGTCGGCGTTGTCTGTCCATTCAAGCTCGGGGTGCACGTTCGACAGTGCCTGCAGCATGTCCGCGTGACTGCTGCCTGCCACGACTTCGATGGGCCGGCCCACGACGTCCTCGATGTCTCTCGGCTTGCCCGTACCGAGCTTGTACACGAGGTGCATGTCGACCATCTCGTACGGATATCCGAAATTCAGGTACTCGCGCCGCGACTCGGTAATCGAGAGACCCGCCGCGGCCATGTGCGCATTGCCGGAAAGCACGTAAGGAACGATCTCGGAAATGCTGTCGACGGTCTCGATCACCAGTTCGACACCGAGCTCGTCGGCGAAGCGCTTGACCAGGTCGAACTCGGGACCCGAAGGTCCGTCGGGCCCTTCGACGTACGACACCGGACTGTCACGTGTGACAACACGCAGCTCCCCGATTTCCAGTACCTGGTCGAGGAGAGGAGGCGGCGACGAACAGGTGCCGAGCAGTGCCGCAATTGTTATGTAGAGCAACAGCCGCAAACGCAGTCTCCGTGTTGCATCGCTTTATCGTTCGACCGATTGGACAGGCAGTGTTCCCCCCGCTGCGCTGTCGCCGGCCCGGCGCTATGTGCCGATTTTACCGTTTTTGTCGTGGTCCATGCTGTTAAAGTTTGCGACAGATGCGTACAATCCCGACCCCGCACCGCAGCATCGGGGCGCTGCCCGAGTAATCCAGAAGATCGCCGGCAGCGATTTCGGACGCCGCAGGCGCCCCGAAGGGGCGAGGAGCGAAGCGACGAGTCAAATCAGGTGTACGACGCCCGCAGGGCGTCTCGCTAGACGAAAATGCGGAATTGAGGAGAGGTGCCAGAGTGGTCGAATGGGCCTGACTCGAAATCAGGTGTACGGTTCTCCCGTACCGTGGGTTC
>JBFIHC010000091.1:0-12308 GCA_041601995.1 Woeseiaceae bacterium | reverse complement strand
GATCTCGACGCGCTCGCCCTTGATGAAGTAGCTGTTCTTTCCGCCGCGCACGCGCGTCCACGGGACGCCGAAGTGCGCGAGCTCGCGCACGGCGATTCGTGCTTCCTCCGCGAAAATACGCGCCACCTCCTGGTCAGCGCCCCAGTCGGAGCCGCGTACGGTGTCGAGAAAGTGCAATGTGGGATTATCGCCCTCGGCCTTGACGCAGTTGCCGAGCGACGCCTGCATGCCGCCCTGCGCCGCGCAGCTGTGACTGCGCCGGGGCGGCACAAGCGAGAGAATAAGAACGTCGTGACCGGCCGCGGCCGCCTCGATGGCACAGCGTTCGCCGGCCAGCCCGCCGCCGATGACCAGTACGTCGGTGCTGACGATTGAGCCGCTCATGAGCCTGCACCCCCAAGGAGAAACGCGAGTGGCGGCGGCAGCACGCCCGCCAGAACCAGCAGCACGACGACACCTAGGCCGAGGAAAAACCACAGCAGCACGCGTTCGATGCGGTGGATCGTCGCACGCGACAGCATCGCGCCGGCGCCCCATTTCGTCGCCAGCCGGTACAGCCCGATGCTGGCGTGGAACTCGACGCAGACCAGCAGGATCGCGTACGGCAGCCACAGCCCGCTCTGCACGCGCTCCATCGTCGTGACCGCCTCGATCCCGACGCGCGTGCCCCACAGCTCCGTCAGCACGTCCATGCCGAGCAGGATGATGTGGAAGCTGCCGAGGACCAGGATGATCATCCCGGTGCGAACCTGCCAGATCCACAGCAGCGACTCGGTGTGCGGATGGAACGGCGAGAACTCGCTCGCGGAGGGCACTTTCTCGCGCCCGGAGCGGTTCAGGCCCTTGCCGAGTTCCGCCATCTTCTTGCGTTCCCGCAGCTGTGCCGGGATCTTGCGGCTGGCGAGCACGGCGTGCACCACGAACAGGAGCAGAATCGCGGCCACGGTCGGCTGGGCGATGTAGTAATCCTCCAGCATCGTCGCCAGCCAGTTGAAGCCGCGTTCGCCCGTCAGAATGGACCCGACGAGGACCATGTGACCCCACATGAAGAGGGCCAGGAAAAGTCCGCTACCACCACTGATCAGTTCGTACGTTAACTGGCGCCTGGCAGTCGTCGTCGGGTTTATCGTGTTCATTCTGTTTGCAACATGGTTATAAGATCGGGATTCTCTTCTTCTTCCGCGAGGAGAAGGTGACACGAATCGCAGTCGTCGCTTATCTGATCACGATCGGCAGTCCTCATCCTGCGGTTGTGGCAACGGGCACATCCATCCGATTGCTCATGGCCGATGTGGTTCGGGTAGGTATCCCACCACACGTTCATTTGCGGGAAGACATTGACGGCGTAGGCGCCGGCCAGCGCTTCGCCGGCGGCGAGGATCGCGTCGGCTTTCGCGTCGGCGATCTCGGGATAGTTTTCCACATAGTAGGCCTGCAACTGTTGGACGATGGCTTCGCGTGCAGCCTCATGGGACTCGAACTGCTGGTCGATGATACGCACACCCTCGCGCTTCACATAGGGCAGCGAGCGGTCGACCAGCCCCTCGTTAATGACGCGGTCTACCTCGACGTGCGCCGGCTTGTAAATGTGGCTGGGCCGGTTATGGCAGTCGACACAGTCCATCTCCCGCCACATGCCGCCGTCTTCCGGCGCCTTGCGATCGGCATAGTTGATGACGGCACCGTCGGCCATGGTCATCTCTACCTCGTAGATCTCCTCGCGCGTCTCGTCCGAACGGTAACGGATCGAGACGTCCGGATTCACGTGCCAATGGATGCCGGTGCCGCCCGTGCCTTCGACGCCGCCGACTTTCATGACCAGCGCCGTGGTCAGCTCGGTGTTGGCCTCGTCTTCCTTGTAGTGCTTGATCACGCGCAGCTTGTCGCCGATGTGCTTGGTCGGCCAGTGACACTGTTCGCAGGTGTCCCGCGCCGGGCGCAATTCGTGCAGGGGCGTCGGCACCGGACGCGGATACAGGTCGAATGCGACAGCAACCATCTGCCAGGCGCCGTCGAGCTTCGACTTCACGAACCAGTCGGCGCCGGGGCCGATATGGCATTCGGCGCAGGCAACGCGCGAGTGGGGCGAGCGCTGGTGCGCCGTGTATTCCGGTTGCATCACGGTGTGGCAGGCCAGGCCGCAGAACTCGGTAGTCTCCATGTAGTGCACGCCCTTGTAGGTCGCACTCGCCAGGATGACGATATTGAGCATCGTGGCGCCGACGAAAATCAGCGTCCAGCGTTGCGTTGCCGGCTTGTTGAGATCGAACACCGGCATCGCCTCGATGGCGTCCTTTCCGTGCAGGCGCCGCATCTTGCGCCGATACAAGAGTGCGCCGATCGGAATCAACAACAGGCCGATGACGAAGAACATCGGCAATATCAGGTACGTCAGGATCCCGATGTAAGGACCGCCTTCGAACCCGAACTGCTCCATCGCGAATAGGCAGGCCATCAGCACCAGGCTCGCCACGGCGATGGCCGTGCCGATAAGGCTGGTCACATTGTGAGTGATGGAAGCAAGAAAATCTTTGAACATGTCAATCCTCGAGTGCGTCGTTGGCCGGCGTCATATCGTGATCGGGTCAGTGACTGAGCAGAGCCCAGATTATACCGATCGCAAGTGCGATGCCGATGGTAAGGAAGATCGTGCCCCAAATATAGGCAGTCAGGCTCTCGGCCTGGGTCGGCGGATCGACGATATTGTCCTCCAGTTCATTGTTGTCGACCATGCGCCGGTACTCGAGTGGTCGTTCCGCCTTGAATTTGTGCAGCGGCATCTTGCCTGTGAACACCACGAGATCCATCGGGAAGCTCTCCGGACGCAGGTGCGTATGGAAGAAGTGGAAGATGAAGATGAAGCCGGTCGCCAGCAGCGCTTCGTCGCTGTGAATGACGTGCGCGGCATTGAGCGTCCAGCCAGGCAGGAAGCGCGTGAAGAAATCCGGGAACCAGAGCATCAGGCCGGACAGGCCGATGATCACGACGCCCCAGAAGACCGCCAGGTAGTCGAACTTCTCCCAGTAGGTCCAGCGATCCCCTTCGGGCCTGTCGCCGAGGTACAGGAAGTAGCGAATATTGCCGACGAACGCGCGCACGTCCTGAGGCTGCGGCGTCATCGAATTCGGTCCCCAGAACATCCCCTTCTCCTTGCGGACGAACCAGCGGATGAAGATGTTGCCAACGTGGAAGGCCATGTAACCGAAGGTGCCGATCGCCGCGAGGCGGTGAATGACGCGGGCGAAGTCGATACCGCCGAGCATCCCGATAAGCGTCTGTGCCCAGGGCGCGCCGTGGAACTTCAGCGGCAGGCCGGTCAGCGCGAGCAGCAGGAACGTCGTTATGATGACGACATGCATGCTGATGTTCATCGCGTTGAATCGTTTGACGTACGGCCCGTGCTTTTCGCGCTCTTCCTTGAGCTCACCGCGAAGCAGTGCGACGATCGAGCGTTGCAGCCACAACAGGTCGTGGAGGCCGAAGAACGCGAAGACGCCGATCAATAACCCGGTCATGAAGAACCAGACCACGTACACCCGGAAGTCATCGGCCGGATCGGTGGGGTCGTTGTGCGGATTGAAGCTCGCAAACGACGCCGTTATGCCTACGTGGCATTGCCCGCATGTCGCAACGAGATTTTCGGGGTGAATGCTCGAGCGCGGATCGTCTTTCGCGAGGTTCTTGTGGGGTGTATGGCAGTCGGAGCAGTTCGCGCCGGCAGCGAATCCGAGGTCGGTCGCCTGGCCATGAAAGCTGTCTCTGAAGGTCCCGAGCTGCGCGTCATGGCAGTTGCCACAGGTTTCCGGTGTCTTCAACCGCGCCGCAGCCGAGATCGGGTCGGCGATGGCGTGGCTGGAATGGCACGTTGTGCAGACGGGACCTTCCTCGCCGGCCTTCCATGCCTCGCCGTGGGCGCTCTCGTCCCGCCACTGTTCGAGCAGCAGTGCGTGGCAAGTGCCGCACGTCTCCGGCGCGTGCTCGGGCGACGTCGGCGCATTCTCGTCATGCACCGCCAATATCTTGTGGCTACCGTGACAGCTCGCGCAGCTGGGCGCAGCGACAAGGCCGGAAAGCAACAGTGCCCGGCCGTGCTCGCTCTGCACGTAATCCTGCATGGGTGTTTCCGGCGTGTCGTGGCAGGCACCGCACTGTTCGATCTGGTTGACGGCCGACACTTTGCAGTCGGCCTCTTCCACCTTGCGGATGGCATGTGGATCGCCGTGGCAGTCGAGGCAACCGGCCTGGCCTTCGTGTACGCTTCGGCCGATTGTCCGGATTACGCGGCCGTGGCAATTGCCGCAGCTGTCTTCGTCGGTCAGCGGTTCGACGCCGCGCTTGTGGCGCTTGTCGACGATGTTCGTGTGGCACTCACTGCACTCGACGCCCGGGTGCGCGGTTGACGCATACTCGACATCGTCGTGACAGGCGAGGCAATCCTCGAGCTCCTGTGCGTATACGAATACTGTAACGAAGAAAAGCACGAAACCGAGAATCGATTTCGCGCACGATACCCTGGCCGCAGCCGTATCCATGGTACTGAATCACTCTATGAGTGGCTTTGGGACCCTAAGTACTATCCGACCGCGGATTATGCTATTGCGGTTTCCCGAAGTGAGCCTTCGGCAAAGATCGGCGCGAACACGGTTCGAGAACCGCGGCTACGGATTCTCTCCGCCCGACCGGCCACCTGCAGGAACGGGCCTCGGCCCGCGATCGATGCGCCCTAGGCCGCGTACAGCGGCGCGATGTCGATGTAGATGCGGTAGACGGAAATCAGGCCGTCTTTCGTTTCGAAGACGTTGCAGAACGGGAGGGTAACGGCGCCACCGTCGCGGCGAGTGTAAGTGACCTCCCCCTCACAGACGACCGTATCGTCCTTCGCCACGATTCGCTGCAGCTCATGGCTGAGCGCGGCGATCGAGGCGAAGAACCCGCCGACAGCCTCCTCGATGGCTGCACGTCCCTGCACCGGCGGCGCAGAGCCGAAACGAAATTCCGCGTCCGGGGCGACAAAACCCAGGAAGCCCTCCGTGTCCATCGCATCGATGGACACGAAGAGCTTCCCGAAATCAACGCCCCCGTGGGAGCCGCCCGTCACTGCTGACTGGCGTAATAATGAACGAGTGCCTTGATGTCGTCGTCGCTGAGCGCGCTGAGCTTCTCTTCCATCTTCTTCGGCTGCTCGCGCTCGCCCGCGCGATATTCGGCGAAGGTGTCCGTCAGATAGCCCATCTGCTGGCCCGCGAGAATGCCGGCCTCGTCTTCAGGATTGGAACCGCCCTCGGAGTGGCAGCGATCGCACTCGGCTTCGTGAACAGCCTTGCCGGCCGCCGCGAGGTCCGCGTCGAAGTCCTGCTTCGCCGGCACGAACGGCAGTCCCGCGTAATGGGCGGCAATTTTGTCGATCATGTCATCGCTGAGGTCGGCCGCTACTGCGCACATCGTCGTTGCCGCACGGCTCGTGTCGCCCTGTCTGTACTTGCTTTCCGTGCACGGCCTCGCCTCATCGCGAAAGATGTACAGGGCATCGGCATGAACGAACTCCGGCACGCCCGCAATCGTCGGCACGTCGGTCCACTGGCTGACACCGTCATCACCGTGGCAGCCATTACAGTTCTCGACGACTGACTCCAGGTCGCCCGCCATCGACACGGAGGCGAACAAGCCGAGCGTCAGTGAAATTACAATAGAGATTAAGCGCTTCATGTGATCCCCTTTTTCCGCTTGGAAGATTGGGCAGTGTTAGTTGTACAACAGGCTTTGTTAACCAGAGCTGAACGGTGCCCACTATAAATCATGAGACAAGACTGAAACAGGCCGACCAACCCATCGACGGGTGAGGCCCGGCCAGCCATTGTGTGCCACAGCAAAGCCTCGACTCCAATAGGTAAACGCCGTAACTACATGCCGATATTGCTTTTCGTCTTGCCGTCGGCAATCGCGTGCAGCCTGTCCCAGTCGCGAATCTCGATGCGGCCGCGCGGTGCATGGATGGCGCCCTCGCGTTTCATGTTGGCCATCAGCCGACAGACGGTCTCCTCGCTGAGCCCGAGAAGACTGGCGATCTCGAGGCGTGAGAACGGTAGCGAGAAGCCACCGTTGCCTTTCTTCGATTTCGGGGTCATCAGCAGGATGAAGGAGGCGATCTTGGCGGCGGCGCACTTGTGCCCGAGCACCTCCATCAGGGCCCGACTGTGCGCCAGCTGGGCGTTGATGGCCCGGATCAACCGCATCGCGAGGTCGCCCCTGTCGCGAACGCGCTCAAGCAAGGTGCGGTGGTTAATTTTGCAGGCCGTCACGTTCGAGGCCGCGATGGCCGAGTACGCATAGCGATCGTCGTTTATCGACTGCAGCCCCACGAGCAGGCTCTGCGGGCTGCTCAGGCCGACGATCTGCTCGCGCCCGTCGGCGTTGTGGGTGCATATTTTGACCATGCCGTCGACGACGGCGAACAGGCAGGCACTCGGTTGGCCCTGCATGAACAGGATTTCGCCGTGGCGGAACGTGGCGCGCTGCACGCAATCGTCGAGCATGCACTGCAGCTCGGCCGACAAGTCCGATCCGTTCAGGGCCCGGATTTCCTGGAACGGGCAATCGCAGTTACTGCATGGCATACGTAGGCGCGCTCGATGGCTGTTGTTCCTGCCTATCAAGGCTGTTTTTAGACGATTTTTCCGGCCCGGTCGATAGCAAGTTGCCGGGAAATATTTCGGTATTTACCTACTCGAACCTGCGCTTTGTCAGTGTAGGCCACAAGTTGCGAACGTATAATTTGGTTAGGTAAATGCCCGCTGTCCAGGCCCTCTATTTTCCGGCGGACGGGAAGCCCCGAAACCGCGCCATTCAAAGCCCTCCCTGCAGAAAATCCGTACGTAGATACCGCCAAAAACGCCCCTGCGTATAAGCAGATTCCACGTCCCTTTTCAGCGCCGAAACTGACAATAGTCAGTGTTGCGGAACTTGCCTTTTCCTACGCTATGCCAAGCGCTGGAAATCCGCCCACAACAACACGAACGGCGGTTGCCAGCCTCGATCAATTTGTGATGCAAATGCACAGGAGTAGGAAAATGAACCGGTTCGACGCACTGAAACGATGGACCTGGTCGATTTTCGTCATCTGCCTCGTGGCATTCGGCTTTGCCGGATGCGAAGGCGATGACGGCGCAGCGGGTGCTGCGGGACCAGCGGGTCCGGCAGGACCTGCAGGACCTCCGGGGCCTGAAGGACCTCCGGGTACAGGTGTGGATGATGATCCCGTAGCGGCGGCTGTCGCGCAGGCCAAAGTCGAGTCCTGCGGCACCTGCCATGATGACGCGGGTCAGCTGCACCAGGACTTTTACGACCTCGCGTATAACGACGCGAGCAGAATCGCCCTGTCGATCGACGGCGTGTCGAGTGTCGCGAACCTCGACGGCACGTTCACCGTGACCGCGAACTTCTCGATCACCTTCGACGGCGCGCCCTACGTCGACACCTTCGACCTGACCGGCCTCCCACAGAAGCGCTTCTTTGCGGTCCAGCACTTCGCAGCAACGCAGGAATACCTGAACAGCTGTGCGATGCGAGATTTTATCACGGCAGATCCCGCTAATGGCTTGTACGCGGTGCAGGATGTCGACTGCGCTTATGCGCCGGAACTGTCCGATGCGCAGGTTTACGGCTATGTCGCGGAAGGCGAGTTGTTGTTCCACGAGGGCGGTAGCGGCGCCGAGATCCCGACGTCGCACGTACACCTGTACGATAACGTCTCCAATGCGGCGCTTGCATTCGGTACCGCGCAGGCGGCCGACGCGTCCGCGTACGTCTCGGCCGCGAATGCCTCGGGTTGCGAAAAGTGCCACGGTACACCGTACCTGAAGCACGGCTATCGCGCGGCAGAGGTCGCGGGCCTTCCCGATTTTGCGGCCTGCAAAGTCTGCCACTTCGACGACCGCAACGGCGGGCACGAAGACTGGCAGTACATGGTCGACCGTCCGCTCGACTGGGCGACGGGTGTCGACCTGCTGCCGGGCGAGTATGCGTATACGGCCAACATCATGAACGACGTGCACATGTCGCACGCGATGGAGTTCCCGTATCCGCAGTCGATGCAGAACTGTGACACGTGCCACAACGGCAAGCTTGGCGTCGTTTTGGCAGACGCTCAGTTCACCCCGGAGACCTGCCTGAGCTGCCATCCGCCCGAGGGTGTCGGTGCGCAGCCCGGCGAACCTTACGAACAGTCCAATCGTGCGCCTGCACTGGACTACCTGTGGACGCAGGCCGGTGTCGACGGCTTCCATAACACCGGTGTCACCTGTTCGGATTGCCACAGGGCCGGCGGGGTCGCTCCGCAGTTCACGGCCTATCACACGGGCTACGACGTCAACATCACGGACCCGACCGGCGTGCGCTTTTCCGACGCCTACACGGTCTCGATCGATGCGGCCAGCTACGATCCGGTTACCGGCCTGATCACGGTCGACTTCAGCACCAGTGACCCGGCGATCGTTCCGGAGCTGTACATCTCCTTCTACGGCTGGGACAGCAAGAACTTCATCGTCGATGGACATGTTAGGGATTCACAAACCGATGTGTGCACCGGCCGGAGGCCTGGCTGCCAGATGGAATATGTGCCGGTGAGTCGTTTGCTTGTGGACGATCCGACTGCGAGCGATCCGAATCCGATCTTCACCGAGGATCCGGCGAGTGCACCGCCTAACTACAAGGTAACGGCGGATCCGTCGCAATGGTTGCTGACGAAGACGGATTCTGTCCCGCAAATGATTGCGGATGGGAAGATCAAGCGGATCGAAGTCATGGTGGCACCGGAACTCAACCTGGCCGACCTGGCCACCCCGGGTCCCGACCTCGACGTCGTGCTCACGGGTAAAACCGCGACCCTGAACCTGGTTACGGGTCTCGTGGAAGACGATTACTTCAAGGGCGTCAACGCAGCCGTCGACACCGCGAAGTGCAACGTCTGCCACGACGCACTGGCGAGCAGCTTCCACAGCGAATCCGGTCGCGGCGGCGACGGTATCGAGCTCTGCAAGAACTGCCACAACGTCACGTATGCCGGCAGCCATGTGGAGATGGCATCGCGTTCGATCGACAACTACGTCCACGCGATCCACTCGTTCCAGGCCTTCGACCCGGGCGATGTATTCGAGACCTTCGATCCGGTCCTCGCGAAGCGCTATGACCTGCACATCAAGCACAACTTCCCGAACTTCACGATCAGGAACTGCGAGGCTTGCCACACGGATGCGAGCAAAGGCAACGCGCCCAACCCGGCGCAGTCGATGCCGAGCCTGCTGTCGTCGTCCGACACGGTGGCGACCTGGTACAGCCTCGACGCCGAAGGTCTGGCGGTTGAAGATCCGACGGGCAGGAACATCGGTTCCGTACCGCGGTACGTCACCGGTGCCGCCTCTCGCGCCTGCGGCGGATGCCACAGGGCACGGCTGATTCGTGACGACGCGGCCGGTGAGCTCGCCTCCTGGAACGCGCACACGGAAGCCTTCGGAACGCTGGTTGAAAACAGCGAACCGGACGATGCGATCCTCTACGGCGTGATCGACAAGATCATGGGCCTGTTCGAGTAAGCCCGGAAATCGAGGCGGGCGTTCTTGCCCGCCTCATTCTGGAACTCAAGAAAGACGACAATGCCGGGAGAGCAATCTCCCGGCTTTTTTGTGGGCTCTGAAACGGCGCAGGCGGGCCGGTCTCCCGATGCCGCGAGGCGTTAACATTAGACCTTTCTAATGCAACAGTGGGATGTTCCTGCAATAATGCGTGAAAAAGCAGAATACGTATATCTACGAAGGGTTCGGGGGTGCCGTCCCATCTTGGAATGCACCCGATTAACTGTAGTATTTGTAGTCGGATCTTAGGGTGACAGGTACAGCTGTCCTCAACAACTCGCCAGGGTGACCAAAAATGCCAAGTTTCAAGAATCGCTCGAGCCGGATTGCATCTCTCATCCTCTTCGGCCTGTTCCTCGCCGGCTGTGAAGGCAACGATGGCGCCCCGGGCGCAGACGGCGCGCCCGGACCCGCAGGGCCGCCCGGACCTCCGGGACCGTCCACTGGCAGCGGCGTACCGGTTGATTCGGCCGAGCGGATCAACATCGCCGTGAGCGACGTTGCTGTACCTTCGGGCGGCGGCGCGCCGACGGTTTCCCTGACGCTGACCAACGACCTGAACCAGGGACTTGTGGGATTACCGGCTGGCGACATCCGTTTCGTCCTGTCACAGCTGACGCCGGGCAGCGGCGGTAGCTCCAGCGAGTGGCAGTCCTACGTCACGCGCGACTCTGGCGGCATTCCGAATGCCCAGGCCAATACCGAGCGAGGCTCGTCCGGCACATTGGTCGACAACAACGACGGCACCTACACCTACACGTTCGCCAATGCGCTGACGGACTATCCCGGGGGGCCGACGTTCGACGCGACCAAGACGCATCGCCTCGGCATCGAGATCCGCGGCCAGGCGCCGATAGCGTCGAACGGCATATTCACGTTCGTGCCGGCAGGCGGCGACCCGCTAACCGAGCGCCGTATCGTCGACAACGACACCTGCAATGCGTGCCACGACCGGCTCGAGTTCCACGGCGGTCCACGCACCGACGTCGACTACTGCGTCACCTGCCACAACCCCTATTCGATCGACGGCGATACGGGGAATACCGTCGATTTCAAGGCGCTGATCCACAACATCCATTCCGGCCGCGACGGCTACGTGATCATCGGTTTCGGCGGCAGCGTTCACGATTACTCGGACATTGTCTGGACGCAGGACGTGCGAAACTGCCAGACCTGCCACGAAGAAAGCGACGCGAACACGCCGCAGGCAAGCAACTGGCGCGCAGTGCCGAACCGGGCCGCGTGCGGCACCTGCCATTACGATGATGGTGTGCCAGGTAATGACAACGATTTCGCCATCGAGGATGGCATACACCCGGCCGGCCTCGTATTCACCGACGACACCCAGTGCGTCACCTGTCACGGCCCCGACTCGACCGTGGGCGGCGGCGTATTGCAGGTCGCGCGAGTCCACGAGATCCCGACGCAGCTCGCGAGCGAAGCGTTCCAGTTCAACGTGCTGAGCGTGACCAACACGGCCGTCGGTGAGTTCCCGGTCGTACAGTTTTCGGTCACCGACCCCACCAACGGCGACGCGCCTTACAACATCCAGACGGACGCACCGTTCACCGTCTGTGCCGGGGGCGCAAGCCGCCTGGCGATCAGCATCGGCTGGGATACCAGCGACTACACCAACACCGGCAGCGGCAACACGCCCGCCCAGCCCGTATCCATGAATCCGCTCACGGCCTGCGGCGGCACGTCCACCGACAACGGTAACGGCACCTTCACCGTGACGTCACCAACGGCCGTGCCGGCCGGCACGGCCGGGACGCTGGTCGCGGCGATCGACGGTCATCCGGCGGTCGATGCCGACGGCGACGGCAACCCGGACCGCATCGCGGTGACCAATGCAGTCGCTTACGCCGGGGTCACGGACACGACACCGGTGCCTCGACGCAATGCAGTCGCGATCGAGAAATGCGACGACTGCCACAATCGCCTGTCGATGCATGGCAACAACCGCACGGACGAACCCGAAGTCTGCGTCGTCTGCCACAACCCGAACGCGACCGATATCAACCGGCGTAACCCGCCGTGTTCCGATGCACTGGGTACGGACGACGTGCCGATCGACTTCAAGCGCATGATCCACAGGATTCACTCGAGCGGCGCAACCGGTGTGCCGTACGAGGTCTGTGGTTTCCGCAACAGCGTGCACGTCTACGACGTGACCTACCCGGGCCACATCAACAACTGCGAAGGCTGTCACGAGCCTGGCGGCTACTTCCCGGTCGACCCCGCCGAGGTACTCGGCACCACCGTTTCGGTAGGCGCGGATCCGGCATCGCCGATCGACGACGTCGTGATCTCGCCGAACGCCTCGGTTTGCTCGAGCTGCCACGTGTCGGATCTTGCGAAGACGCACATGGAGCAGAACGGCGCCGACTTCGCGGCCACCAAGGCGGCGGACAGCACGCTGATCTCGTCCGGCGTCGAGAGCTGCCAGCTCTGCCACGGCGAAGGCCGCTCAGCAGGCGTGGAAGAAGTGCATGGCGTAGCCGACTTTCAGTTCAATTGATTTGCGGGAAAGGATGCTGCCATGAGGCTGCTCTCAATAGTAATCGCAGGAACCCTGCTGGCCAGCCTGGCCGTCGGCACTGCCGACGGCCAGGAGGGGTCCGACTACAGCCGCGAAGGCGCCGACACCTGCCTGTCCTGCCACGAGGACGACAGCACGCT
>JBFIHC010000090.1:0-12364 GCA_041601995.1 Woeseiaceae bacterium | reverse complement strand
GAGATCGGTCGGCAGCCGTTCCTCGTAACGGGCGTGCTGCGCACCGCAGATGCCGTGACCAGCGTCCCCGCCGCCAACATCGGCCTGACACTGGCACTGTACCTGGCGCTCTACGCGGTGCTGATAACGGCTTACATTACCGTCGTCTTCTACCTCGCGCGGCAGGCCGGGCAGGCCGATGCGAAGAAGGCCGAACCGGCTGCTCACGGCCCCAGGGTTCTTGCCGGCAAGGCCGCTACGGAGGGCGGACATGCTTGAGCCGATCCCGGACCTGTCAACCGCCGCCGGCTGGCTGCCGCTCGCATTCATGCTCGTGATGGGCCTGGCGATCCTGGCCTACGTGATTCTCGACGGCTTCGATCTCGGCGTCGGGTTGTTGCTGCAGTTCGGCGACAACGACGGGCAAAAAGACACCATGATCGCCTCCATCGGTCCGTTCTGGGACGCGAACGAGACCTGGCTCGTGCTCGGCATAGGGATTCTACTTGTCGCCTTTCCGACCGCGCACGGTATCGTGCTCGGCGCGCTGTATCTGCCCGTAGCGCTGATGCTGATCGGCCTCACGCTGCGCGGCGTCGCCTTCGACTTCAGGGTGAAAGCAAAGGACGAACACCAGGCGACCTGGGATTTCGCATTTTTTGCGGGCTCGCTGCTCGCATCGCTCGCGCAGGGCTACATGCTGGGCCGAGTTGTTACGGGTTTCACGGAAGATCTCTGGAGTTACCTGTTCGCCTGCCTTATCGGGCTCGGCATGGGCTCCGGCTACGCGTTGCTCGGATCAACCTGGCTGATCATCAAGACAACCGGCAATCTGCAGCGCCGGGCCGTCCGTTGGGCGAAGCACTCGATCGTGTTACTCGCTGCCGGCGTGGCTGCCGTGTCGCTCGCCACGCCATTCGTCAGCCAGCGCATTTACGAGAAGTGGTTCGGCCTCGAAAACCTGATCGTGCTGTGGCCGATTCCCGTCATGACGGCGGTGACGTTCCTGATCGCTTACCGTTCGCTATCGAGGCTTCCCGGCCAGCTGGACCAGGGTCAACACGACAGTGAGTGGATACCGTTTGCGAGCACCGTCGCCATCTTCATGCTGGCATTCCACGGGCTTGCCTACAGCCTCTTCCCCTACCTGGTGATGGACAGGCTGACGATCTGGGAGGCGGCCGCTGCACCGGAATCCCTGATGTTCATCTTTGTCGGAGCCGCCATCGTCTTGCCGGTGATCGTCGGCTATTCCGTCTACGCGTACCGCGTGTTCCGTGGCAAGGCTACAGACCTGAACTACTACTAGCCGGGAGTCGACCCCGTGGTTCGCAATGTGCGTTCGTCGCCTGGTGGTGCGGGGCCTCCGGGGACACGCGCCGGCCGGGCGATATCGCATGCACAAAACGACCTGCCGTGAGCAGCTGCGGCATTTCGACCTTCGAGATATCGGTGGTGACGTCAGTCCTGGCGCAACACGCCGGTGAGGGTCAGCACGACGACGGCGGACAGCGCTGCGCCGGTGATGACGTAGAGACTGTGCAGCAGCAACCAGAGCCAGCGCAGCGGCCCCTCTGGCGAGAATCGGCAGCGCAGGTCCTGCGCGAGGTCGATGACCGGCAGCGCGGCGTCGAGCGCATAGTGCATGACGTGTAGCCCCGGGCAACCGCGGTCCGCCGTCGCTTGCAGCAGGCCGAAGGCGAACTCGTAAGTCACCGCTGCCGGGTCGCTTTCGACCGGCAGGAACGGCTCCCCGAACCCGAACAGCGCTGTCGCATACATCATCGTGCCGAACAGCACAAAGGCCAGGAACGACAGCACCGCGCGATTGGTCGAGTATCCATGCTGACTGATCAGCATCAGCAGGTTCGGGAAGACCCTGGCCCAGGGCTTCTCCACACGTGCCTTGAGTCGCATGCGGATCTTCTCGACTGCGATCGAGTTCGCTTCACGAGTGAGCCCGTGCTGGCGCAGTACGCGGCTCAGTTGCTCATAAGGCTGCGGACGGAAACTGGCGGCGCTCGGGATCCCATCCGGGAACTGGCGCCGCAGCCACGCAATGCGTTTCGCTGTCAGGTCGCCACCGCCGATGTGCCGGATGCGCTCGTAGGTTGCGCCCTCCAGGTCAAGGAAGCCCGGCGCGGGCCAGCCGGTCTCGATGTTGTCCAGTATGGAATTGACTTGCGCGCCGGTCAGCAGGAACCAGCCACGCACGGGCGCTGGCGCTGCCCCTGGCGTCGGCGATGCCGACTCGTCCGGGAGCGCCGTGATGTTGTTGAATGCCAGTGCATTCGAAATCCTCGCCTGCTGGAGATTCAGCGCCACCGGGCCGCCCGTCCGCAGCAATCCCGTGTAGTCCGGGCCCGGCGCGAGTTTGGCGTTGGTCATGAAGAAACTGCCACCGATGACCGCGGTCAGGAAATTGAGCCTGCCCCTCGCCTCGAACAGCAGCCCCGTCGCGTCATCCAGCGTCAGGAACACCGACTCCACCTTCAGGTCTTCGCAGTGCAGTGCGCGCCCGCCCGGATTCGAAAGCCGTGCCCCGTCGCACATCAGGTCGCCGGTAACCTGTGCGGCAGCGAATCCGACCTGGCCCCTGGCATCGAAACGCTGACCGCAGGCAGACCGGAGATCGACATTGCTGCCCACGGTAATCGACCGGGCGCTGATGGCAGGCGCGCCGCGGCCATCGAGCTGCGCCCCGGCGAAGCTCAGGTCGCCATCGATGTGTGCGCCCTCGAGCCGTATCTCGCCCGAAGCTACGAGTCGGGACCGTCCGGTCGACGACAAATCCAGCTTGCCACCGACGCGTGCGTTGTTGAGATGAATCGCGCAGGAACCCACCAGGCTCAGTTCCGACTCATAGTCGCTGACGCCCGAGAAATGGGAGCCCGACAGATCGAGATCGGCACTCACGCTCAGGCTCGCGCCGATGAATGCCGGCAACCGGCAGTCCACGAAACGCAGGACCAGGAATTCTGCCCCGCTCAGGTCGACCGGCGAATCGAAATTGCACGCGAGGAACTGCACGGCGGCGCGGCCGCCATCGCCGCCCGCCGATGGTGGCCGCAACTGCCCGATGATATCGGCGCCGCGAATACGCAGGGGACAACAGAGCTCACCATGAACCGCGTGCGAACCGGATATCAGGCGCTGCAGGAATCCGGCAGGCAGCCGCCGTTCCGGCTCGGGGAGCGCTGAGAAGTCGGCGACCTGCCTGGCATCTATTGCATCCAGGACCCGCTGTTGCGCCGCTGTTTCCAGGCGCTCCCTGTCTTCTGCCGGCCCTGACATTTCAGACTCGCCTGCACGCCGCTACTGACAGCGACCATCATATCAGCCGGGCGAGCCAGTGGGATCACTACGCCTGCCGCTGCTTTCAGCCCACCGCTGCCTGCGTCAGAGGCTTTCCCATTCGACACGACTCCGTCACGCCAATCGGGCGACCGACCGACGGGGGCTCGCGGAACGCCGCTTCGTCTCCGGCAGCCAGCCGCGACGAATACACCCGATTGTCCCGACCCGCGTTGCACGCTCGTGCGTCGGGCAAGGCGATGCCTATTCCTGGTCGAGGAAAGACCGCAGTGCATCGGCGTCCGCGATATCGATCCGTCGCCGGCCCAGTCGGACCCAGCCGCGCCCGCGGAAGTCGCTCAGTACACGGCTGACGTTTTCCCGGGTCACCCCAAGGTCGTCGGCCAGTTCCTGGTGGCTCTTATTGAGGGGGGTGCCGCCCGCGAGGATCAACGTGGCGAGTCGCTGATCCAGCCTGAAGTACGTAGCTTGCTCGACGAGATCCATGACAGTCTCGAGGCGCCTTGCGATGCCGACATAGACGGAGTGTGCGAACGCGGGCGATTGGCGGACCAGTTCACGGAACAGCGCAGCAGGTATGACCACGACTTCCGTTTCCGTTTCCGCGACGACCCGCGCGCCAAAACGCCAGTGCGCCATCAGCCCGGACGCCGACAACAGGCAGTGTTCCCCGGCCGGCAGCCGATACAGCAATGTATCCGGAGCCGACCGTCCCGCCTTGAGGACGCGTGCGACGCCGGCCAGGATGAACGGGTACCGCGTCGAAAAATCCGTGGCCTCGAACATCACGTCGCCTGCCTGCTTGTGAATGCAGACACCGTGTAAATGCACTTGCTCCAGGAGCGTGTCCGGCACTTCGCCCAACGCCGGGTAGGACCGGATGAGCCGTGATGCCCGGCCGGGCGTGTCGGCAGGCATGCCTAAGCCGTTGTCGCAACGTCTCGCATCTCGCCATTGTACCGCCGCAAGCACGGTGAAAGGCAGCTTGCCGTTTCCGTTTTCTCTCGCTGGGCCGATTATTTGATCAGAACCACGCCTGTCCCGCGACGAGCAGGCTGTGTGCGGGATCGAACACGTAACCCGACAGCGCGATGTCCGTGACTTCCAGCCAGTACAAACCACCGTCTCCGCTCTGGCTGAATTTCGCCTCGCCGGATCCGTTCGTCGTCGCTGACACAGTGACGGTCGAGCCGTCGCCCAGCGTCCAGGTCGCGTCAACCGCTGCGCCGGACACCGGGTTGAGATTTTCATCGAGAACCTTGACGACTCCGTCAATCGTCACGGAACGGCCTTTCGATCTGCCGCTCATCGCGATATCGGCCGAACGCAGAACAGTCGACGCGCTCGGAATGGACGGATCCGTATTGATCGCATTCAGGTACGAGGCATTGCCGCCGGCAAGTGCCGTGATGACGTACGCGGTAGAACCGTCGGCACTAAATTGGACCCCGGTATCGACGAACTGATCGAAGCCCCCGGGATCGAGCGGAAATTCCAATCGCCACAATGAACTGCCATTCGACGCACTGACGGACCTCATCGCCGCGGGCATCAGACCGCCGCCCGCGCTCAACAGGAGTTGAGACTCGTTCGGATCGACATCGGGACCGCCGACGTATTCGTTATCGATGGTTCGCTGCCACTTCTCGACGCCCACATTGTCGATCGCATAGACGGTCCGACCCGCCTGGATCGCATAGTGGGTGCCGCTATGCCCCATCGACGGTTCGAGTGCCGTCGTGAACGCCGGGTACTGGAACATCCACACACGCGTGCCGTCTGGCGACCAAGCGGAGTCGCCCGTGTGCCACGTGCCGTCAAGAGGACTGACCTGCGGCTGCTGGTTGTTACCGCCTATGGAAAAAATTGATGCGCCGTCACTGAGCCGCACGGCGCGTGTGTGCCCGTTAGCGTAGAAATACAGCTGCTGGTCCGTGCCGTCGACCGTAGGGCCGAATGCCAGTTCGACGTAACCGGTGAACGGGCGCCCGTATTGCTCTGGATTGCTCCAGCGATGTACGGGTCCGGCGGCGGTATCCTCTAGCGAAAACACGCCCATACCGCTGGAACCCAGTGCGTAAACATGCCCGTCCGGGCCCACGGCGACATCCTGCAGCAGGAAGGCGCGCGGTGTCTGCGTGAAGGTCCACTTCAGGCTGCCGTCGGGATTGAACGCTTTGATCCAGTCTTCGTTGCCCGTGTAGATCGTGCCGTCCGGCCCGATGTCCACGCCCTTGCTGCCGGCCTCCCCGGCCGACCAGATCACATCACCGTGGGGCGATACGGCAAAAAGATTATCCAACACGTCGACAGCGTAGATCGTGCCGTCATCCGCGACGACCGGCCTGACCGCCGAATACGGGCCACCCAGCGGAATCCGCCACAGGAAATGCTGCTCGGGGACGGCCTGGCTGCCGCCTCCGCCCCCGCCGTCGGCGCCGCCCTTACCACCGCCCTTGCCGTTGCCGCCTTTTGCCGCGTAAATCGGAAACGCCAGCAAAGCCGTCAACAAGCCAACGAACAGGAATAACAGCCAGCCCCGGGCTGTCGACGTAATTCTCTCCCTCCTACCCGAGCGAAGCATCAAGCTCATTTCACACCTCTCTAGATCCGTGAGACTGCGGTAGGAACGTCGATGAGTATCCGCCCGGGACGCCGCCAGTTCAGTGACAAATATCACCAAGTCGTGAATCAGTTCACAGCTCGCTTTGTGCGCCGGTTCACGGTTTTTGACGACCTGAGCTCACGGCCCGTCGACATCCGCGAACGATGAATCCCGGCAAGTAAGCCGGAGAGTGGTTTGAATTGACTGGGAAAATATCTGCGCCTGTCGGCTCGAAGCGGAAGCGAGTCGCCGGACCTCGCGGCGTGTTATGACAAATTACGAGCGATTAAGCTTTACATAATCCAACAATAAAATACGACGACGGCGCGGTGCCGAATCAGTAGACGCGATCGGGTACGCGCACCGCCGCGCGCTGTTCCTGCAGGGGCGCCAGCTGCTTCCAGAGTTCCCGCGGTTCCGCGGCGAAAACGAGTTCGTCCGTTGCCGGCACAACCCTCCAGCTGCCGCGCCCGAGTTCGTAGTCCAGCTGCCCCGGCGCCCAGCCGGCGTAGCCGATGAACAGGCGCAGCTTCGCGGAATCCGCCGGGCCCCGTTGCAGGGCGGCTTCAACGGACACGAGGTACACGGAGTCGATGATCTTCTCTGCTTCTGCGGGAGGCTCGTCGGTACGCAACAACGCCCGCAAGCTGTCCATCTGTACCGGCCCTCCCCAGAAAAGGGTGCCGTCATAAGCGGCAATGCCCTCCTCGTCGGCGAGAAGTTCGTCCGGCCTGACGTCGGTCGGGCGATTCACGACCAGCCCGAACGCCCCCGTCTCGTCGTAATGCAGCAGCAATACGACCGTATTCGCGAACAGCTCACCCTGCACAACGGGCGTCGCAACCAGCAGCCTGCCCTGTGCCGGACGCAGGTCCGCACTGGCGGCGGGCAACAGCCACGCGACGGCTAGCAGCAATGTCAGGAACCTGCTCATCCGGCCTCCGAGTATATGCTTCTCGCAGGCACCGAGCAGGTCGCCGCACAAGTCCCGTCGAAACCCGCGCGGGAAATCACACCGCGACTTCCTCAGGTAATATTCGCCTGTATGCCGACCAACGTGACACCCGAGTACAAGAAAGCGGAGGAAGCCTATCGCAAGGCGCGCGAGCCGAAGGAGCGCCTCGATTGCCTGCGCGAGATGCTGCGCACCATCCCCAAGCACAAGGGTACGGATCACCTGCAGGCCGATATCAAAACGCGCATCAAGCAATTGACGGAAGAACTCGCGGGTCCCAAGAAAGGTGGCCGCCGCAGCGGACCGGCGCTCGTCGTACGGCCGGACGGCGCCGCCCAGATCTCCCTGATCGGGCCGCCCAACGCGGGCAAGTCCAGTTTGCACACGCGCCTGACCGGATCGCGCACCGACGTGGGCCCCTACCCGTACACCACGCAATTCCCGGTGCCGGGCATGCTGCCGTTCGAAGACATCCATTTCCAGCTGGTCGACCTGCCCCCGGTATCGGCAGACTTCATGGAATCGTGGCTGGTCAATGCCCTTCAGCCTGCCGACGGCGCGCTGCT
This sequence comes from Woeseiaceae bacterium, assembly GCA_041601995.1. Taxonomy (GTDB): domain Bacteria; phylum Pseudomonadota; class Gammaproteobacteria; order Steroidobacterales; family Woeseiaceae; genus UBA1847. Next base: position 4,944 of record JBFIHC010000090.1, on the reverse strand, counting down.
CGTCATCGACCTGAGCGACCCCGACTGCCTCGAGCACGTCCCGGTTATCCTCGAGCGCCTGCAGGAAAAGAAAGTCTTCCTCACGCCCGTGTGGCCGGGCATCGAGTGCGCGCGACCCGCGGAACCGGACGACCTGCAGGACCCCTTTCGCCTGGACCTGCCCACCGCGCTGATCGCCAACAAGAGCGACCTGGATCCCGATCCCGAGGAAGTGGTGATTCTCGAGGAGCTGCTGGGCCTGTGTTTCCCCGCTTTCGCAACGTCAGCCGAGACCGGCGCTGGCGTCGATGCGCTGGGGTCGTTTCTGTTCCGCGCGCTGCAGATCGTTCGCGTTTACACGAAAACGCCCGGCAAAGCCGCGGACAGGGAGAAACCTTTCACGGTGCGCCGCGGCGATACCATCGCCGACGTCGCCCGACTCGTGCACAAGGAGATCGCGCGAAGCCTCAAGTTTGCGCGCATCTGGGGTACGGAGGTGTTCGACGGCCAGCAGGTCGGGCCCGAGCACGTCGTTGCCGACGGCGATCTCGTCGAGCTGCATTTCTAGCCGCAATGCTCCAGAATTCGCGATGCCGCCGCCACGACAGGGAACAAACAACGAACCCGCCGCAACCCGAACAGGGTCCGAGACAATCATGAATAACGGCTCACAATTGTCCCGACGCGCCTTGCGCTTAGCCTGCGGTACACTGCTCGCGGTGCTCGCCATGCCTCCGGCCACGGCCGCGGATCTCGTCGACGTGGCCAATATCGTTCGCACGCGCCATTGCGGGGATGCGTCCTTACCCGACAAGCCGCTGGTCGCGAACTCTCACCTGGACACCGCTGCCGCAGCCGTCGCCGACGGCGCGGAGGCCACGCACGCAATCGCGATGGCGGGCTACCGCGCCACGTCGTCCGTATCGATCCGGGTCAGCACCCCCAGGGGACGGGACGATACGGTGGCCAGGGAACTCTCGGAACACTTCTGCCACCTTGTCGCCAACCCTGACTTCGCCGATATCGGCGTGTACCGACGCGGCAAGGAAGTCTGGCTGCTGCTGGCCGACGGCGCGCGGCTGCCCGCCCCGAACGACGCCGCCTTCCTCGAGAGTGTCCTCGAGCACCTGAACGAGATCCGTGCCGAAGGCGGCCGTTGCGGCGGCAACGAAATAGCGCCCAGTCCGCCGCTGACACGGTCGCCGGCGCTCGACAGCGCGGCCCGCGCGCACGCCGAGGACATGGCGCGCAACAGCTTTCTTGCCCACACGGGGTCCGACGGCAGCAATCCGGGCGAGCGCGTCACACGCAAAGGCTACGACTGGCATGTCGTCGCTGAAAACGTCGCGTCCGGCCAGACGTCGGCAGATGACATCGCGGCTACCTGGCTCGAAAGCCCCGGACATTGCGAGAATCTACGCAGCGCGAAATACTCGGAAACCGGTCTCGCCTACGCACTCAATCCCGGTGACGGTCGCGACATCTACTGGGTACAGGTTTACGCGCGGTGATCCCGCAGCGTTTTCGCGGACCGCGGACCGCTACTCGGCGGCGTCGTTGTCGCAGTTCAACATCAGCCGGCTGACACCGCCTCCTCGAAACCCGGGTCGATCTCCGGTGCCCGTTCCAGCATCTCTATGTCGCGCTGGTAGTCGTCCGGCTCACGCGGATCGTCAGGAATGCTGCGGGCCTGCGGCTGTAACGCTTACGCCTCGGGATCGTGGTGGCGCGGCAGCTCGTCAATCAGCCGCATCGCCAGTCATGCTGCGGGTAAAGCGCTGCAACACAGAGTTTCGATGGCGTTACACTGGCGCTCATGAATGACACCGAACCTGCAGTGAACACGCGCCCGCAACGGATCCGTTCGCTGCTGACCAATGCCATCGTGATCGTCGCGGTATTCCTCGGCCTCATCGCCTACCAGTCTCGCAACATGCTTGCCACTGGCGGCGAAGTCGCGCCGGCGCTTCGCGGCATCACCCTGTTGGGCGAGCCCTATGATCTCGCGAGGTCGCAATCACGACCGGCACTGGTCTATTTCTTCGCGCCGTGGTGCAAGGTATGCGCCGCGAGCGCTGGCAACCTCGAGCGGCTGCGCCGCTGGCGGAACGAGTCGGAGCTCGAGATGGTGGCCGTCGCACTCGACTGGGGCGCTGTCGAGGAAGTCCGCGCCTACGTCGAACGCCACGAGCTCGATCTGCCGGTCGTGCTGGGCGACGCGAGCATTGCCGCGAATTGGCAGATTTATGCCTTCCCCTCATACTACGTGCTGGATAGCGAACACCGGATCGCTCGACGCGACGTCGGGTACAGCAGCCAGCTCGGCTTGCTGTGGCGTGCCTGGACCGTCGACTGACGATTCGTCGGCCCTGATTTCAATGACATCGAACGCCGTTCAATACAGCCTCGAAGGCCGGGTGGCCACGATTCGCATCGATGACGGCAAGCGCAACGCGCTGGCGCCGGACGTGTTGCACGGCCTCTACGAAGCGCTCGACCGGGCCCAGTCCGACCGCGCGACCGTGATCCTGACCGGCCGCGAAGCGGTTTTTTCCGCAGGCTTCGACCTGAAGGTCATGAAGCGCGGCGGTATCAAGGCAATCCGAATGCTGCGTTCGGGCTACGCGCTGACCGCCCGGGTGATGGCCTACCCGCACCCCGTGATCGCCGCGTGCAACGGCCATTCGTTCGCAATGGGCGTGTTCCTGATGCTGTCAGCCGATTACGTCATCGGCAGCCGCGGCGATTTCCGTATCTCGGCGAACGAAGTGGCGATCGGCCTCACCATGCCGCGCGTCGCCGCGGCGGTGTTGCAGCACCGGCTGGACCCGGCGGCGTACCAGCGCGCGGTGACCCTGTCGGAGGAGTTCGACCCGGAGTCTGCTCTCGACGCGGGGTTTTTCGATGAACTCGTGGAACCTGGCGACCTGGCGGCTCGGGCCGCAGCCCTGTCAGGCAGGTTCGGGGCGCTCGACACCCGCGCGCATGCCGCGTCGAAGCAAAGAATCCGCGCATCGTTGATCCGCAGGATTCGCTTCGGTCTCCCGCTGGACCTGCTGGACGCCACATTGCTCGGTTTGCGCGGCGCACGTCCGCGCTGAGCCGTTTAACTAACGTTTACGCAAGCACGTTCTTGCTGGCGAGACCGATCGGCTCTCTGTCCACGCTCAGGAAGCAAAGCGGCACGTCCGTGTCGAAATCCCGCCGCTCCCCCGTCAGCGCCTGCGCCACCATCGACCCGATCGCTGGCGCGAGCTTGAAGCCGTGACCGCTGAAGCCGTTGGCCACCCAGAATCCGTCTATCACTGTCGGGCCGACGATGGGGTGCACATCTTGCAGGTTGGTCGTGTACAGCCCGCAATAGCCGCGCACCCGGCCACTGTACGGCAAGTCGGGCAATCGATGATGCAGGACATGCAGGTTCACGACCTCGAAGTCGTCATCGGTTTCCTTCCGGAAGTCGTCCGGGTCGGCGACGGCCTCGCGCTCGTCTTCCTCGCGCACGGAGCCGATCACGAGTTGCCGGCCGTTGTTCTGGGTTCGGAAATAGATGCCTCCGGCCAGGTCGGCCGTGACCGGAATGTGGCCTTTGAGCGCGGCGGGCCGGTCGCGGTAAATGACCTGGACGCGCGTCGGCACGAGGGTCCAGGGCAACTCGAGCCCGGCCATGCGTGACACCCTGTTACACCAGGGACCCGCTGCGTTGATCACCAGGGGTGTCGCGAGCTGATCGCCATTGTCCAGTGACACGCTTCGAACTCGGGCGTCGCCGACACTGACGCGGACCACCTCGCTGCGAAATCGCAAGTCCACACCGGCGTGTCTGCAGGCCTCCACGAGATCGTGTGCCGCAGCCATGGGATCGATGTGGCCGCTTTCGATTTCGAATAAGCTCCGGCCGCCACCCTTGCAATCGTGAGCCGCGCCGCGCTTTCTGTCGGGCGCCAGCGTACAGGTGCTCAGGGCCGGAAATCGCTCGGCGATATCGGCATCGTCCAGGACCTCGCAAGCAACCCCGAATCCTTGCAAACGCCGCTGCTCGACATCCGCCCACTCGCGGTCGCCGCCCGGCATCCACAAAACGCCGTCCTCGTGAAAATCTGCAGTGGGATTCGGGAGCCGGGTGAAAGCGCCCCAGTGCCGATAGGCATTGATTCCGTCCCGAGCAAGCAGCAGCGTCGCGTCGATGGAGTAGCGGACCCTGCATATTGCCGATGACGCGCCCGTGGAGCCTTCTCCGACGGACGCGCCTTTCTCGATAACGGCGATGCGAAGACCGGACCGGCGCGCCAACTGCCAGGCAACCGACAAGCCGATGATGCCGCCACCCACGATTACAACATCGTACCTGGTCATCCCCGGTCACCCAGTGCCCGATAATGGGCTTATGATCGTCGAAGATTGGAAGGGTAGCAGGACAGCGGCTCGAGGCGGGACTTTCGACAGGCGGTTCAGTCCGCCGCCCTCCGGCGATCCGGCTAGGACGATGAACACCGGCTGCGGCCCGATTCCCGGTTGCGGACAGTCGGCGCCATCGAGCCGGCCCGGGTCGTGGTGATTGTTTGTTTTGGGCGGCTCGGCTGCGGTCAGGCAGTAGAGAGCCCGCTTCGTGTCGCGCGCTCACGGTGCGAAGCGTCATCGTGCTCGAGCAGGCGGCCTTTGCGTCGGGCCCGGAACAGCAAGGACGTAGGCTCTATCGACTCGATATCGAAACCACGACTCGTAACGGCGTCGTCGATGCCGAGCATGCCGACCCAGGCGTTGCGCTGCTGCTTGGCTTCGTACATGAGGCTGTCGGCGAGCCTGATGATGTCGTCGAGACCACCTTTCTCCGCCTGTCCGCGGAACAGCGGGAACGCCGCAAAACCGATCGAGCAGGTTGTGCGAACGAATTGACCGTCGGGGAGCACGAAGCTCCTGTTCTCAATCTCGCGGCGGATGCGCTCGGCGAGCGCCTCGGCCTCG
>JBFIHC010000089.1:0-12405 GCA_041601995.1 Woeseiaceae bacterium | reverse complement strand
GGCGCGGCCGGGCTCCCGGCGCTGGTCGACGCGGGCAACGTGCAGCTGCCGTTCAACACGCTGAAGCTGTCTTTCCGGCTGCCACCGACCTGCGACGCTGACGATGCTGCCAGCGTCGTGAAGGACATACTCGAGGCGGACACGCCGCCGCTTTCGAAAGTGTCGTTCCACGTCGAGTCGACGATGGCCGGCTGGAATGCGCCGCCTGTCGCCGAGTGGCTGGAAACCTCGATGCAGAAAGCATCACAGGCCTTCTTTGGCAAACCGTCGATGTACATGGGTACCGGCGGCACGATCCCGTTCATGGGCATGCTCGGCGAGAAGTTCCCGGAAGCGCAGTTCCTGATTACGGGACTGCTCGGGCCGAACTCCAACGCGCACGGCCCCAACGAGTTCCTGCACATCGACACCGGCAAGCGCGTGACGAGCTGCGTCGCGCAGGTGCTCGCGGATCATTACGAGCACAAGACCGGCGTCAAAGCCGCAGCCTGAGACCGATCGCGGCTCGAGAGCCGCGCCTACGGCACGAACCGCGCTGCAGGAGCGCTCTCCAATCGCGGCCCTACAGCGCCGGAACGTCAGGTCGTGAACATGATCATGATGCCGGCCGCCACGGCCGAACCTATGACGCCGGCCACGTTCGGCCCCATCGCGTGCATCAGCAGGATGTTGTGCGGGTTGGCCTCGAGGCCGACCTTGTTGGCGACGCGCGCCGCCATCGGTACGGCCGACACGCCAGCCGCCCCGATCAGCGGATTGACCGGGTTGTGCGACACCTTGTTCATTAACTTGCCCATCAGCACCCCGCTGGCAGTGCCGATTGCGAACGCAACGACGCCCAGCAACAGGATGCCGAGCGTTTCCACCGACAGGAACTGACCCGCGCTGAGCTTGGAGCCCACGGAAAGCCCCAGGAAGATCGTCACGATATTGATGAGCGCGTTCTGCGTCGTGTCGGACAGGCGATCGACGACGCCGCATTCACGCATCAGGTTGCCGAACGCGAGCATGCCGAGCAGCGGCGCCGCCGTCGGCAGCAACAAGGCGACGAGCAGCAGCAACAGGATCGGGAACAGGATGCGCTCGGTCTTCGACACTTCGCGCAGCTGCACCATGTGGATCTTGCGTTCTTCCTCGGTGGTGAGCAGCCGCATGATCGGCGGCTGGATGATCGGCACGAGCGCCATGTACGAGTATGCCGCCACGGCGATTGCTCCGAGCAGCTGCGGCGCGAGCATTCCCGATACGTAAATCGCCGTCGGCCCGTCCGCGCCGCCGATGATGCCGATGGCGGCGGCCTCCTTCAGCGTGAAGTCCATTATTCCCAGCTCGGTCATACCGAGCGCGCCGAGCAGCGTCGCGAAGATGCCGAACTGCGCCGCCGCGCCGAGGAACAGCGTACGTGGATTCGCGAGCAGCGGACCGAAGTCGGTCAGCGCACCGACGCCCATGAAAATGATGAGCGGAAAAGCCCCCGTCTTGATGCCGACCTCGTACGAGAGGTGCAGCAGGCCTCCGGGCTCGGCGATACCGGCGCCGGGGATGTTACTCAGGAGTCCACCGAAGCCGATCGTGACCAGCAGCAGCGGTTCGAATTTCTTGACGATACCGAGATACAGCAGGCCGAGGCAGATGACCAGCATCGCGGCCTGGCCGCCCGTCATCAGGTACAGGCCCGAGCCGCGCCAGATTTCGAGGATCAGCTCCATCAGCCGGCGACGGCGAGCAACGGGTCACCGACCTTGACGGCGTCGCCTTCACGCACGAAAACCTCGCTGACCGTCCCCGCTCTGGGTGCGCTGACCGCGGTTTCCATTTTCATCGCTTCGACGACGAGCAGTGGCTGGCCTTCCTCGACTCGGTCGCCAGGCGCCACGTGCACCTTGAAGATGTTGCCAGCAAGCACCGCCTTCACGGCCTCGCCTGCTGAGCCGGCAGCCGTCTCGGACGCCGGCGTGACACCGGCCAGTTGGCCGTCCTCGGCCACTTCGACCGTGAATTCGCGGCCGTTGACACGCACCGAGTACACGGCGGGCCCCTGCGCCGCCGGGGCTGCGGCGGCCGTGGCAGCCGGCGCCGGCGCTGCTTCGGCGTCGGGCGCGGGCTCGAAGGCTTCCCGGTTACCTCGGTTCTGCAGGAATCGGATACCGATCTGCGGGAACAGCGCATAGGTCAGGACGTCGTCGACCATGTCGGGCGCGAGCTTTATCTTCTTCTCGATCGCGATGTGTTCCAGCTTCTCGGTCAGCGCTTCAAGTTCCGGTTCGAGCAGATCGGCCGGGCGGCACGTCACCGGCTCCGCGCCGTCGAGGACGCGCGCCTGCAGCTGCTCGTTGACCTTGGCAGGCGTCGCACCGTATTCACCCTTGAGGATGCCGCTGGTCTCCTTGGTAATCGTCGCGTAGCGCTTGCCGGAAAGCACGTTGATGACAGCCTGGGTGCCGACGATCTGCGACGTAGGCGTCACCAGCGGCAGCATGCCGAGATCCCTGCGCACCTGCGGAATCTCCTCGAGCACCTCGTCGAGCTTGTCGCTGGCGTTCTGCTCGCGCAGCTGGTTTTCCAGGTTCGTCAGCATGCCGCCGGGAACCTGTGCCACCAGTATCCGAGAATCAACGCCTCTCAGCCCGCCTTCGAACTTCGCGTATTTCTTGCGTACCTGGCGAAAGTACGTGGCCACCTCTTCGAGCGCCTGCAGGTCCAGGCCTGTGTCGCGATCCGTCCCCTCGAGGATTGCAACCAGTGATTCGGTCGGCGAGTGTCCGTAGGTCATGCTCATCGACGAGATCGCCGTATCGATGTTATCGATACCGGCCTCGGCGGCCTTCACGCAGGTCGCCGTCGAGAGCCCGGTCGTCGCATGGCACTGCATATGGATAGGGATGTCGACGGCTTCCTTGAGCCGGCTGACGAGTTCGAATGCGACATACGGGCGCAACAGCCCGGCCATGTCCTTGATGCAGATCGAATGCGCGCCCATGTCCTCGATGCGCTTGCCGAGATCGACCCACAGGTCGACCGTGTGAACCGGGCTCACCGTGTACGAGATCGTTCCCTGGGCGTGCTTGTCCACCTTGATGGTCGCCTTGATCGCGGTCTCGAGGTTCCTGAGGTCGTTCAGCGCGTCGAAGATGCGGAACACGTCCACGCCGTTCACGGCACATCGCTCCACGAATTTCTCGACCAGGTCGTCGGCGTAATGCCGGTAGCCGAGGATATTCTGGCCGCGGAACAGCATCTGCTGCGGCGTATTGGGCATGGCCGCTTTCAGTCGGCGGATGCGTTCCCAGGGGTCTTCGCCGAGGTAACGTATACAGGCATCGAACGTCGCCCCGCCCCACGATTCGATCGACCAGAAACCGATCTTGTCGAGCTTGCCGGCGATCGGCAGCATGTCTTCGATGCGCATGCGCGTCGCCAGCAGGCTCTGGTGCGCGTCACGCAGTACGAGTTCGGTAATACCGAGAGGATTCTTTGCACTCATAATTTGTCTGTTTCAGTCAGGTTTTGCGGTGTCGGCGAATTGCCGCGGCGATGGCGGCAACCTCTTCGTAGGCGACTTCGTCGTCGGTTTCGGCGGGCTGGAAACGCCGCACCGCGGTCGACATCAGGGACATTGCGCCGACCAGGACAGTGAGAAACACGAAAACGGTTCCCATGCCGGCGATCATCAGCATCGTGCCCAGTTCGAGCAGGCTTACTTCCATGACGTCCCAGGTCTACAAAGCGGGAGCGGACAATTATACTGGATCGGGTCCGATGACAAAGCCGCCAATTTCCTGATGCGAACCCTTACCAACAGCGATCGTGCTTCGTGCCGGCATCTCGTGCTGCTGCCGCTCCTCGTGTTCGCGCTTTGGAATCACGCGGGCGCCCAGGATACAGCAATATCGGGGGGTGCGGAGGCGATCGTCCCTGCGCCCGTGCCGGAAGACGAGCAACTCGAAGCAGCCGGAGCCGTGATCGGCGACGTCGTGCTGGACAAGCGCAACATCTTCGACCTGTCGAATCCGAAAGAGAATAAATGGCTGTATCGCTTGGCCAACCGACTGCACGTCGTCACGCGCGATCACGTGATTCGCAACCAGGTCCTGTTCGAGCACGGCGAGCCCTACTCCGCGCGCCTGCTCGAGGAAACCGCGCGGATCGTACGCTCCAATCGCTTCATCTACGATACCAGGATCGAGCCGATCCGTTACGAGGACGGTGTGGTCGACGTGAAGGTCACGACGCAGGACGTCTGGTCGCTGACGCCGGACGTGTCGTTTTCCCGCAGCGGCGGCGAGAACCGTACCGCACTCGGCATCGAGGAAACGAACCTGCTCGGCAGGGGCCAGTTGCTGCGACTGAAGTGGATCGACAGCGTGGATCGGACATCGACGCAATTCGACTTCGAGGACACGAACCTCGGCAGCAGCTGGGTATCGATGTTGCTCCGCGCCGCAGACAACTCCGACGGCGAGACCCAGTTTCTGTCGATCATCCGTCCTTTCTATGCGCTCGATTCGCGCGGTTCCGGCGGCGGCTGGATCTCGCTCGACGACCGCCGCACTGCGCTCTACAGGTTGGGAGACGAGGCGGCGGAGTATCGCCACGAGCGCGACTACGTCACGGGCTTCGGCGGCTGGTCGACGGGACTTCGGGATGGCTGGGTGAAGCGCTGGACGCTCGGATACGTGTTCGATGACAACAAGTTCTCGGAGGCCGTTGACCCCACACTGCCCGCGGTCGTTCCGGAGGATCGCAAGCTCGTCTACCCGTTCGTCGGGATCGAGATCCTGCAGGATGCGTTTTCCACGACCAGCAATACCAACCAGATCGGGCGCACCGAGGACTTCTACATGGGAACGCGCCTCACGGCGTCGCTGGGCTGGGCCGACGATAGCACTGGTGCGGACCGCGATGCGCTGATCGTCGCCGCCACGTTCAACGTGGGGTTCGGCTCGCTGGACAAGACGGCACTGCTGCTGAGCGGCACCGCCCAGGGCCGCCGCGAGGGCAGCAACAGCAAAAACGCAGAAACCTCGTTCAGGGCACGCTTCTATCACCGGCAGTCCGAGAAGCGGCTGTTTTTCATCGAACTCTCCGGCACGGCGGGACACGACCTCGACCTGGACAACCCGGTGCAGCTCGGCGGCAAATCGGGGCTGCGCGGTTATCCCCTGCGCTACCAGACCGGCGATTCGAAGGCACTGTTCTCGATCGAGCAGCGCTATTTCACCGACTGGTATCCGTGGCGCCTGTTCCGCGTCGGCGGCGCGGTGTTCGCGGACGCAGGCCGCACCTGGGGCGACAACCCGATCGGTGAACGAAACTACGGCTGGCTCAAGAACGTCGGTTTCGGACTGCGCTTCGCTCCCACCCGCTTCAGCACCAACAAGGTCGCGCACCTCGACTTCGCCTTCCCGCTGGACGGGGACCCGTCGATCGACAGCGTGCAGATCCTGCTCGAGGCCAAGCGCAGCTTCTAGGTCGCCTCACGAAACCCTCAGCAAACGATCAGGCCACCGTCAGGCTTTCGGCCGCGCGCGCCCGGACGATGTTCCCGTCGAACAACGACTGCACGAAGGAGAACATCATGAACGTTTGTCTTGCGAGATTGGCGCTGCTCGTAACAGCGGTTGCCATACTGCCCGCCTGCAGTGCAACGCAGCACCGGGCCGAGCTGCAGGATGACAGCGCCGAGCGGGTGACCGTCGGCACGGTTCAGCGCGAAATTCGGGTGGGCATGAGCTCCGCGGAGGTGGCCACGATCCTCGGCGCGCCGAACATCGTGTCGACTGACGCCGAGCGGCGCGAAATCTGGATCTGGGACAAGATATCCAGTGATGTCTCCTACTCCCGCAGCAGCGGTGTCGTAGCCGGCCTCCTGATCGGCGGCTCCGGCGGCGGAGCCGTTGTCGGCAGCAAGAATGCCGGCGCCAGCCGCTCGTCGCAGCGCACTCTGACGGTCATCGTGAAGTTCGACGACGCCGATCGCGTGCGCGATTTCTCCTACCGCACGTCGAGCTTTTGATACCGCGGGCTAGGAGACTGACATGAACACTCGCTTCAACGTACTGTCGATCGCGCTGCTCGCGCTCGTCGTGAGTGGTTGCGTATCGTCGCCGAAAGCCGTGCAGAGCGGCATCGAGCTCCAGGCCTACCAGGCCAGGGAGTTCGAGACGGACAAGCGGATCGCTTTCTCCGCAACGATGTCCGTATTCCAGGATCTCGGATTCATCATCGACGATGGCGACTTCGATACCGGGCTGATCACGGCAACCGGGCCTTCGAACCGCCATGACATGGGCATGAGCGACTTGCTGGCACAGCTGTTTGCCGGCGTCGACACCAGGGGAGCGACGCACCGCCGGGCAACGGCGTTCGTCGAGAAAATGCCCTCCGGGAAGATCCGTATCCGCCTCAACTTTGTCGACAACATCATCGCGACGGCGGGCACGCCGCTGCAGAGCCGGCCCGTACAGGAACCGGCTTTCTACCAGGCTACGTTCGAGCAAATCGACAAGGCGATTTTCGTGAGGTCGTCGACGACCTAGGGGAGGCAGAGCAGCCCGAAGCTCAACGGCAGAGTTCGGTCACCTTCGCCTCGGCCTCGGCGATGGTTGCGGCGGCTTCCGTCTCACTCAGGTATTGGCGCTCGCCGGCGTCGTTGGTGCGATACAGCCTCGGCGCGTTGACATAGGAGTCGAAAATCTCGGTCGCGCGCTTGCAGTAATAAGCGTCCGCGGCCTCGCGCTCGGCGCGCTCCTCCGCCGTTTCGCCGGGGTAGGCGTAGCCGTCGTCGCTCTCGGCTTCCTCGAGGTCATCGAGAGTGCCGCCCGAGTGCCAGACCAGCTGCACACTGATGGCATCTTGATGGCCCGGCGTGTCGCTGTAGTGGCGCTTGCCGGATTCGTCGAGCCAGGTGTAGATCGGCTTCGTGGTATCCACGAAATGTGTATTGCCGCTCGCATCGACCCACTTCCAAACGTCAGCGGCTGCCGGCCCGGACAGGCTGATCGTCAGAATGAAAATAGTGAAAAAAGTCTTCATAGTGGCTCCTGGCAGAGCCAAGTATGGTCTTTTGCACCCGGCAAACCGGTGATTGCCGTCACAGATTCGCCCCGGCGGGCGCTGCCTCAGCGCGGTGGCGGCGTGATTTCGTAGAGTCCGAAGCCGCTCTCGACGAGCAGTTCTTTGAGGCGGGTGCCGGTGAACGCATTGACGCGTGTGGCGGTAACCGTGTCCGTCGACTCCAGCCATTGCCGGAACAGCCCGGCATGTATGACGAGGTGGCTGTAGCCGAGGCCGAGCAGACGGTCCGCGATCGCGTCACCGGACGCAGATTGCGCCGCGATGCGTGCAAAAACCTCGTTAACCACGATCGCGTCGGCATCGAAGTAATAGCGGCGATCGCCGAGGTACAGGCCCAGCACCTTCTTGCCCGGCGGAACCAGCTGGTTGGCGAGCGTGATGGCCGCGTATTCCGGGCGCTTCTGCAGCACGTAGGTGTCGTAATCCTGCCTCCCCGTCACGTAAGGCAGCGGGTCTATTTTGCCGAACAGTGCATAGGCGTATGACAGGTTGGGCACGAAATACGCGGCGACGAGCAGTCCCGTCACGGCGTGGGCCCAGGTTGCCGATGGCAGGCGCGCTTCCAGCAACTGGTGGATGGTGCGCAGGCCATAGGTCGCAAGCACGACGAGCGGCGGAACGATCGTGGCAATCCACCGCAAGCGCATGTCCGTCAACAGGAAAACCAGTAATACCATGAGGATCGCGTAACACGCGAAGAACCACTGTTCGCGATGATTCTCGCCCGTTCGCTTCGCCAGTACGAGCAATGCCAGCGGTAGCAGGAGCAGCAGCGGATTCAGGCGGCCATCGAAGTGTTTCGGGTTGTCGTCCTCACCTTCGAAAAAGACGCGCAGCGGTATCAGGAGGGTATACGGCAGGCTCTCCTCGTAAACGAGCCGCCGGGTCAGCAATGGTCCGAGCGGCTTCTCCTTGTCCAGCGACGGCTCGCGCAGAACGGCGCGCACGTGGGTCTCTGCATCTCCGGCATCCTGCGACGAGATCTCCTCGTGCGCGGTTGCGGCGAACACGCCTTTCGCCAGCGGATAAAGCGGATTGCCGGTGAGTGCGAAATTGCGAACCAGCCAGGGAGAGAACACCAGCATCGAGACCGCGGCGAACAGCACGGCGAACTTCACGGCGTTCAACTGCTCAGCATGCTGGTTCTCACGCCGGTACAGGTAAAAGAACGGCAGCAGCAGGCTCAGGATCAGGAATGAAACCAGCGCATTGTACTTGGTACCGAGCGCCAGTCCGCTGCAGATGGCCGCGAGCAGCAGCCAGCGCCACCTGCCCGTATCTTCGAGCCACACCAGCGCGCTGAACATCGCGGCGGAGGTAAAGAAGATGAGCCCCAGGTCGACGTATACCGTCACTGACAGCTTTACGATGAGCGGCAGCGTCAGGAACATCAGGCCGGCGAGCGCTGCCCAGGACGGCCCGAGCCTGCGCCGGGTATAGAGGAAAATGATTAGCGCCGTCAGAAGCGCGAAGGTGAAGTGCAGGTACTTGGCCGCGATATCGTGGCCGAGCGCGACCGGAGCCATATAGAGAATGTCGAGCAACTGCGGGTAGTAGGAAAAAGGAATGTCCGGCCTCTCGTAAATGCCGCCGGCCTCGACCCAGAGCTTCGGCACCGCGAGATGGTGCGTCAGTGCATCCCGACTGACCGGCGGGACGCTCGCCAGCAGGACGACCCACGCTACGTGCAAGACATAGGCGGCGGCAAAAAAAACTCTGGTCCTGGTTGGCATCGACTAACCCGAGCGGCGTTGAAAGGGCAGTCTACACGGGGTCATTTGCCACACAAGAACGCAGCTCTCACTCCGGCTACCGCCGGTCGATCCGGTGCCAGCTGGCCGAGGGCGGACGTTTTTTCCAGCCGTAATACGGATGCCGATGCAGCAATTCGGGTTTGCGAAACAGCACGACCAGCAAGCCTCCCGCCAGGAACCCGCCGACGTGCGCCCAGAACGCGACGCCGCCCTTCGCACCCACCGACCCGAAGCCGCCGATCACCTGCAGCAGGAACCAGTATCCGAGCATGAACACGGCCGGGACGGCGATGGTCGTTACGAAGAACCCGAGGAATATGAGCAGGTGGACGTGCACCCGCGGGTACAACAGAACGTAGGCGCCCATGACACCGCCGATCGCACCCGACGCACCGACCATCGGTACCGTGGACTGCGGATTTGCGCCCACCTGCAGCGCGGCGGCACCGACACCGCACAACAGGTAGAAGAACACGAAGCGCACAGGTCCCATCGCGTCCTCCACGTTGTTGCCGAATATCCACAGGAACCACATGTTCCCGATGATGTGCAGCCAGCCACCGTGCATGAACATCGACGTGAACACCGTCGGCCAGCGCGACGCGTCGCCCAGTTCGCACCAGCTGCTCGCACTCAGCTGAATCTGCGTGCCCGGCGGCACGGTACCCAGCAACTCACCGGGTATCAGCCCGAGCTGGCAGATTGAGCCCGCCAGCGCCGGATTCGAACCGAGTCCCTGGACGAACAGCCATACCAGGACGTTGATGGCGATGATGCCGAACGTCGCGTAGGGAACCAGCACCTGCGGATTGTCGTCTCGGATCGGGAACACGTTCGATTTCCGGTGGCGGGTTAGCCTACACTCACGCATCCGGAGCGGGAGCACCCGTGAAAAGCGAGAACATGATACACATCGTGGGGTGCCATGCCGAAGGCGAAGTCGGCGACGTCATCGTCGACGGCGTGGCCGCGCCACCCGGCGCCACCATCTGGGACCAGTCTCGCTGGATAGCGAAAGACGATCGCCTGCGGCAACTGGTGCTGAACGAGCCGCGCGGCGGCGTATTCCGCCACGTCAACCTGCTCGTACCGCCCAGGCACCCGGAAGCCGACGCCGCTTTCATCGTCATGGAGCCCGAGGACACGCCGCCGATGTCGGGCTCCAACTCGATCTGCGTGGCGACAGTGATTCTCGAAACGGGCATGGTGCCGATGGCGGAGCCCGAGACGGAACTGTTACTGGAAGCGCCCGGCGGTCTGGTCCGGGTTACGGCCCGCTGCAAAGCCGGGAAAGTCCGCTCTGTCCGCATCCGCAACCTGCCGTCATTCGCCTGCGCGCTGGACGCGCCGCTGGACGTCCCGGCGCTGGGGCGCCTCAAAGTGGACACGGCCTATGGCGGGGACAGCTTCGTGGTGGTCGATGCGGACAGCCTTGGATTCGAGCTCGTAGCGCGTGAAGCCAGGGATCTCGCGGAACTCGGCGTCCGCATTTCCAGTGCCGCGACCGAGCAACTCGGATTCACGCACCCGCAGAATCCGGACTGGACGCACATTTCGTTCTGCCTGTTTGCCGCACCCATAGACAGAACTGGCGACGCGCTGGAAACGCGCCATGCCGTCGCCATCCGGCCCGGCAAGATCGACCGTTCCCCAACAGGTACCGGCGTGTCGGCGCGCCTCGCGCTGCTGCACGCCCGCCAGGCGATCGCGCCGGGAGAGACGCTGCTCGCGCGTTCGATCATCGATTCCCGGTTCACCGGACGGATCGAGGGCGAGACGATGGTCGGCGACATGGTGGCGATCATTCCGAGCGTCGAGGGCCGCGCGTGGCGCACGGGCGAGCGGCAGATCTTCGTCGATCCGGACGATCCCTGGCCGCAGGGTTACAGGGTGCCCGATACCTGGCCACTGACCTAGATCGGCAGTACCGTGGAATGCTTGATCTCGGACAGCGCGATGCTCGAGTTGACCTCCTGTATCCCGGGGAGCTGTGACAGCTTCTCGAAGAAGAACTGCTCGTACGACTTGATGTCCTTAGTGACGATGCGCAACAGGAAGTCGACATTGCCGAGCAACACGTAGCAATCGAGTACCTCGGGATAACTGCGGACCGCTTCCGCGAATGCCGCCAGATTGCTGCGCCCATGGGAGGTGAGCTTAACGTGCGCGAACACCATCGTGTTCAGGCCTATCTTCTCCCGGTCGATCTTCACCGGCTGGTCGCGAATGATCCCCTCCTCACGCAACCCCTGCATCCGGCGCCACACCGCGGACTGCGACAGCCCGATTTTCTCGCCGATTGCCGCCGCATTGATGCCCGGCTGCGACTGCAGCAGGTCGAGAATTCGGCGGTCCACGGAATCGATGCGAACAACTTGCATAATTCATTCTAAAATAAGTTGTATATTGCATAAATTATGCGCTATGTATGCACCTATAACAAGAATTAGAGACAAAATTCGGCGTTCAGAGGGATATATTAGCGGCAGGTTTAGGTGCAGCGGGGGTGCTTCCATGGGCGTTTTCAACCATCCCGAATTTGATCATCACGACTCGATTCATTGCTTCGAAGACCCGGCATCGGGCCTCAGGGCGATCATCGCCATCCACTCGACCGCACTGGGTCCTGCGGCAGGCGGCTGCCGGCGCTGGATTTACGCGAGCGACGACGCAGCGCTCACCGACGTGCTGCGCCTGTCCCGGGGCATGACCTACAAGAATGCCGTGGCCGGACTGCCGTTCGGTGGCGGCAAGGCGGTGATACTCGCCGGCGAGCAGGCACCCAAGTCCACGGCCCTGTTCGAAGCGTTCGGCCGCGCGGTCGACTCGCTCCAGGGTCGATACATCACGGCGGAAGACGTGGGGATTTCGGTGGACGACATGCGCATCGTTCGCGGCAAGACGCCGTTCGTCTCGGGACTGCCGCAACACGGTACCGGCGCGGGCGGCGACCCTTCCCCGTGGACCGCGCTCGGCGTATTCCACGGCATCGAAGCGGCCGTGGCGGCGCGGCTGGGCAAGGATTCCCTCGCCGGCGTCACGGTGGCCGTCCAGGGTGTCGGCCACGTCGGCGCCTGCCTGTGCAGCCTGCTGCATGACGCGGGGGCCAGGCTCGTCGTCGCGGACGTCGACAGCGACAAGTTACGGCGCCTCGGCGAAGCGTTCCCGGCCGAGGTCGTCTCGCCGCAGGACATCCTGTTCTGCGACGCAGACGTACTCGCACCCTGCGCGCTCGGCAATGTGCTCAACGCCGCGACAATCCCGCGGATCCGCGCGAAAGTGGTCGCCGGCGCCGCGAACAACCAGCTCGCATCAGCAGAAGACGGCGCAAGGCTGACCGGCCGCGGCATCCTCTACGCGCCCGACTACGTCATCAATGCCGGCGGCGTCATCAGCGTCGCCCGCGAGTACCTCGGCGACAGCACGGCGGACCAGGTCCGCAGCGAAGTCTGCCGCATTCCCCGGCGGCTCGAGCTGATCTTTGCCGATGCCGAGAGCAGCGCGCGACCCACCAACGTCGTCGCCGACGAACTCGCGCGGCGGATCGTCGCAGGGCAAGGCGATCGTGCACCTG
>JBFIHC010000088.1:0-12548 GCA_041601995.1 Woeseiaceae bacterium | reverse complement strand
TCGATTCGGCACTGCATCGGCGACTCGCATCGCCTACTTTGCGTAGTGAGTGGCCCCCAAGAAGTGCAACGAAATGTAGGGCTGGTCGCCAACCACCCAGCTATCGTGAGGGTCGGGCGGGACATAAAACACGTCGCCCACCTTCATTTCAGTGACGCGACCATCTGAAAAGGCGGCTGTTGCACATCCGGAAACCACCATACCAACGTGCTCTACCGTGCAATATGCTTCGCCTATCTCTTTGCCAACGTCAACCGACCACTTCCAGCCTGGTTGATACGTCGCCCTTCCAATCGTCATTCCTCCGAGCTCAACAATCTCGAATTTCCCCTTCTCGAATACCCTCGTCTCGTCAGGATTATCGAATCGCTTGAGAATTACGTCCATCATGGCAGGCACTCCCTAACTGTCGTCTTTGGGTCAATAGCAGTCATTAAGATCAATTCTAGCCCAATGGCGGGCTTACGGCGTTTAGCGGACGTTTGCCCAGGCTGGGCATCCACTCTCACCAATACCGGGCGTTCGGAAGTGCGGACGCGCCCGTAGTTTAATGGCAGCTAACGGCCAGAAGCGGACACGGGAGGCCTGGTATCCGCGCCACTCAGAACAGCTACAATTGCTGGACTTTGTGATCCAGAGCATTTGTCGATTTACAGCGTCTCAGTGTAGACAGGGAGGACACGCCAACCATACAGGGGCGGCGTAAGAGGCCGCCCCCTCATTATCCATACGATGTGTATCTAATCGACGACCGGGGTTGCGTCAATCTTTTCGACGGTGGCTTTGCATCCAGAATCGCCATCCGGGACAAGCGTTAACGCAGCTACGATATCTACTTTATTTCCAAAACCATCAGTCCCGGTTGCTTTGACACGAGCTGTTAATGGGCAAGTGAAGAAGAAGCCGTCCAGGTTAGAGTTAACTTTGACCTCGCCGGTCCCGACAAAAGGCTCAAGGCTGCCGAAGTTGCATTCACCGGAATCCCAAGTAGCGGTGGAACAATAAGCCACGAAAATATCTTTCCCGGAGGTGTGAAAGAAGCCTCTTCCGTTTGGGTTTCCTCGTCCAAACTGGTTTTCATCAGGCCCGTTCTGAGCTATGACAAATTCCCTATCAGACTCTTCAAAAACAAATAAATTGAATCCGAAGTCAGTAAAGCATGCTCCCGATCCATTCGGCGGAACAAACATTCCGGTGTCAGGGTCCACCACGCACTCACGACCGCCGTCGGCCGAAGCCAATAATGGCAGTAAGCACACCGTCAAAATCAGGAAAACAGATATTTCGAGCATTTTCATTCTCTTTCTCCTTGTTGAGGCTTACGTAACAGCAAATTTTGTCTGCTGAATTGTTCGCCAAGAAATGATCACCTCACATTCCGTGACAAGTTAAGAAAACAGCAGCATGTCAAGCAGCTCACCAACCATCGGCTCTTCGAGAGATCTTTCTGACATCTCGACGGTACCAACGTCGCCAAACATTATTCGTAAGAAGTGCGAGAGATATCGATTATCTCGAATCGACAATGCGGGTGTGTAGCTCAAAAGTCGAATGAAATACTCAGACGATCATTTTGAGAGCCGTTATCAACACGTTACACCGGTAATGACCGGCTGGCGTCTTAAATATTTTTGGGAACGCGCAATGGGCTCGACGCTGGAAATATTTGCATCTGGTCCGCTTCGGGGCATTAGCGGTCATTGAGGTTCGTCTTGGCCGAACGGCAGCTAACGGCCAGAAACGGTCGTACGAACTGCGGTTATTCGGGAAACCGGGCCGGATCAGTAAAGACCCAATCTCGATTTTTTACCGGTGTATGACAAGAGACGCACACCTGCATTCCTCCGTCAAAAGGTTTCTGATCCGACCCGATCCACCTGGCCCATCCCCAGCCATAGGATTCCGCATACTTCGCCGAATCCTTAAACATGAACTCCGCGTGCACAAACTCCCCGGGGACCGTAGCCGCCTGCCAGTTCTCTAACTCGGCGTCTTTCCACACAACCTTGCCGACAATCGCCCCGTCTGGCCACGGGTTGGTGTTGCCTGACCTCGCCGCCGCGACCGCGACTTCATTCCCCAAGATTACTCGCAACGTACCATTATCGGTTCGGTGTGATACGGCAATCGTTGCCCATTCTTTCCATCCGTCAGGATATTCAATGCCATGAGAGGGGGCATGCGAATCACCAGAGGCGAGACCTTCAGGGGATGCGCCGATCAACAAAATTACTGGCAGCAAGAGATTCTTATTCATCGCGGTTCGTTCCGACTATTGAAGATGACTTCTACGTCCACTTCGGTTCATAAGCAGTGGTTGGGGTTAAGTGTAGCTGAATAGACGCTCCCGGGCGTAAAGCGGGGTTGGTCCTGGCGGAATGTCAGCTATTACTCAAATCGGACGTTCAATGTGCAGAAAAACCGATTTTGAATGTCGGCCAACGGCCAGGAGCGGCCGTATGGTCGGATCGCTATGCCGTCGTGTGTGCGGGGCAGCACCTAGAGTGCACCCGCGCGCAACCTTGCCTGCATATCGCTGTACGCGGTTTCGACGAGTGCGGTGAGTGCGGCGGAATCGGGCTGTTGGCCCGGCCTTATCTTCACATGGCGCATGCGTTTGCCCGTGCCCTCGAGAAGTCTTGCCGGATCATCGAGCCATGCGCCGAGGAAGAAACCAACATTGACATGAGCGGTGAACGCATTGACGTAGCCAAAAGCGGCATCGCCGACACAGGCCGTGGGATGACCGTCGTGCAATAGCTCACAGACATCCTCACCAAGACCGCGCATCAGGTCGAACCACGGCTTTGCAATGCCGCCGAGATTTCCGGACTGCATCTTGAACCAGCGGTCGACGAACGGATCATGCTTGACGGCGCTCTCGAACCGCATCAGTTGAATCGATGAATCGTGCTGCAGACTATTATCCATGGCGGCTTCGGGTCAGAAGCCGTCATTCTAGCTCAATCCAGGCCAATGACGGCTTTCAGCCAGCAGCGGTCATCGCAAACCGCGCCAGTCTTGATTCATGGGTGCCTCTGGGAGTTGGCTAGTGAAAAATGAACCTGCATTTATATTGAACAGCACGAGCGCGAAGCTCCGGCTCGAGCCCATGGGCTTCTGTTTCGGTGACAACAAGTTCTTGAAGGCTCGGATTGATTGCATATGATCGAATGCCAGCCTCCCATCCGGCATTCGTTACGTCGCTGGCTACCAGATAGCCGTATTTCGTCACCGCGACCAGCGGAATTTCGCGATTTGCGCCTGGATTTCGCGTTTTTATCGACATTTACGTAGCGCCGGGAGGCGAGTATCTGAGACGGAGTTCTCAAAGCAAGTGGACCAGTGCGCGTGTTTTGTTGCCGCGCGGCCGCTATCGAGGATGAAGCAGCCGTTCGATTGTCCGGTCTCGGGTTGAACTCACCACTATTGACTGCAGTAATCGGATGGGCCTGACGGACGACCCGCAGACTAGCGGAATCCGTTGCACCCGTTCGGCGCGAGAAGAAAAAAGGGGCCGCAGCCCCTTTTTTCGGTTACCGGCGGCGGTCCATCCTGCGATCAATCTGCCGGCCACGACGATCAAGACGCCGATCGATCTTGGCGCCTCGCCGGTCCAGTCGCCGATCGATGCGGTCGCCTTTGCGATCCAGGCGTTCCGACAAACGATCCCGGCCGGCCGCATCCGCGCGACGAGCCTTGCGGTCGAGATTGCGATCGATCCTGTCGCCGCGGTTGTCGAGGCGTTGCTCTATCCGGTCGCCTTTGCGGTCGAGACGGTTTTCCACCCGGTCGCCGGCGTCAGCCAAGGCACTACCGGCGGAAAGCAACAGCCCGGTCGCGATAACGATACTCATCCTTATGTCCATGATCCTCTCCCTGGTAACAGCATGAATTGCGCGATGTCACGACTAACAACGCGGCGGGCCTCCACAGGTTGACACAAGCAGCCGGTAATCCGGGGATTATTGTCAAATTGGAACGCCGGGACGGCTGCTGCGGTCCTCAGCCGTGTTGCATCAACACCGGCAGTTGCGCCTCGTGAATCAGGAATTCGGTCGTTCCACCCAGCACCTTTTGGTACCAGCGCTGACGGCTGTAGGCGCCGGAGACGATCAGGTCCGCTTTCGCGTTTTTGCAGGCATCCAGGAGTTCCGATTCGATGTGTCGTCCGCGCGTCCTGACTTGTTGCGCCTTGATGCCCCAGTGCTTCAGGTAGGCTTTGAGCTGCGCAGCCTTCGGCCCCGCCCGGTCTTCCGGCCCGCAGGTCACGATCGTGATCGCGGCAGCTTGCTTGAGGAGCGGCAGCGAAGCCTTCACCGTGTGCGCCACGCGCGGGCCCTGGTCCCAGGCAATGCAAACGTGCTCACCGATCTTGCGACGGCCCGTCTGTGGCAACAACAGCACAGGGCATGAACCGCGCATGAGGGCCGTGTCGACGAACATGCCCGCTACTCCATCCGGGCGCCTTGGTCGGGACACCACGATGAGATCGGCCATCGGCCCGACGATTGCCATGACCTTGTAGGGCGAACCGACGCGCTCCGCCCACATGGCGCCCGGCGCGGTCCTGGCATGGCGGATGATCTCGTAACCGTGTTGCTCGGCGATGTTCCGGTACAGGGTCTCCGCCGCCGCCGGCGCTTTCAGCGTGCTCTTCTTGCGCCACGCAGCAGCCGCGAAATCGGATGACAGGGTAAGGTCGGATTCCTTGTGCGGCCGGATGTGGCAGCCGCTAACGCTTGCATTGAGCTTCTTGCCCAACTCGAACGCCGTATCCAGGGCGCGCGCGCATTCGGGACGATCAGCAACCGGTACCAGGATCACTCGCATCGACCTTCTCCTTTTAATAGTGAAACGAGGATGGCACCGGCCGAATCGACGAACAAGCAGGTTTTATACGTAGTGGTCGTCGCGCTTCGAGAAGCGCCCCGAAAGCTTCGACGGGCCCTGCAGGAGCGGGCCTGGGCCCGCGATCGGTCGCTCGTCGTCACTAGGAAAGAACCAGGTCGAGGTCCCGGCACAGGTCGTCCGCGTCCTCGAGTCCGACCGACAGCCGCATCACGCCGTCACCAGCATACTCGCGGAAGGCCCGCAGCTGCTCTCCCTCGAGCCGGTAGCTGGATTCCATGATCTGGTCGGTGCCTATCCAGTAGACGAGGCTGCGATGGTGGCCGAGGCTCACCGCGTAGTGGATGACCCGCAGCTCATCGATCATTCTTCTCGCCACCGCCGGGCCGTTCTCGACCTGGAAGGACAACATCCCGGAGAAACCGGTCATCTGGCGAAGCGCGATGTCGTGCTGTGGATGGGACCGCAGCCCGGGGTAATTCACGCGTTTGACGGCCGGATGCGCCTCGAGGAACTCAGCTACCTGCATCGCGTTCGCGGAATGTGCCTGCATGCGGATCGGCAGCGTCGCGATGCCGCGCATGATCAGCCACGCATTGAAAGGACTGATCACTCCGCCGTAGTGCACGAGCGCTTCCTCGTTCAGCTCCATCATCACGTCGCCGGGACCGAGCAATGCTCCGCCGAGCGCATCGCCGTGGCCGCCGATGTACTTCGTCAGTGAATGCACGACGAAATCCGCGCCGAGTTCGATGGGGCGCGTGACAACCGGCGACGCAAACGTCGAGTCAACCGCAAGACGAACGCCGTGCGCCTTGCTGATCGCTGCAATTGCCTCGATGTCCGTAAGGCGGACGATCGGGTTGATGGGCGTCTCGATGAAGATGAGCCTCGTGTTGTCACGGATGGCCGCTTCGACGTGGCTGACGTCGCTGGTGTCGACCGGCGTTACTTTGATACCAAAACGCGGCAACGTGTGGCGCACGAGCTCGGCGCTGCCTGCGTACTGCACGTCGCTCACGATCAGGTGATCGCCGGGCGACAGGTATCCAAGCAGCAAGGCGGATGTCGCGGCCATGCCCGACGCGAATGCGAGGCAGGACTCGGCGCCCTCGAGCACGCGCAACTTGTCCTGCAGCTGGTTGGTCGTCGGGTTGCCCCAGCGCGTATAAATGTAAGGCATGTCGCTTTCATCGAAGTCCTTTATGGAGAAGGCTTCGGCGTCCTTCGTCGTGAAAGTCGTCGACATGACGATACTGGGCGACGATGCGCCGCTGACTTCGTCCGGCGCCTCGCCGGCATGCACGGCCAGCGTCTGCGTACCGGCGTCTTCGGGCAATTTCCTCACGGTATCTCCCCTGCTGCGTGAGCGACCGATTCTACGCGAGCTGATTCGTCGTGTAATGGCAGCGTGATATGCTCGGCGCCAGCGAGTACCTGGACCTGACCTGCCGTGGCAATCCGTTCACTGTGTATCACCGAAGGCGGCGACCGGCCGACCATCGAGACCTTCATCGGCATGCATCGCGCAGGCATCGGCATCACGGTGACCATCCCGCCCGACCATCCGAATCTCCGTTTGCTCGCCGATGCGGGCGTGCCGACGATTCCGCTGCAGCTGAAGCACGACTTCAACCGGGCCGATATCGCGACGCTGCGGAACGAACTGATTCGTGGCGATTACCAGATCCTGCATACCTTCAACAGCAAGGCCGTGACCAACGGCCTGCGTGCCTGCAAGGGACTGCCGGTGAAGGTCGTCTGTTACCGGGGCATCGTCGGCAACCTGAGCGTTCTCGATCCAATGTCGTGGATGCGCTATCTCAATCCGCGCATCGACCGGATCATCTGCGTGTGCGAAGCCATCCGCCAGTGGTTCCTGCACATGCAGCCGGCGTTCCTGCGCATGCCGCCGGAACGCCCGGTGACGATCTACAAAGGCCACAGGCTCGAGTGGTACGCGGACCCGCCGGCCGACCTCGCGCAGTTCGGAATACCCGATGACGCGTTCGTCATCGGCTGCACGGCGGCCTACCGCCCCCGCAAGGGCGTGGAGTACCTTGTCGACGCGCTGGCCATGTTGCCGACGGATATCCCCGCACACCTGCTGCTGATCGGCCGCATGGACGACCGCAAGCTGACGAGGAAGATCGAAGCCAGCGGCGTCGCCGAGCGCATTCACCGCATCGGACACCGCAGCGACGCGCCGGCGGTGACGGCTGCCTGCGACGTATTCTCGCTACCGTCGACGAAACGCGAGGGCCTCGCCCGCGCAATCATCGAGGCGATGGCCTACCGCGTTGCGCCGGTGGTCACCGACTGCGGTGGCAGCCCCGAACTCGTCGTGGATGGCGAGTGCGGTTTCGTCGTGCCCATCAAGGATGCGCGGTCGCTGGCCGAAGCCTTCGAGAAGCTCTATCGCGACCCCGATCTGCGGCGGCGCATGGGCGAAGCCGCCCGCGAACGCATCGGCACGCAATTCCGCAACGAGGACACGGTCAGGAAGACCATCGCCCTCTACGAAGAACTGGTGCCGGATCCGGACTGAGCCGGTCGCGCTTCGAGAAGCGCTCCTACAGTTCGACCATCAACTTGCCGGTGTTGCCGCCCGTGAACAGCAGGTTGATGCCCTCGATCGCGCTCTCCAGGCCATGCAGCGTGTGCGCCCGGTACTTGAGCTTGCCGGCGCCGAGGTACTCCGCGAGGTGCTGCATCATCGCCGGCACCCGGTCCCAGTGGTCCGGCATCGTGAAGCCCGTGATCGTCAGGCGCTTGCGGATGATATTGAGCCAGTTGGGACCCGGCGACGGCGTCGCCGTGTTGTAGTCGGCGATCATGCCGCAGACGATGATGCGGCCGTGCGCGTTCATGCGATCGAAGACGATGTGCTGCACGGCCCCGCCGGTATTCTCGAAATACAGGTCGACACCGTTGGGCGTCGCAGCCTTCAACTGCTTTTCGAGATCGTCGGATTTGTAGTTGATCGCCGCATCGAAGCCGAGCTCCTGTTCGAGCCAGCGGCACTTCTCATCGGTCCCCGCGGTACCGACGACAGCGAGACCTTCGGCTTTGCCCAGCTGGCCGACCATGGAACCCACGGAGCCAGCGGCGCCCGATACGACCAGCGTCTCGCCCGCCTTCGGTTTACCGATTTCCATCAGCCCCTGCCAGGCCGTGAGGCCAGGCAGTGACAGCACGCAGAGCACGGCTTCAGCGGAGATACCCGGCGGCAGCTTGTTCAGCCCCTCGCCGTCGCTGACGGCATACTCGGTCCAGCCGATCATGCCGACCACGCGATCGCCAGCGGCGAACCCGTCATGCCTGGACTCGACGACCTCGGCGACGCCGCTCGAGCGCATGATCTCGCCGAGCTCGACCGGCGGGATGTAGCTGCCGCGATCCTCGCTCATCCAGCCGCGCATGGCCGGGTCCAGCGACATGTGTGTCTGCTTGAGGAGTAGCTGGCCGGGCTCCAGCTCCGGGGTCTCGAGGGTTACCACCTCGAAAACGTCCGGCGTGATGGCCAGGCTCGGGCGTTTGACGAGTTTGACGGCTTTGTACTGCATGGCGGGTCGGTCACTTTATTAATGGGCTGACCGACTATGCTACATGCAAACACCACCGCTGGAGGAGCGGTCCGCGGCCCGCTGTAGACTGCGCTTCGAGAAACGCTCCTAAATCGCTGTTCGGCCTGCCCCGGTCGCGCTTCGGGAAGCGCTTCTACAGCCGCAGCGCCCCGTCGACCTCGATGCAGCGGCCGTTCACGTAGTCGTTTTCGAGGATGAACTGCACCGTGTGCGCGATCTCGTCCGGCTCACCCAGGCGTTTGGCAGGGATCGGCTTGGTCATCTTCTCCAGCGCCTCGGGTTTCATCGACATCACGAGGTCCGTGCTGACGAAACCCGGCGCGATCGATGCCGAGCGGATACCGTAACGTGCGAACTCCTTGGCCCACACGACGGACATCGCCTGCACGCCGGCCTTGGCCGCCGAGTAATTCGCCTGGCCCATGTTGCCCGAGCGCGAGATCGAGGAGATATTGATGATGCAGCCTTTCTCGCCCGACTCGATCATCTTCGCCGCCGCCTCGCGCCCGCACAGGAACACGGCGGTCAGGTTCACGTCGATCACCGCCTGCCACTGGTCCAGTGTCATTTTCGAGACCTGCTTGCCGTCCTTGTATTTGAGCATCAGTGCGTCGCGGATGATGCCCGCGTTATTCACAAGCCCGTGGATTGCGCCGAAATCGCCGGCGATGTCGTCGAACAGCGCCTCGACCTCCGCTTCTTTCGCCACGTTGGCGATATAACCCCGCACTTTCGGTGAACCCGCCGCGCCGCACTCCTCTGCCATCGACTCCAGCGCCGCCTCGTCCAGATCGACGAGCGCCAGCTGGCATCCGGCGGCGGCCAGCCGTTTCGCCATGGCTGCACCGAGGCCGCGGGCCCCTCCCGTGATCACGATTGTCTTCCCTGCGAGGTCCATCGAGTTCTCCTGTGCAATTTTTTGCGGGCATCGCCGCAGCGGCCGTATGGTGCGCTGCAACAGTTTTATTGTGCGCCGCACAATACCAGAAAACAGCGGAAAACGCCTATACCCGTGTCGTTGCCTGCCCATCGCAAATAGCCGATGATCGAAACAGGCTGGAACAGGGGATACGGCCGTGACCAGGCGTCGCAACACCGCTACCGAGAGGGACGAGCTGCCCTTCGTCGCGCCGTGCCGAAAGCTCTCGTTCTGGGCCCCGTTGCGCTGGATCCGCCTGGGCGTGGCCGACCTCACCCAGGCGCCGCAACAGAGCCTCGTTTACGGGCTGGCCGTCGCCGTCCTGATCGGCGCCGTGTCGCTGGTCGCGTGGTTTAGGGGCAGCCAGTGGATTATGTTCGGTATGCTCGGCGGTTTCGTGTTCCTGGCGCCGCTGGTCTGCGTCGGTCTCTACACCATCAGCGCGCAGCTGGAACGCGGCCAGGAGCCGGTGCTTTCGCGTAGCCTGCGCGCCGCGTTCAGGCGCCACATCGGCAACGAGGCCGTGTTCGCGCTGGCGCTGCTCGTCATCTTCCTCGTCTGGTCCCGGGCGGCGGTCATCGTCACTGCGGTGATGTACCCGACGGACGGCGACCCGACCACGGCGGAACTGGTCAGCTTCCTCGCCTTCGGTAGCGGCGTGGGCGCAATCTTCACCGCGGTTACGTTTTCGGCCAGCGCTTTTTCGCTGCCGATGATCATGCATCGCGACGTCGACAGCATCACGGCGATCGTCACCTCGGTGAATGCCGTGCTCCGCAACAAGGGCGCGATGCTCGTCTGGCTCGCGATCATCGTCCTTGCGCTGGCCGTGGGCGTGGTGACGGCGTTCGTGGGGCTGATCGTGTTGATCCCCGTGATCGGTTACGCGACCTGGCACGGTTACGAGGACACCATCGACGCCAGCGCCTTTCCGCGCCACACCGAGGGCGTGACGGCAACGCCGCGCCCGAAATCGAGCGCCGCGATGGAGCACGATCCGGTTATCTGAGCGCGGGCCCGCTCAGCCCTGGTGAAGTTTCAGTGCACAGTAAGCCGCACCGAGCAGGCCCGGCTGATCGTGCAGGATGAGCTGGGTCGGGATGCGTTCCACGTACGAGCGATGCCGGCCCTTGTTCTCGAAGCCGTAACGAAAGCGGCTGTTCTTCAACAGATCCGGGTAACGCTTCGATATGCCGCCCGCGATGAAAATCCCGTCTTCGGCCCCCAGCGTCAGCGCGAGATCGCCCGCAACCTGGCCGAACACCTCGAAGAACATTTGCACGGCCTCCGCGGCCAGCGTGTCGGAATTGTCGATGGCCGCCTTGAAGATGTCGGCCGGCGCGAGGTGCGCGCGTTTCTCGCCGTGGATGCGCACCAGCGCCCAGTAGATGTTTTCGAGCCCCGGGCCCGACACCAGCCGTTCGCTGGATACCCGGTCGAATCGTTCGCGCAGCGCCTTGAGAATATCGATCTGTACCTGGGTCTCCGGGGCGAAGCCGCCGTGGCTCGCCTCGCCCGCGATCGGCAGGTAGAGGTCGCCGTGCTTGCGCAGGCCGACCGCGCCGAGGCCTGTGCCCGGCCCGATGATGCCGACCATGTAGTCGTCCGCATCGAGCGGTTTGGGTTCGGGCAGGCCGATCGGCATGCAGTCGTCCTTGCCAAGGAACGGTACCGAGTAGGCAATTGCCTCGAAGTCGTTCAGCAGCTGCACCGCGTCGATCGAGAACTCGGCCGCAAGTTCGTCGGCCGCAATTTCCCAGTGATTGTTGGTGAACCGCACGCGCTTGTCGATGATCGGGCCGGCGGCCGCGAGACAAATGACGCTCGGCGTCCCGGCTTTCACGGATTTCAGGTAGTGCTTGATCGCGGCATCGGCGGACTCGAAGTCGTTGCATTGCAGTGTGAGCGCATTCGAGAACCCGGGGCCACCGGTGTCGGCGAGCGCGAATCGCGCGTTCGTGCCGCCGATGTCGCCGATCAGCAAGCTCGTTACCGGTGACTTCTTGCGCCGCGCCGATTTCATCGATGCCATTTCTGCCTGGTGCTGGTCGTGCCTTACTATACAGGCAATCAATTCGCAGACCAGCGGCTTCAAGGGTCATCTCATGGCGTCATTTCTCGGTATCGTTGTCGGTCTCATGCTGCTCATCGTCGGCGGTGGACTGCTGGTAACGGGGGCCTCCCAGCTTGCCGCACGTTTTGGCGTCTCCCCGATGATCGTGGGCCTCACGATCGTGGGATTCGGCACCAGTGCGCCGGAACTCGTCGTCAACATTATCGGCGGGCTGCGCGGCGAATCAGCACTCGCGTTCGGCAACGTGATCGGCTCGAATATCAGCAACCTCGCGCTCGTCCTCGGTGCCGCGGCGATGCTGCAGAGCATCGAGATCGAAGGCTCTGTCATTCGGCGCGAAGTGCCGCTGCTGCTGCTCATCACGACGATCATGACGGTCATGGCGCTGGACACTGTTCTCGAGGGCGGCACCGCGCGCATCGGCGTCTCGGATGCCGTCGTGCTCCTGTTGCTGTTCACTCTGTTCATCTACATAACAGTGCAGGACGTCCTGCGCTCCAAAGCGAACGACGCATTGCTCACAGAGATCGAGCAAAGCCCTCTCGTCGTCACCGAAGCGGTGAGCCGGTACCACTGGGCTTTTGTCGCCGCCGGTTTCGTCCTGCTGTTCGTTGGCGGTGAGATGACCGTTCGCTATGGCGTCGCGTTCGCAGCCGCAGCCGGCGTGTCGACGACGTTGGTCGGCTTGTACGTCGTCGCGATCGGCACCAGCTTGCCAGAGTTGATTACGTCCGTGATTGCCGCCTGGCGCAAGGAATCGGACCTGGCGCTCGGCAATATCCTCGGCTCGAATGTCTTCAACTCCCTGATCGTCCTGCCGGCAAGCGCGCTCGCGGGCACCGTTACGATCCCGGAGGGAGGCGTTCAGGACCTGGCCGTATCGTGGCTCTTTGCCGCCGCGCTCATCCCCATATTTCTCATCGGGCGCGCGCGGCTGGGCAGGACCAGCGGCCTGATGTTACTGGCTGCCTATGCTGCGTACGCTATCATGCGCATACGTGGTTTCTGAGCGCGCTGCCGGAGGACGTGCGGATGTCGAGAAGAGCAGGTCGAGAATAATGGCTTCGAAGGCACCAGAGGGGTTGCTGCACGCCCTGCTGCTCGACCGAAACGGCGG
>JBFIHC010000087.1:0-12743 GCA_041601995.1 Woeseiaceae bacterium | reverse complement strand
GTCCGGCTTGAGCCCGAAGGCTTTCTGCAGGCCAACGACAGCGTAGGGGTCGCTAGCGCATAAAATGCAGCAGCGTAAGTTGGCACCGAGCTCCTCGATGGCTGCCGCGCCGTTGTAGGGTTCGAGTGGCGAAGCCCCGGCCTCGACGACCATGAAGTCCGCATCGCGGCGCGCAATGTGGCTCAGCAAGGGCCGGATCGCGAGCCGGAATTCCTGTTCCGGCACGACGGTCGACGGCAGGCCGGCATCGACGAAATCGTAGATTTCAGCAGCACCGTGGTCGCGGAAACTGAGAATGTCGCGATAGCGTCCGGCGCCGGTCAGCTTGGTTCCGATGACGCGGTACCCGAGGTCGGACAGGATCTGGCAGGCGAACTTGCCGACCATCGTCTTACCCGCGGACATCGAGGTGCCGACCATCAGTATGCTGGCAACGTCCAGTTCGCGGGGCGCTGCGCCGACGGCAAAGTTGCGCATGCACACCTTGCTGCCGGCGCGCAGCAGATGGCCCCTGTATCGGAGGCTGACCGGTCGCGGCAGCAGCCTCGATACCGAGGTGAAACGGCCGAACAACCCGGCGCTGGTCATGGCGTTCATCTCGCCGCCGTCGATTTCCATCCAGCTGCCGACGCCTTCCAGCGTGGCGGCCCGGTGCCCGAACGCCCCGATGACCCGATCGCCCGGCGCGACCGCCACCATATCGCCGGTAACGGATTCGACGTTATACAGGCTGGTCGGCTCCCCGGTCACCAGGCCCTCGACGTAATCGCCGGTTTCCCAGTCGCTCCGCGGGATCATCGCCACTTCGAACGGCGCGGCATCGAAGTCCGCGATTCTCGCGAGCGAACCCAGGACCCGTTTACTCATCGCGCCGGCTCCGTCGGCGGTACAGGCGGGGAGAGCAGCAGCAATACGAGCAAGGCCGCCCGTTCGAGGGTCTTGTCGATGTACAGGTGCTCGTGTTCGGCATGAGCGCCGTCACCTACCGGCCCGAGGCCGTCGATCGTGGCCGTATACTGGCTCGTCGTATTGCCGTCGGATCCGCCGCCGGCACGCGCGGGGCGCAAATCGAGACCGAGTTCGGCGCCGAGCGCTCTCGCCTGTTTCCACAACGCGATGTTGCGTGGCGTCGCTTCCATCGATGGCCGGCCGATGCGTCCCTCGATATGCAGTCGCACCCCGGGCGTGGTCGGCTTGATGCCGTGGATTGCTCTCTCGATGGTCCTGCCGGACTCGATGGTTGGCACCCGGACGTCGACGACCGCCGTGCTGTGCGGGGCGATGACGTTGGGCTGGATACCGCCGTCCACCGTTCCTACGTTGACCGTTATGCCCTTGTCAGGGTCGTTGAGGGCAAACAGCGCCTGGATGACGTGCGACAGTTCGAGGATCGCGCTCGCACCGCCTTCCGGGTCGAGGCCCGCATGCGCGGCCTTGCCGAAAACGGTGACCGTGAATCGGCCGATGCCTTTACGCTCCGTCTTCAGGTCGCCGTTCACGCCCAGCGACGGTTCGAGAACGAAAGCCCGTTCGGCGCGCCGGGCAAGCATGCGGACATACGACGACGACGTCCGGCTGCCGATTTCCTCGTCCGCATTGACGAGCACCACCGGCGTCAGCGGCGGATCGAGGTGCAATTGACGGATCGCACGCAACGCGAGGACGGCCTGCGCCAAGCCACCCTTCATGTCGAATACGCCGGGCCCCTTCACGGTATTGCCGTTGACCGTGAACGGCCGCCTGTCGATCGTGCCGACCGGCCAGACGGTATCGAGGTGGCCTACCAGTAGCTGGCTGCCGCGATCGCGGCGACGCTTCGCGGGCAGGGCGAAGATGTGGCGGACGCCGCCGGGGATCCCCGGTTCCCTTACCCGGTACCCCACATCCATCAACGCGCCGGACAGGATTCGCCGCACGCTGTCGTGACACTCCGGATGTGCGGACGGCGACTCCGCCTCCACGAGACCCTGCAGCAGGCTTACAAGCGCGTCTTTCTGGCCACTGATGAAATCTCTTACCTGGTCGACAACGGGACCCGCCATGCCGCCATCACTTTTTCATTTCTGCAGGAAACGGAAACGCGTTGGACCTGTCGATGGCCGTAAAACGTCCCGGCGCCAGGTACGCCAACAACGGCGAATCGTGAAGCAGATCCTGGCTGTCGTGTTCGGATGCGCGGATGAATGACGCCTCTGCGCGCGCGGCGATGATCTCGCCTGTAATGAGGCAGTTTTCGCCGAATCCCCCAATCGTCTTGAAATGCCGGCATTCGAAGTAGAGGTAGGCGTCCTTGATGAACGCACCATTGATGTTGCCGGCGGCGAACGTGTCGAAGAAGTCGAGTATCGGTTTGCCGCCGTCGATGCGCGGCGAAGCGGCGAGGCTGGAGTAGAGTACTTGCGACGGTTTCGGATAGCTGACGGTGAATTCACCTGTGCGTTCGATGTTCGCGCAGGTTGCATGGCTGGGCGTGCAGACGAAGCCGAAATAGTTCTGCCAGCCCATTGGCGTCACCATGTGCTTCGGCGCCATGTCGAGCGAGCCGTCCTCGTCGACAGTGCCGATGAGCACGAGTGGCGCAACCGTGAAAAACCGCTCCCAGACGGGCTCGCTGGTGTCGATCTCGACCAGGCGGCGATTTACGCTCGATTCGGTCACGTCCGCTCCTGGCGGGCACTTCCCCCACAATTCCAACATAGGATGGGGGCCGGAGCTTGAGAATAGGTACTTGCCGCGATCGGCCCCCGTCGCCTGTAAGTCTTTGAAAAAAGGTTCTCGATCCCTGTTTCCCGCCGCAATCAGCCGCGGACGCTGTCACCATGGTCTTAGCCGGAGAGCATGTAGAACTGCCAGAGGTCTTTCCGGCTCATTCGCAGAAAGGGTTTGATCGCCAGCTTGCCCGTGGCGCCGATGCTCTTTTCGAGGTACTCGAGCTCCTCCAGCTTCGCTCGTGTTTGCTCGCCGGTTTTGTTCATGAAGCCCGACTCGCGCATCATCAGCAGTCCCTTGGCGCGGATCGACAGCTCCGTGTGCAGGCGCAGGTAGCAGAGCAGATCGGCAACGATCGGGCCTTCGAATTTTTCCCTGAGTGATTGCAGGTACAGGCCGACCTTTGACGCCGACAGTTCCCCGGAATTGATGAGTTCCAGAAGCTCCGTGTCGGCGTCGAAACCGGCGCCGAGCCAGTCCGACAATGCCCTGTCGCTGCGGTCGAAGACGACCGTGAACAGCAGCGGCAGGATGCCGAGGACGAGTGCGGTATTGACGATGGGGGCGAAGAAGAAATGATTGAACACCGAATGCGTGATTGCCGCAATCAGCAGGCCGGGTAGCAAAGCAGCCCATCGTCGAGTGGGGTATTGCTCGAGCATCGTGTGAGCGATAACGGCGAACATCGCGGTCGCACCGCCGTGCATGATAGCCGTACCGAAGCCCCGGACGATCCAGGTGCCGAGCTTCAGGTCCGGCAGGATCGTCAGGTAATACAGGTTCTCGAATATCGCGAAACCGGCGCCAACGGCGAAGCCGAAGATGGCTGCATCCACGAGAAAGCCGATACGGTTGTGCCGCATGAGCGCCCACACCACGAGGGCCTTGAGTGCTTCCTCGAAAACGGGGGCGACGTAGCGCGTATAGGCAGTAAAGCCGAGATCGCTCCACTGCAGCAACAGCGAGTTGAGCGGGTAACTCGCGATACCCGTGGCGCAGCCCAGGACGATCGTGGCCACGACCCATTTCAACGGTACGAGCTTGTAGCTGTCGAGGTAGACGAGCGCGGCCAGGAAGCAGCAGACGGGCAATAATCCCAACAGGGCATGCGATACGGGATAGTCGATCATCAAGCCGAGTCTGTCAGAGTATTTTCAGGGACACCATGAACTCTTCATCGGCCTGTGAGCCATCGAGAAATCCCGTCGCGTACCCGAAAGACAGCGTCAGGTCGTATCGCGACTTGAGCTTGAATTTGATATCGACCTGGGCGCCGACGTTGGCGGCTTCCTGGCGCAGCGCACTGTCATCGAAGTTGGTGATCAGCGAAGTGGCGAATATCGACGTCCGCGCCCATGACGCATAGAAGTTCGGCGTTCCGGCCCGCGAGAACCGGACGGGGGGAAGATTCCACTCGAGCATGGCGCGATGAAAGTTGCGGCCTGGAATCGCGTTGAGCTCGAAGCCGGGCATGGCGTAGAACTCCCGGTAGCGCTTCACCTTCTGGTGATCCACGTAATTGTTGCCGAAGCCGCCGAAGAAGAAGTTGGCAAATTCGTCGGTGGCATCGCCGAATGCAGCGCCCGCCGCATTGCGGATCCAGATCGACGAGTTCTTCAGCGGCAAGGCGAATCCGAAGTCGAAGTTGCCACCGATCTTCGGAATCGTGTCGCCATCGACGTGGTTGACGAGAGCCCCCAAACCCCACTTGATGCCTTTTTCGGCATCGACGGCGCCGAGCGACGACCGCACGTGCGAGAACTCGAGCTGCGCATCGAGACTCGTCAGCTTGTCGATGGAGGCGGACACGTCCTGGTAGCGGGGCAAAGCGTCGATGTTCGCGTAGTGGTTCAGCTCGGC
This sequence comes from Woeseiaceae bacterium, assembly GCA_041601995.1. GTDB lineage: Bacteria > Pseudomonadota > Gammaproteobacteria > Steroidobacterales > Woeseiaceae > UBA1847. Next base: position 8,174 of record JBFIHC010000087.1, on the reverse strand, counting down.
GGAGAACTCGAGTAGCCGCGGTTCATCGTAAATCAGGGCTTTGCCGTAGCCGGCATAGAAGCGCGTGCCCTTGCGGCTTTGCTTGGTCGGCCCGAACAGGTCGTAGAAGTCCGCGTTGTTGAGTCGCGCACCGAAGCGCCACGTACCGGCCAGCGGGCTGTTCCTGATGACCGAATGGCGGTAGTCGATCATGACGTTCGGCCGCTCTTCCGAGGGCAGGTCGCCGTCGAGGCTGTAGCCGAGACCGAGGTTAAGCGAATCGAGTAGCACCGGGTCCGAGAAATTCGCCTTGACGGCCAGTGAGACAGAGTCCTTGTAGCCGAGCACGATCGGGTAGATCGACTCGAGGCGCATGTTCTTCATCGGCACGTACTCGCCGCGGGCGATGATGCGGGCCTCGGCAGGCGTGTCGTCATCCGAATCGACCTGCCACTCTTTGAGCTGCGGGTGTTTCTTCACGGTCTCCGTGCCGAGGAATGTGACGGCGGCTATATCCTCGATGGGTTCGGCCCGGATTTTCGCGGGCACGAATCCGGTACCGGTATAGTTGAATACGATCAGGTTTTCGTTGTCGAGCGGAATCGGCCTGAAGAAACCGGTCTCCGTGTTGCTGACGGCTTCCAGTTCGCCGGATTCGATTTCATAACGGAAGATGTTGGATATACCGGTGTAGTAGGCGCTGCCGAACAGGTAGCGCGAGTCGGGCGAGAAAACGAAGCCTTCCGGAATCGCAAGCCCGAAATCGAAGCTCGTGACTTCATCGACACTGCCCGATTGCAGGTCGTCCAGGCGAAAAACCCGGATCGATTGCTGCCCTTCGACGTTGCCGAAGGATGCTGACAGCAGCTCGCCCGTCGGCGAGATATCCATGTCGTAGACAATCGTCCCGTAAGGGAAGGTATGGATCAGGTCCCATTCGTCATACGGGTAGGGAATACGTACGAGCGAGACATAACCGCTGAGGTGGCGCAAGCCCCAGACGGAACGGTCGGACTCGTTGAAAACCAGCTCACCGATACGGGCGTCGTGCTGCAGCATTCGCGCCTTGCCGGTGTCGAGGTCGACTGCCATGAGGTCGCGGTACGCTTTATTGTCGGCAGCGTAAAAGACCGTTTTCGAATCCGGGTCGTAAGCAACCGACGTGACGGTATAGAGCATCGGCACCTTGACGTCTTCCAGGTGACGGACCTTGCGCTCATCCAGCGAGAACTCCCCGATGTGCGCAACGACACCCGGGTAGCGCATGCCCGCGATCAGGCTGTTGCGATCGGGGTCGTAATAGGCGCGGGACATCGAACCCAGGCCCGCCGCGGCGAGGTCTTCGTGCTTGCTGATGGGGAACTGCCGCACCGTCTCGAGGTTCTTGCGCTGGAAACCGTGTTCCCACTCGATCCAGTTCTGCCACGCGTCGTCCAGAGGGAGACCGAAGACTCGCAGGAACTCCCTGTCATAGGCGCGTTCCCCGTCAGCGGTACGCTTCACCCATTCGACGAGCTGTTCCGGCGAGTAGGTGTAGGCGACGTAGGTCATGAACCGGCCGCCATACAGGTAGGCGTTGGCGCCGGCCTGGAAGTCCGCTTCGACGCCTTCTGCGACCAGGCCGAGCGGATCGTAGAAATGCGCTCCGTCCCTCACCATCGTGCGGAACATCATTTCGTCATACGCGCCCTGCGCCCGGCCGAGTCCGCCGGCCATCCACGTTTCCATGAAGACGGCGATGCCCTCCAGGTACCAGCGCGGACTCGCGTCGCGCGGCGCGGTGAGGTAATGGTAGAACACCGATTCCGGATGATCGGACACCGGCAGTACCTTGCCGCGGAACAAGCCGCGGTAGCGTTTCTCGACCGGAGCAGGCTGGTCCGTGGTGACGACGTGAACCATCTCGTGGTTCATGAGCGTGTACATGCGCTCCGCAGGGGCGAAAGTCTCGAAGTTCGGAATGATCGGCGCCACCTGCACCATCACGATGTTGCCGGGTACCGCGGTAGCGGCTGCGTTGCCGTAGTCGGCGAAGTCGACCAGCAACATCGTCGTCTTCTCATCGGAGTCGTAGCCGAGGACTTTCTCGTGTACTTCCATGGCCCCGTGAAAACTCTGGATGATGCGGGGGACCAGGTAGGTCTCGGTCGGGTCGAAATAGAGAAGCCTGAGCTTGTCGGTCTCTACGCTCCGCAGCCCCTGGGCGCAAACAGAAAAGCTGGCGGCCATGAGGACCGCCAGCGTAATGGCGCAGGTTTTCCTTATCGTTATTATTGTTTGGCCGTCATATCTGTCAGTTCAGTGCGGCCCTCGCGGCGCTGTTCGCGAGCGCGTTGCGGAAGGCGGAATTTGCCAGGGCATCCCGGAACGCGGCATTGGCCATTGCGTCACGGAAGGCGGCGTTGCCGAGTGCATTGCGGAACGCGGCGTTGCCGAGCGCGTTACGGAACGCGGCGTTGCCCAGGGCATTGCGGAAGGCGGCGTTGCCGAGCGCGTTGCGGAAAGCGGCGTTGCCGAGGGCATTGCGGAAGGCGGCGTTGCCGAGCGCGTTGCGGAAAGCGGCGTTGCCGAGTGCATTGCGGAACGCGGCGTTGCCCAGCGCGTTGCGGAAGGCGGCGTTGCCCAGCGCGTTGCGGAAGGCAGCATTCGACATCGCGTTGCGGAAAGCGGCGTTGCCGAGCGCGTTGCGGAAGGCGGCATTGCTCATCGCATGATGCATCGATTCGCTGGCGAATGTGTCCGCGAACGCCCGGTTGCCGAGCGCATCGACGAAGGCCGGGCTACTCAGCGCTTCGAGATAGGCCTGCTGCGACATGGCACTGCTGAATGCGGCGTTGTCCATCGCGTTCCGGAATGCCTGGCTGCCGAGTGCATCACGGAAAGCGGCGTTTTCGAGCGCGTTGCGGAAGGCAGCATTGCCGAGCGCACTGCTCCACGACTTGCTGCTCATGAATTCGCTCATGTCTGCGCCGCTGATGAACTGGCTCACGTCGGCGCTGCTCATGAACTCGTTCAAATTCGCGCTGTTCATGAACTCGTTCAAATTGGCGCTGCTCATGAATTCGCTCGCGTCGGCGCTGCTCATGAATTCGCTGACATCGGCACTGCTCATGAATTCGCTCCAGTCGGCGCTGCTGGAGAATTCGCTCCAGTCGGCGCTGCTCAGGAATTCACTCATCTCGGCACTAGCGATCATGTCGCGGAATGCGGCGTTGGCCATCGCGTCGTGGAACGCGGCGTTGGCCAGGGCGTCGCGGAATGCCGAATTGCTCATGGCATTCTGGAAGGACTCGTCGGCTACCAGCCGCGCGAATTCATCGGTCTGCAGCACAGCCTGGAGTTCCTGGTCGCCCAGCTGGATGTCGTCGGCGCCCGCTTGTTCGGCACGGTAGCGTTCCGCCGGTGCGACGGTACCGGTAAGTTCCTTGTCGGTCGACATATTGCTGCCGAACCAGACAACCGCAATCAGGGCGATTACGCCTATCACGATGGGAATTGATTTATTGCTCGTAGCCATTGTCGGTCCCCTTGTGTCCGCTCTGTCAGGACACTTCTGTTGTTTCTCCTAATGCCCAGTACTCACCCGGGCAGGAAAAGTTGGTCGGATTCTCGATGCAGCTACTCGGTCCCGGAAAAACTGAGCTGTGCCTCGTGAATCACCTCGTCGTTCGCCATGAATCGAAGGTCGATCGTGGCGGGACGCATCCCCGGGTTGTTCAGGTAAACCGCGTATCGCCGTTTGCCGTCCATTCGCACCGTTACCGCGCCCGTCTCGGCCGCGATGCTGGTCCCGGTGCTTTCCAGCTGTGCGAAGCCGTTGAACCAGATGGTCTTGTCCGAGTAGCCGGCGACGATCTCGACCGGCTGCCTGGCGCTCAGGTCGAAATCCACGATCAGCAGCGGTCCCGTGCTGCGCAGCGTCACGGTGCCGGCGACCTCGCTCTTGTCGATGGAGATCGTGCCGTGCTCCGGCGCGATGCGACCCGCATCGGCTAGCGTGCCGACGAGCCCTGTGACATCGTCGAACGCGCCCCGCGAAATCTGGCCGGAATCGAGCAGCGCGAGCGTCAGGGCGACGCCGGCCGCGAACACGCCCACGTAGCCCAACAGCGGTCCCGAGAACAGCCGTTGCAATAGATTGGGGGAGGGCTGTGTCGGCGCTTTGACCGGCGCCTGGTTCAGCAACATGTGCCTGAGATGGGACGGCGGGTTCAGCGACGGCATGCTGTCGAGGGACCGGCAAAGCGTCTCCAGCTCCTCGTAGACCGCCCGACCTTCCTCGCTCTCGGCAAGAAAGTTCTCGAGTTCGGCCTTGCCGGCATCGTCGATCTCGCCATCGATTTCAGCCTGGATCAGCTCGAAATATTTCGGGTCGATTGTCATCAGTGTAATCCGCGTTCGGTGAGCATCTGCTGCAGGAGCTGGCGCGCCGTGTAGAGCCTCGACTTGACCTTTTTCTCCGGAATTTCGAGCACCTCGCTGATCTCCTGGTAACTGCAACCAAGCAGGTGTTTCAGGACGATCACGGCTCGGTAGTCCGGACTGATGGTCATCAATGCTGCCTGCATACCCTCGCTCAACTGTTGGTTACTTGCCTCTTGTTCCGGGCCGCTCGCGGAATCTGCCGTATCTCCTTCGAGCGCGTCCAGGCGATTCGTCTTCTTGAGCCAGTTGATGGATTCGTTCAGCGTTATGCGATAGATCCAGCTGAAAAAGCGGTATTTCGGGTCGTACTGGTCGAGATGTTCGTACACCTTGAGAAACACCGTCTGGGTTACGTCGCGCGCATCGTCCGGGCTGTTCAGCATCCTGTATGCGGCGTTGAAGACCGGTTTCTCGTACCTCGCCAGCAGCATCTCGAATGCCTGCCGGTCGCCATTACTGCACCGCTCCATCAGCTTGGTGTCGTTTGGCTCACTCATACCTACAGGCGGCCGACAGAAAAGTTGGCCGGAGACCTCCCTCTTTGCCCTGCAGACAATCTACAGGGTCTCGATCTCAAAGATCGCGTTAAAGCCCGAGTAACGGAAAATATCGTATATGTGCTTGTTGACGTTTATTATTTTTATTGCTGCACCGCTCTCGGACAGCCTTTTTTGTGTTTTCAACAGTATAGCCAACCCGGCGCTGGATATGTATTCCAGGCGCTCGAAGTCGAGCGTATGACTGGCATCAAGGCGCCCCAGGAACGCCTCCGCCTTGGCGCTTTGCGCGGCATCAAGGCGTCCGCTGCAAATAACTTCGCCACTTTCGCCGTAATTTATCTCAAACATCGGTTGTTTCCGGCTCCTTGCTGAAACGAATTCTACTGCGCCCGTCCCGATAGTCGTATTCGAGCGTATCGACCATATGTTGAATCAGGTGCAGTCCCAGCCCCCCGGGTTTGCGCTCGCTGAGCGACGCACCGGTATCCACGGGCCGTTGCCTCGTGACGTCGAACTCGGCGGCGTCCTGGTCCGTAATCGTGACCGTCACTTTGCCGCCGGCTGTCTCCACGTCGACCATGATGTCGCGGCGGGCGCCCGGATTGTAGTGCACGAGATTGACGAACAGCTCCTCCATGGCGAGATGCACCGGGAATCGCACGGATTCGTCGATACCGGACGCAGCCATGATGTCTTCACTGAAACGGTAGAGCTCGGCTACCGAGTCGATACTGCGCTGGAAGGGTTGCCCGGCCATCGCCCTAGAAGTTGCGCCTGACGAGCACGATCGTGATGTCGTCCGCCTGCGGGGCGCTGCCTCCGTGCATCCGCGCCGCGTGCATGATGGCCGGCACCAGCTCCTCGGCCTTGCCGCCCGGCATCGTATCGATGACCGAGCGTACGCCTTTCTGGCCGAACTGCAGGCCGACCTCGTTCTCGTACTCGTAAATGCCGTCCGAGATCAGGCCGAGGATGTCGCCGGGCTCCAGCTCGATCGTCAGACCTGGGCCGAGATTCTGCTGGGCCATGTAGCCCAGCGGGAACGTCGACGGTTCGTGCCAGTCGTAGCGCTTCTGAGCGGCGTGGAAGTGCATGATCGGTCCCTGGCCGGCCGAGTGAAATCGCACCGTGTGGGTGTTCGCGTCCAGCAGCCCGAAGAACGCGGTCACGAAGCGGTCCTCGGGCAGGTCGTCGACGAGCTGGTCGTTGATGTTGACGAAGACCTCGTCGAGGTCCGCGCCGAGGCGCAGCGCGACGCGCAACATGGCCCGGACCTGCGTCGCGCTGAGCGCCGGGCCTATGCCGTGCCCCGTTGCGTCGCCCATCAGCAGGAACAGGCGCTCGTCCGGCAGCTGGACGAAGTCGTAGAGGTCGCCGCCGGTCTGGTCCGTGGGCGAAAACGCGCCCGCGAAACCGTAGCCATTGATCCTCGGCATTTCCTTGGGCAGCGTGCCCATCTGCACGTCGCGTGCGACCGTGATCTCCCGGTCGAGGCGTTCGGTCGCAATCATGGTCTCGATCAGTTTGGCCCGGTGCAGCACGACCGCCGCCTGCGCGGCCAGCGCGGTAGCCACGAACTCGTCCTGATCGTCGAACACGCCGTCGTTCTTGTTCAGTATCTGCAGCACGCCGACCAGCGTGTCTTCGAAACCGATCAGCGGAATCGTGAGCATGCAGCGGGAGCGGTAGCCGGTTTCCTTGTCGATGTCGCGATTGAAGCGCTCATCCGCGTAACAATCGGGGACGTTTATGAGCCTGCGAGACATCGCCGACTCGCCCACGATGCCCTTGTCCGCAGGGATACGGATGCTGCCGAGGTTGGTGGCGACCCGGACCACGAGTTCGTGCGAACTCTCGTCGTAGAGGAACACGGTACCGCGGTCGGCGTCGAGCACCTTGCGCGCCGCGTCGACCACCTCGGTCAGCATCGTGTCCAGGTCGAAGGGCGCACTGAGCTTGCGCGTGACCTCGAGCACGCTGCGCAACGCCTGCGCCTCGCTGACGTGACGGTTCATCCCAGCGCCTCCTTGTCGATCTCCGTCATCGGCAGGCGCACGTAACTGATCTCGATGTCCGATATTCGTGCCACCATGCGCTCCGCGGTCTCGGGAATGTGGAGTGCGGAGCGTTCGAGTGCCCGCTTCGTGACCAACGTTTCCGCCTTGATCGCGAGATCCTCGCCAAGCTTGGACGCGGTGTTTACGGGATCGCCGAAAAAATCCATGTCGCCAACCAGCAGGACGCGGCCATAGTCGATACCGACCGACAGGTAGATCTGCTCGGCCAGGCTGAACTCGTCGTTGTGCCTGAAGAGCTCTGCGTTGATATCGAAGCTCGCCCGGACCGCGTCGTCGGTGTTGCTAAAGAACGCGTAACAATTGTCGGCGTCGCACTTGAGCAGGAGGCCGTTGTTCTTCGCAACGAGCGGCGCAATGATCTGGCGGGCGCGATGGATCAGCTTCAGGAAGTGGCAAACGCCGATCTTTCGGGATGTGCTCGAGAAGCTCGCCATGTCCGAGATGAAGACCGCGCCCTCGGTGCCGAACTTCTCCCAGATGCGCTGCCGGGCCTCTTCCATCTCACCGGGGTCGCTCAGCGCCGCGAACTCGGCGATCAGTCGGTCGAACTCGCCGTGGCCGGTGAGTGGATTCAAATGCAGTTCTTCCGCCATCTCTTCCCTGTCTTCTTCTTCTGCTCGGGTTGTGCGGGACCCGCAGTATATCGTGGATTAACGGGGATTTTTTCGGCGGCCGCGTTGGCAACCCGGCTCGACCCGGGGTGTATACCCGATCGCTGAGAGCAGGCGCGTTCCCGGATAGCAGCGCATGCGCTTCTGATCTCCCGCACCGGGCGGCAGGATGGGCGAATCCGACAATCGATCCCGGTGGCAGCAATGACATGGACCTCTACCAACCGTCACCGCGTCCTGTTCCCGGCTGTCCTCATCCTGGTTGCCTGCGGGCCGCAGCCGACCCAGCCGAAGCCAACCGGTGCGGTCAATATCGAGAGCCTTCAGCAGGTTCGCTCGCAAAATTTCGAGGCCGCGTTCGTCCGGCCGGGCGTCAGGGTCGGCCGCGCCGGCTTCGCCCTCGAAACCATCGGCGAGATGACGCTCGTCCTGGAGCTTCGAGATTCGCAGTCGGACGAAGTGCTCGTCCGGGCCTTCGACCGTCGAGCCTTCGAGGGTGCCGCGATGGTCAGCGGCGACAGCGTCGTGTCGAACTGGCAGGGCGTCGAACGGATCGTCGCGCGCTGGGCGTCGCACACGCG
>JBFIHC010000086.1:0-12760 GCA_041601995.1 Woeseiaceae bacterium | reverse complement strand
TTGTCGTGATGGCAATGTTCTTCGGTACCGGCGGCATCGCCGCCGCGTTCTATCTGCAGCTCGAGATGCGTCGCGCGAGCTAGCTCAGTCGATCCGGTAACCCGCGCCTCTCAGCAGCCTGGCGCTCGCATCGAACTCCTGGCGGTCGGCATAGGTCATGACGACTTCGAACTCACCCGTGCCGCGGCGGAACCAGTCGAGATTCAGGTCCGGTGCCTGTTGCTCGAGGCTCTCGACGAAGGCAGCCGCCCGGTAGGGTTCGCCGAAGGTCAACAGCGTCGACTGGCCGAGATCTGAATAGAGCGCGTCACCGACCGGCTTCACGGCCTTTCCGTCGCCGAGCACGTACTTGAGGTGCCGGAAGATATAGCCTGAATACCAGTTGGCACCGGAGGGAATCGGACCGCCGTCGACCGGTATGCGGCGCGGGCCGTAGTTGTAGGCCGCGAGCGCCAGGTGCAGGTTGCCCCGGTAGCGTGTCAGCAGCTCCCTGAGGTAGCGCGCGCCGGCGTCGATGTTGGTGCACGGGTCGTAGAGTTCACTCAGGCGATGGATACCGAGGTGCCTCGCAGTATCGGGCCACAGGATCTGCATCACGCCGTGTGCATTGGCGCGCGAGCGGGCCGTGGCTTCGAAATCGCTTTCACCGCGCGCGACGGCGAGCAGCAAGGTCTCCGGCAGGCCGTGCCGAAGTGCCGCGCTGCCGAAGCAGCTCGCATGGGGAAAGCGGTATGCCGGGTCGAGGTGGGACCGCTCGTTGGCGTAGTTGCGCCACGCGCCGTCGAGGTCGGTCTCCATGGCGCGCGATTCGAGTGCGGCGAACAGGAGCAGGAACGTTGCGACCCCGAGCAGCCTGACAAAGCGGTGGTAAAGCACCTCACGTCTCCGGAAGCTGCAGGCCGGTCGCCGCGGAGATCTGCGACAGGCGGGCCGTGATCTCCTGGTCGTCCTCGTAGGCGAACGCGACTTCGTATACGCCGGGTTTCACCTTGACGACCCGGTAGTCGAGGCCCGTGACCCGCTGCAGCTGTTCGACAAAGCCGTTGGCGGCGACTTCACTGCGGAACGGGCTCCAGAACGCGTACCAGTGCAGGGGCTCCTCGGGTGTTGCGGGCGGCGCTTCGGCCACGGCTTCGGCCGGCGCCTCCTGGACAACGGGTTCGACAGGCACCGCGGCAGGCACCGTCTCTTGGGGCGCTTCCTGCGGCTCCGTGGCCGCTGGCGCCGGTGCCGGCGCCTCGGCACGCATGGGCAGGGTGATGACCGTCGGCTCAGCGACGCTCGACTCGGTCGTGAATTCGGGTATGCCGACGAAAACGACCAGCCCGGCGACGGCGAGAGCGGACCCCACGAGCACGCCCAGCAAACGCATCATCGTTCTCTCCTCACAGCACGTCCTTTATTTCCAGCGCGCGCCAGCCGACGTGCCTCGCATGGCGCCCGGCGAGCACGGCGAATTCTTCCAGCCAGCCGTGCAGGGCGTTGTTTTCGAGCCCTTTCCGCAGCGACCGGCGGCAGCGCAAGGGGAGCGCGTCGATGTGATTGGCGAACTCGCGGGCGACGCGGGCGTCGGTGACGGCAAACGCGTAGTAGGTGTCGATACCGGGCGCGATTCGCCACTCGCCCGTTTCGCGCATTTCGCTGCTGCCGATGGTGGTGAAGGGCACCGGGTAACGCATGGGCGCGCCGCGTGTCACGACGCGCGGCGCCGTGCGCTCGCGGCAGTCGGGACCGCCCAGTCTTACGAGGCCGTAATTCGCCTGGTGTGCGAGGACAAACACGATCGCGTCGGCGCGCACGTCGGCGATCAGAACCGAGCACTGCGATTGCGACTCGCGATAGGTGGTCGTCCGCATCGATGTGTCGCCCGGTCGCGCGCAGCTGCGCGGGTCCTGCGATTTCAGGACTCGCAGCGGCCCGAGCAGCGCTTCGCCGCCGCGGGGAATATCGACGGTTGCGTCCGGGACTGCAGGCGCCGGCATTTCCTCGTTCCATGCGGGGGGCTCACCCGCGAGTCGGTAGCCAGGCAGCAGCACGTACGCGCTCGCGCTCAGCGTCGACAGCTCCGCGCCGGCGTCGGTCGGTGTGACGGTGAGCCAGTACTGGTACAGCGAGCCGTCGATCGGGTGTGCCTTGCCGCTCAGTGTTGCGTTGACCTGCTGTTCGTTGCCGCTCAGCTCCAGCGCATCGTGACTGGCGAGATTGTTGCTCACGAGCTGCACCGTGACGGCGAGGTTGTCTTCCGCGTCGGATGCCTGCTCCACTGCGACGATGTATCGGCCGGTCGTCTCGCGCAGCAACGCGCAGGACAGGTCGTGCGCGAGGCGCGCGGCGAGCAGGTCGGACTCGTCGGCGGTGAAGGGCACGTCGCGGGCGCCGCGAAATGTCGCATCGGCCTGGCTCTGGCGCGCGGCCTGTTGCTGCACGCTGCTCAGCGCCCCGTGCCAGGCCGCGCCGAAACCCGACACCCAGGCGTTGTCCTCGAGGTCGAATGCGCGAACGCCGATACCGTGCGAGCCGTCAATCCGGCGTGATAGCGAAATACCGACGTAGTAATGCACCTCGTCGCGGGTGCAATCCACGGCCTGGGCAGCAGGGCCTGGCGCCGCGCCGCCCTGGCGCCGTCCCACGATGACGCCGGGCGTGTTGAGCGCGGCATCGAGCAGACGATCGCGCAGCGAGATGGCCAGCGCGCTGCTTACGGACGCCGGAACATTGTCCTCGAACACGACGAACATCACCGATTCGCCTTTGAAGCGCGGATGTTCGACGAGCTGCGACGTCACGTACGGCACGAGCTCCCGGTCGAACCATCGGTCGAGGCTTCTCTCCGTCGCCTGGGCCTGCACCGAGAGTGCCGTCAGGCAAAGTAAGGCGAGTGCCGGGCGCATCACGACGCCTCCAGGCGCAACTCACCGTCGCTGCCGATAACGAGTGCGCCGCCGGAGCGACCGCGCACGAGGCTGTCCAGCTGTTTGCTCATTTTTCCGGGCAGCGTTACGCCCCAACCGACGCCGGCCGTATCGATGCCCGAGCGCGCGAGGGCGTCGATGACGGGGCGCGGCACGGTAGCGGCCTCCATCTCGTGAAATCGGTTCGGCGCCGATGCGTCCCAGAAACTGATACGGCTGTCGCTGACCGTCATGCGCCGCGCACGCCCTTCGGACATCGCGTAAAAGCCCACCTTGCCCGCCGCGACAAGCCGCGTCAGGGCAAGATCGGATTCGAATCGCAGCGTGAAGCCCTCGTCCGCCGGGGTATCGGCTCGAGCTACCGGCAGCTCAACGGTGTCCTGTTTCGCGGCTGCTGCCGCTGCTTGGGTGCGTGGCTCCGGGACGAATGCGGGCGTCCATGCCGGGCGCGTCAGCCGTACCGGTTTTTCGGGCTCGGGCACCGGCGGGTCGCGTTGCAGATTTGCTGGCTTCGGTTCGGGCTCCGGCTCGACGACCTCCGCGATGGGTGGCGGTGCTGCCGGAGCAGGCGACTGCGGTGGCGCGTCGGGGACCAGCGGGATGCTTTGAACCAGCGCGAAGATGGCAACCAGGCACAGCGCGAGGATTGCCATGAACCGCATGATGTCGGTCTGCAGGTCGGCAGCACCGCCGGCGTCCGTGTCACCGCGGTGCATGGGATAGAACAGGGGTGAGCGGCTCACTCGGCGGCCTCCGCTGAAGAAGTGGCGGCGGAACGGCGATGGCCCAGGTGTTGCTCGATACGCTGCAGGCTCTCGCGCATTTCCGAGGTGTCGGCGCGCGCCGCCCGGTCGTAACGCTGCTGCAGGCGGGACCCCAGCGTGACGGTCTTGTAGACCCGCATCAGGTAGCCGCCGATACCGCCGAAGATGGTCGTCGAGAGCGCAAGCAGAATGCCGCCGTCGATCATGCGCTCGAGCATCGCGAACGCGCCGTCCTGCAGGGCGACGTCCCTGTCACCCAAAGCAAAAATGAGCGCGCTGCGCATTCCAATCGCGGTCCAGATGACGCCGGTGCCGAAGAACAGCGTGGTCCAGATCTCGGTCAGCTGGTCGAGCTGCACGATCTTGTCGACTGGCCGGTCGTCATCGAGGCTGCGGCGCAGCTGCCCCAGCGTGACGAAGAAGGCCAGCAGCAGGCCGGCGAACACCGGAATCGAGGAGCCGAGGTTGATGTAGGCCCATGCCAGCCAGTCGCCCGGCGCGCTGATTACGGTGTCATGCAGGCGGATGACGTTGAGGCGCGCCAGCGTGTAGAGGAGCGCCGTGCCGCCCAGCAGTGTTCCGAGCGCGCCGGCGAGCAGTCCTTGCAAAAACAGCCGCTGCGTCATCGTCGTGTCCCGTCATCGACTGGCGGCGCACGCCGTGCAGGTTGCCTCCAGGACGAGTTCGACCTCCTGGTAAAGGCGGTCGGCGCGGTAATAGCCGTCCGCATCGCGGCTCACCTTGAGCAGGCCGCGCTCCTTGTCGGACAACTCGCGTTCCATGTCGAACAGCACCCGCTGCTTGTTCGGGCAGGTGTGCGAGCAGTTGTTGTAGTCGCCCTTCATCGACATGAATTTCACGTTGAAGAAACGGTTGTAGTACTCCTGGGCCTGGCGTGTACTGAGCAGACCCTGGTCGCCCGACCAGACGAGAAACTCGCTGAAAATTTGCTTGTTCTCGGGCTTCGGATCCCCTTCGGCGATCGTCAGCAAGTCGTCGTAGTAACGGTCGAAGTGCGCCTCGCAGCCGGTGTTCAGCGAGGTCCTGACGAAGCTGACCGCACTGTCGAGGTTGCGCGTCTGGGGAGACGGGCAACCGGGCTCGTTCGACGCGCACGCCGAGAGGGTCGCCAGGCATGCGAGCAATGCGAGGAAGCGGATCGGGGATAGGAAGGTCTGCGTGTTCATGGGTCGCTCCTGGGCAGGGTCGCTGACGTGGCTCATTGTTCGAGGGGGCTGCGGTAGGCTTGCTCGACGCTGCCGGGAGGCGGTCCCGCAACCAGCGCTTGCGGGTCTTCATCACCGAACAGGATCGTCTTGACGCCACCGACCACCTCCATCATCTCCGGCGTGATGATGCCGAACGACTGGTTGAGTTGTTCCATTAGCGTGGCGCGCGCTATCTCCTGGCGCGTCCGCTCGATGAGCACGCTCGTCTCTTCCATGTCGAGGTAAATGTCCGACGCCAGTACCGCAAGCGACTGGTCGCCCCGGCTGCCGGACGTGGCGACCAGCTGATAATACTGTTTGAATCGTTCCGAGAGCCGCATACCCGAGCGTCCACGGAGCGTCGGCGACGACTGCGCATCGGCGTTGGTGGTGACCTTGCCCACCAGCGTTTCCTGCAGCTGCCACGGGGTCATCTTCTTGCCGAGCTCGTTACGCAATCCGCGCTCCAGGCTGATGCGGGTGTTGTTGACGGTGTGCTCCATGTCGGGCAGCCGTTCTTCCATGATTGTGAGCATCTCGAGGTAGGTGGCGCCGATCTGGCGCGCCAGGCGCTGGCATCCGGCGTCGTTCTGCGCGCCGTCGCACTTGCTCTCGACATAGAGTTGCTGCTGCTGGTCGAGTCGCCCGATGACTTCCTGCAGGCCCGTTTCCATGTCGCGGGCGACGTTGCCCGTCTGTTTCAGGTCTTCGACCACGGTGGTGGGAAACAGCCGAATGGTGGGGGTGTTCGCCAGGACGGACTGTGCGAGTATCAACAGCGTGCCAGCGAGCAACAGTCCCAGGGTCGCCTGGCGTCTCGCGGGGTCGGCAGCGACAGCGAGCGGGCGCTTGTTATTCATGTCTCGGTCCTCGTTGCTAGGTGTGCCTGTCGGGGCCGCAGGCGGATTGCGACGGCCTGTTACACACGCTAACCGCGGGTCGATGAATACAAGCTGAACCGGCTATCCGTAGTTATCCCTATTGCTTATCGTAATGCGAATCATTATCATTTTGACTTGAATCAGGAAACCACTAATAAAATCCGTTGCTTACATAATTTTCTGGCGGATTTTCGGTGGCGCAGGATAACCGGGACACCCATTTTATGGATCGCAACGGCAACACGCTCGCATCCCTTCGCAAGGGCCAGAAAGGCGTTATCGCATCGGTCAACGCAGCCGATCCGCAGGTCCAGCGCCTCATGACGCTGGGGCTCGTCGAGGGGGCGATCGTCGAACTCGCGAGCGCCGCACTCGGCGGCGATCCCATGGAGTTCCGGCTGTTCGGTCGCGGTATCTCGCTCCGCCAGGAGCAGGCCAGACAGTTCGCCGTGTGTCCGGTAGCGGCGGGCGGTGACTAAAACCAAAGAAATCCTCTTTCCTGCCAACCAGATACCCGTAAGCCGGCGCGCCGAAGCCAGCATCGCGGTTGTCGGGAATCCCAATTCCGGCAAGAGCACCCTGTTCAACCGCCTCACCGGGCTGCGGCAACGCATCGGCAACTACCCGGGCGTGACCGTGGAACGCCACGTCGGCACGCTCAAGGTGGCCGACAAGTCCATCGAGCTGGTTGATCTGCCCGGTACCCACGCCCTGAGTGCGCATTCCCTCGAGGAGCAGATCGCCGTCGACGTTATCCTCGGGCACATGGAGGGCACGGCGAACCCGGACGGCATACTCGCCGTCCTCGACGGCACCAACCTCTACCAGGGACTTTATTTGCTGCAGCAGTTGCTCGAGCTGGAGCGGCCGCTGGTCGTCGCCCTGACGATGGCCGATGCCGCGGAGCTCGGGGGCTTGCGCATCGACGTCGCCGGGTTGATCGCGAAGCTCGGGGGCGTGCCGGTCTGCCCGGTGGTTGCGACAACCGGGCAGGGCGTCGACAAGCTCCGCGATGCGTTGTCGCGGATCACCGAACTCGAGCCGCCAGCGCCCGGCAAGACCTGGCCTGAACTGACCGCCGCGGCCCGCGAACTTGCCGCGCATGCGCCGGCCAACACGCGTATCGCCGAGATCGAGCGGCTCCTGATCGACGGGCCGACCGAGGCGAAGCAGGCGTTCCTGGCGCGTTTCGACGACGGTGCCGCGGCGGCGCTGCAGGAACTCCGCGACCGGGTGTTCGGCGCGGACCCGCCGCTCGCGGTCGAGGCTCGCGTGCGTTATCGCTGGGTCCGCGAAGTGCTCGACGAGGTGGTCCAGCAGGCGCCGCCCTTCTACGGGTGGCAAGCCCGCATCACGGCCTGGCTGAACCAGCCGGTGCCCGGGACCATCGGGCTGTTTCTCGTCATGGCCATCGTGTTCCAGGCCGTGTTTGCCTGGGCGACGCCGGTCATGGACCTGATCGATTCGGCCACCTCGATACTCGGCGGCCGCGTGAACGACGCCCTCGGCGAAGGCGCTGTCGCGAGCCTGATCGCAGACGGCGTCATCGCCGGCGTCGGCAGCGTGATCATCTTCCTGCCGCAGATCATGATCCTGTTCCTGTTCATCATCCTGCTCGAGGATTCGGGCTATCTGGCGCGCGCCGCTTACCTCATGGATCGCGCGATGCGCTCCGTCGGCCTGTCCGGGCAGTCGATTATCCCGATGATCTCGAGCTTCGCCTGTGCAGTGCCCGGCATCATGGCCACGCGCGTGATACCCAATCGACGCGACCGGATTGCGACGATTCTGGCAGCGCCGTTCATGACCTGCTCGGCGCGCCTTCCCGTGTACGCGCTGTTGATCGCCGCGTTCGTGCCGGCAAAGACCGTGGCGTTTCTCAACCTGCAGGGGCTGGTGCTCTTCGGCCTGTACATGTTCGGCATCGTGATGGGCATTTTGACCGCGCTCCTGATCCGCAAGACGGCGCTGCGCGGCCCGAAACCGCCGTTCGCGCTGATGCTGCCAGAGTTCCGCCGGCCCAACCTGCGCACCGTGCTGATACAGCTGCTCGGTCGCGCCAAGGTGTTCCTGCATCGCGCCGGCACCGTCATTTTCACGGTTGCCGTCATCATCTGGGCGCTGGCCTATTACCCGCGCTCGGACGATGTAACGCCCTTCGTCGAGCAGCAACAGCAGGCAGCGCTGGCGCAGCTGTCCGGGGAGGAACTCGACACTGCGCTGGCGCAGATCGACAACCGCGCCGCCGCGCTGCAGCTCGAACAGAGCTGGCTGGGTCGTGCCGGGCATTTCGTCGAGCCGTTCTTCAGGCCGCTGGGCTGGGACTGGCGCGTATCGTCAGCGGTGATCGCCGGGTTCCCCGCACGCGAGGTGGTCGTCGCCGTGCTCGGCACCGTCTACGCGGTTGGTGACGAAGCCGACGAGGCGACCTTGTCCGGGCGCCTCAAGGCGGCCCGCTGGCCCGACGGCAGTCTCGTTTTCACGTTGCCGATGGTGCTCGGCCTCCTGGTCTTCTATGCGTGTTGCCTGCAGTGTGCGGCGACGCTGGCCGTGATCCGGCGCGAGACGAATACCTGGCGCTGGCCGGCGTTTGCCTGGCTGTACATGACCGCCATCGGTTATTTCGGCGCGCTGCTGGTGTACCAGCTCGGAACCTGATAACCCCGCCAGGCGGAATCCGGTGTCCGTATTCGATGCCCGGCCGGCCGCCGCCAGCCGGTGCTTGAGTCTCTCGCTGCCCAGGACTAGTCTTGGTCTAAACCGGACAGCGACGCCGCAGATGGGCGTCCTGCCGGATCGAACGGGCAACGAGAGGGGACTATAAAATGATCAAGAACCACACGCGTGCGTTTCTCGGCACCGCCGCCGCAACGCTCATCTGCCTTCCCGCGCTCGCCGGCGCCGAGCATCACGGTCTGAAGGCCACCGCCGACATCCAGGGCTGCACCGACACGGGCATCTCCGGCAAGGCGAAGCTCATCGAAAAGACGAGCCCGGAGGGAATAAAGGAAGTAACCGTCAAGATGATGGTGGAGGGACTCAGCGACGGCAAGCACGCGGTCCACATCCACGAGACCGGCGCCTGTGAGCCATGCGGCGCAGCCAAGGGACATCACGACCCGGGCCCCTTCGGGCAGACGCGGCCGGATAGCGCCACCGACGACGTGCCGGCAGCTGACATCAATCACCCGTATCACATGGGCGACCTGATTAACATCGAGGTCAAGAACGGCAAGGGTGAAATGACACACACGACCAACCGCGTCACCTTGTCACCGGGGCGCCTGAGCATCCTCGACGAGGACGGCAGTGCGTTCATCATCCACACCAATCCCGACACTTACTGTGACGAAGAGTCGGATCTCAAGAAGGGCTGTGCGGGCGGCGCCAGAGACGCCTGCGGTATCATCCGCGCGGCGGACTGACAAGGTCGAACGGTAGAGGCCCGGCCCCGTTCCGCGGGGCCGGCCCTTTGTCCGTCACAGGCCACTCAATTTCTCGCACGCTGCGGCGAGCGTCTGGTCGTCTTTTGCGAAGCAGAAGCGCAGGCGGGTTCCCGTGAACGGCTTTTCACAGAAGACCGACAGGGGGATCGAGGCGACGCCGATCTCCTCGGTCCAGCGCCTGGCGAGCGACACGTCGTCGTCATTGCTGATGTCACCGTAGTCCACGATCTGGAAGAAGGTGCTGCGTGCCGGGCGCAGCCGAAAGCGCGAGTCCTCGAGCAGACGGCAGAAATGGTCACGCTTCTGCTGGTAAAAAGCGGGCAGCCTCTCGTGAAACGCCGGGTTCCCCTGCAGGAAGTCGGCCAGCGCGTGTTGCACGGGGGTATTAACGGCGAAGGTCGTGAACTGGTGCACCTTGCGAAACTCGGCGGTGAGTTCAGCGGGCGCCATGCAGTAGCCGACCTTCCAGCCGGTCGCGTGGTAGGTCTTGCCGAACGACGACACGACGAAGCTCCGCTCCCAGAGTTCATCGATGGAAAGCGCGCTTGCGTGCGGTTCACCGTCGAACACGATGTGTTCGTAGACTTCGTCCGACAGCAGGTACGCGGAGGTGTTGCGAAGCAATGCGGCCAGTTGCCGCAGGTCGTCCGTGACAAGGGTTGCGCCCGTGGGGTTATGCGGGAAGTTGATGATGACGAGCCGCGTCTTGTTGTTGAGTGCGTCTTCGAGACGCTGCCAGTCGATGGAAAAATCAAAGCCGTCGTCACTGATGGCCAGCGGCACGTGCACGGTGCGGCCGCCCGCCAGGGTGACGGCAGGCTCGTAGGAATCGTAGGCAGGATCGAACACGATCACCTCATCGCCACTTCGGACGATGGCCTGGATCGCGCTGAACAGGCCCTCGGTCGCACCGGTGCAGACGGTTATTTCCGTGTCCGCATCCAGGCGACGTCCCTGCAGGCCTGCCACTTTCCCGGCTATCGCGCGCCGCAGCGCCGGCACCCCGGGCATCGGTGCATACTGGTTTGCACCGCTTCTCAGGTAGTGTTCGATGCGATCGATGAGCTCCGCGGGCGGCTCGAAGCTGGGGAAGCCCTGCGACAGGTTGATGGCTTTGCAGTCGAGTGCAAGCTGGCTCATGACGGCGAAGATCGTCGTGCCGACTTCGGGGAGCTTGCTCGTGAGTGGGGCAGCCATTGCGCTGCGACCATGACACCGGCGCGTTTGGCTTGTCAATTGCAACGCGGCAATTTCGCGATTCCGTTATGATTGACCGATAACAACAATATGGGGGGTATCAACATGGACAGGCGACGTTTTCTGAAGACTTCGGTCGCGGCCGGCGTGACCGCGGCCCTGCCGTCGGCCCAGGCGTTTGCGGCACTGCAGGCGCTGACGCAGGTAAGCGGGGACCTTCGCGCCGTGACGGGCGACCGCAACGAGATCTCGATCGAGCAGGCAGCCGTGCAGGAACTTGCCGACAGCCTGCACGGAAAACTGTTGCTGCCGGGCAACGACGGCTACGACGCGGCACGGCGCGTGCTCAATGCCTCGATCGACAAGCACCCGGCGCTGATCGTACAGCCGAACCTTGCCGCCGACATCCAGAATGCCGTTACGTTTGCCAGGGAGCGCAACATGCTGCTCGCGGTGAAGTGCGGCGGCCACAGTTACGCGGGCAAGTCGACCTGTGACGGCGGCATGCAGATCGATCTTTCCACCTACCGTCACTGCCGCGTGGACCCTGCGGCGCGCACGGCCTATGTGGCCGGTGGCAGCCTGCTCGGGGAACTGGACCACGAGGCCATGGCGCACGGCCTGGTGACGACTGCCGGCACCGTGTCGCACACGGGTGTCGGCGGCCTTACGCTGGGCGGTGGCTTCGGCCGCCTCGCTCGCCGTTTCGGACTCGCGCTGGACAACCTGAAAGCCGTGGACATCGTCACGGCCGACGGCCGGTTGCTGCGCGCGAGCGCCGCTGAAAACCCGGACCTGTTCTGGGCCGTTCGCGGCGGCGGCGGCAACTTCGGCGTGGTCACATCGTTCGAATTCCACCTGCACCCGATGCAACGTACGGTTGTCGGCGGTGAGATGATCTGGCCGCTGGAGAAGGCACGGGACGTGCTGCGCTTTTATGCGGATTACGCCATGAATGCACCGGACGAGTTGTATTGCGATGCCTTCATGCAGGCAACGATGACCGGCGAGGGCAACGGCGTCGGGTTGCATGTCTGCTATTCAGGCCCCGAGTCGAATGCGGAGAAGGTGCTGGCACCGATCAGGAAACTGGGCGACCCGGTGCTCGATACGGTGGCGGCGGTCGACTACGTGGCGATCCAGAAAAGCTGGGACAGCAGCGATCCGCGCAACACGGGCGAGTACCTGAAGTCGGGTTTCATCAACGAGTTTCCGCAGGCGGTCGCCGACGCGCTCATCGATGGCTTCGAGGCCGATCCCGGGCGTAATACGACGGTCTTCTTCCAGCACTCCGGCGGTGCGATCGGTCGCGTGCCGGTGGAAGCAACGGCGTTTGCGCACCGCAAGTCGCAGGCCAACATGTTCGCGGTGGTCAGCTGGCCGCTCGACACCGATCGCGCGCCGCACGTCGATTACGTTCGCTCGTACTGGAAAGACCTCGAGGCGGCGACAGACGGCTATTACACCAACGAGGTGGCAAACGAACCGCAGGCAGAGGTCAACACGAACTACCAGGGCAATTTCCCGCGCCTGCTGGAAGTGAAGAAGAAGTACGACCCGAAGAACCTCTTCAGGCTGAACGCGAATATCGCGGCGGCCTGACGCGCGTTACTGGGCGGACCAGCCGCCGTCGATGGGCAGTATCGCGCCCGTAATGGACGAGGCGGTGTCGCTGCAGAGGAACAGCACCAGTTCGGCGATCTCGTCGATCTGGATGAACTTCTTGGTGGGCTGCGCGGCGAGCATCACGTCGCGCACCACCTCTTCCTCGGTGATACCCCGCGCCCGGGCCGTGTCCGCTACTTGCCCGGTCACCAGCGGTGTTTCCACGTAGCCCGGCGCAATCGAATTCACCGTGATGTTCTGCTGTGCAAGCTCGAGTGCGACGACCTTGGTGAGCCCCGCAATGCCGTGTTTCGCCGCGACATAGGCCGCCTTGTAAGGCGATGCCACGAGCGCGTGCAGCGACGAGATGTTGATGATCCGTCCCCAGCCGGCCTCCAGCATGTGCGGCGTGGCCGCGCGTATCGTATGGAACGATGCAGAGAGGTTGGTGGCGATGATGTCGTCCCATTTCTCCGTCGGGAAGTCCTGTATGGGCGAGACGAACTGTATGCCCGCGTTGTTGACGAGTATGTCGACGGCGCCAAACGAATCAGCGGCGTCCTCGATCATCGTGGCGATCTCGCCGGGCCGGATCATGTTGGCGGGTGAAAAGACCACGTCCCCGGACCCCGCGTCCGAGACGGACCGGACGGCCGCGTCCACCTGGGAACGATCACCCAGGCCGTTGACCATGACATTGGCGCCGGCTGCAGCGAGCCGGCGGGCAATGCCGAGACCGATCCCGCT
>JBFIHC010000085.1:0-12901 GCA_041601995.1 Woeseiaceae bacterium | reverse complement strand
GCGATGTCGCGGATGTCCTGGTCGCGCCGGTCCCCGGGCGCCGCCAGCACGACGATGCGGCGCCCCTCGACGTCGAAACGATCCGCCACGTCGCACATGGCTTTGACCGCGGCCGGGTTGTGCGCGTAGTCGAGCATGACCCGGAAGGGATGCTCGTCGTAGATGTTCATGCGACCGGGCGCCTGGAAGAAGGTCGTGTCGAAGGTTCGCAACCCGTGGCGGATATCCTCGAGGCCGATGTGCATATTGTAGGCGAGCGCAGCCGCGAACATGGCGTTTTGCACGTTGTGCATGGCCCGACCCTCGATCGTGGCCGGAATCAGGTGCGTCCACAGCAGTGGCGTGTGGGTTTCGCCGTCGTAGATCGTGATCATGTGGCCATTCATCGCCCGCTCGAGCACGAATGCCTGGCCACCCGCATTGATATGCTGCTTCACCAGCTTGTGCGACGGGTTCATTGTCACGTAGCACAGCCGATTCGCTTCGGTGTAATCGGCCATCTGTAGGCAGAGGGGATCGTCCGCGTTCAGCACCGCGGCGTCCGTCGCGATCTCGATGGGCACGCGCTTGACTTCGGCGAGCTGCTCGACGGTGTCGATGCCGCGCAGCCCCAGGTGGTCGCCGGACACGTTCAGGCAGGCCGCGACGTTGCAGCGCTCGAAGCCGAGACCGCTGCGCAGCATGCCGCCGCGCGCTGTCTCCATGACAGCCGCGTCCACCGCCGGGTCGCGCAGGATCATCTGCGCCGATTTCGGGCCGGTCATGTCGCCGGCGACGCTGAGCTTGCCGTCGATGTAAACGCCGTCAGTCGAAGTCAGCCCCACCGTGTGGCCCGAGAGCTTCAGAATGTGCGCGAGCATGCGCGAGGTCGTGGTCTTGCCATTGGTGCCGGTGACCGCCGCGATTGGCACGCGGGACGGCGCGCCGGGCGGGAACAGCATGTCGATGACGGCGCCGCCGACGTCGCGCGACGTGCCCTCGCTCGGCGCCACGTGCATGCGGAAGCCCGGGCCGGCATTCACCTCGCAGATTGCGCCGCCTGCTTCCCGGTACGACAGCGTTATGTCCTTCGTCAGGAAATCGACGCCGCCGATGTCCAGGCCAATCGCCTTGATGGCACGCACGGCCATCTGTCTGTTATCGGGATGTATCGTGTCCGTCACGTCGATCGCCGTGCCGCCCGTGGACAGGTTCGCGGTAGACCGCAGGTAGACCACCTCGTCTTTTGCCGGCACGGTGTTCTGGTCGTAACCGATCTTGCTCAACAGGCGCTCCGCCTGGTGGTCGAACTCGAGGCGCGTCAGGACTTTCTCGTGCCCGACGCCGCGCCGCGGGTCCCGGTTGACGATTGCCACGAGTTCTTCGATGGTGTGCTCGCCGTCGCCGACGACGTGGCCGGGCTCGCGCTTGGCTGCCGCGACGAGCTTGCCGTCAATGACGAGCAGGCGGTGGTCATGACCTTCGATGTAACTCTCGACGATGACCGTGCGGCCGTGTTCCTGCGCTTTCTCGAACGCGACCTCGACTTCGTCGGGCGTCTTGAGGTTGATCGAGACACCACGGCCGTGGTTGCCGGCCAGCGGTTTCAGGACGACCGGGAAGCCGATTGCCCTGGCCGCGCGCACGGCATCCTGCCTGCCGCGCACCAGGCGCTGCTCCGGCACGGGCAGGCCGAGATCGCGCAGTATGCCGTTCGTTTCCTCCTTGTCCCCCGCCAGTTCGACCGCGATGTTGCCGGTCTTGCCTGTCGTCGTCGCCTGGATGCGCTGCTGGTAGCGGCCATGGCCGAACTGCACCAGGCTGTATCGATTCAGCCGCAGCCAGGGGATATCGCGTTCCTCCGCGGCTGCCACCAGCGAGGCCGTGCTCGGCCCGAGCGCGCGGGCCTGCGCGTAACGGATGAAGCTGTCGCGCTCCGCCGCGAAATCCCAGTCGGCCGGCGGCGCGTCGGCGGGCTTTATTTCGCCCGGCAGCAGGCTCAACAGGAACTTGAGCGCGAGGGCGCTGGCCTCCCGGCCCACGGCCTCGTCCTTGTACTGGAACACCATGTTGTAGAGACCGGGCTGGCCGTCTATGGAGCGCGTGCGACCATACGTTACCGGTGAGCCGGCAACGTTCTGCAGCTCGATCGCCACGTGTTCCATGACGTGCCCGAGCCAGGTTCCCTCTTCCTCGTGCAGGCGGCGCACGAAACCACCCGGCTCCCGGTAGGAGCAGCCGTGCTCGTGCAGGCCCGGAAGGGTGTCCAGCAGCGGTTCGATGAATGCATCGCCAAGGCGCCCCGTGGGCCAGGCCTCGAGCTCACCGAGGTCGATGACGTGCCGGATGACCCGGAAATGGGCCCAGATGTTCGGTCCAACGTAGACGTTGGTGCTGACGATTTTCATTGTTGTCGTCCTGTCGTGCCGCTACTCGGCGGACCCTGCGCTTGCCTGCCGTGTGACGGCGTCGAAGCGCCCGCCCGCAATCAGGATGTGCAGCTTTACGCCGATCAGGCTTACGGGATCCCCCCTCCGCGCCTGGTCCATGGAAGAATAGCTCAGTTCCGTCGGATCGATGACGGTGATACCGCCGCTGCCGAGGACATCGAGTTTGTCCCCGGGCCGTATGAAGGCCGCCGTATCCTCGTCGAGGCCGAGCCCCACCGCGAAGGGGTTGTAAGCGAGCGCCGTGAGCAACCGTCCCAGGCGGTCGCGCTCCCGAAAGTGCTGGTCCACGATGAACTTGTTGGTGAGCCCCAACCCGGGCGCCATCGTCACCATGTCCGGGTGCGGGGTGCTGCCCTCGATGCCCCCGGCAATCATGTGCTCCGGCATGAACGCCGCCCCCGCGGATGTTCCCGCCACGTGCATGCCCTCGGCGTTGCGCCGCCGGATGCGCTGCGCGACCTCGGTGCCGCCGATAGTGGTCGACAGGCGCAGCTGGTTGCCGCCCGTCATGAACACGCCGTCGGACTTGTCGATATACTCGAGCTCGCTGCTCGACTGGCAGTCCTGGCGCGTCTCGAAACCGAGCACTTTTGCGTGTTTGACGCCGAGCCGGCGAAACAGCTTTTCGTAATTGCGCCCGGTGTCCGCGAGCTCGCTGGCCGTCGGAATGATACTGATGCGTGCATTCTTGCCGCCACAGAGCTCGACGAATCGATCCAGGATTTGCGGGTTGTGCAGCTTCTCTTCGCCGCCGCCGATGGGGATGATGTAACCGCGGTCTCCGCCGCTTACTTGATTAGACGGGCTCATTAAAACACTTGCTGGGAACGGGCCGGTATTGTACACGACGAACATGACTGAATTGCCACTCGGAAAAACCACCGGTCATCCCGACCGCTATGCCCCGGACGTGCTGTGCCGTATCGAGCGCGCAGACAACCGCGAGCGGATCGGTCTCGGTGCCGCGCTGCCGTTTTACGGTGCGGACATCTGGAATGCCTGGGACCTGACCTGGCTGGGCCCGGGCAATCAGCCGCGCGCCGCCGTCGCGGAGATTCGTATCCCGGCAGATTCGCCGGGGATCGTCGAGTCCAAGTCGATGAAGCTCTACCTGGGATCGTTCGCGATGTCCGCTTATCCGTCCGCCGATGCTTTGCGCGGGGTGATTGCGACCGACCTGGGAGCGTGCGTCGGCGCCGACGTCGCGGTCCGGGTCGAGCCGCTGGACACCGCCGGGACCCCTGGCGCGCAAAACCTGCCCGACGAATCGCTCGACCGCATGAACGTGCCTTGCAGTGTCTGGGAGGTCGAAGCGGGTGTACTCGCGTCCGACGCTGACACCGTTGTCAGCGAAGAGCTACACACCGATGCGCTGCGGAGTCTCTGCCCCGTGACCGGACAGCCGGACCTCGGCAGCGTACTGGTTCGCTACGAGGGCCCGAAGATCGACCGCTCGGCGCTGTTGCGCTACATCGTCTCGTATCGCGGCCACCAGGATTTCCACGAGAGCTGCGTCGAGCGCATGTTCGTCGACATCGAAAAGCACTGCGCGCCGCAAAAACTGACCGTCTACGCCCGTTACCAGCGGCGCGGCGGAATCGACATCAACCCGTTCCGGTCAAACTTCGAGGACGATGCCGACAACCTGCGTCTCTGGCGGCAATAACGCGTCACCGCCGGCGTCAGCCGAGATCTTCGGGATCGAGCTTGTGGCCCCAGCCTCTCTTTGCTTCGAGGTAGCGGCGGTTGGCCGCGGTGACCCCGATAACGTGCTTGACCGGGGTCACGTGCGTGAGGCCCAGCGCGGCGAGATCGTCGATCTTTTTCGGGTTGTTGGTCAGCAGGCGGAACGGCTTCGTGCCGTAGAAATGCCGGATCAGCGTCGCCGCATCGCTGAAATCGCGGGAGTCGTCCGGAAGTCCGAGTGAGCGGTTCGCCTCGTAGGTGTTTTCGCCCGAGTCTTGCAGCAGGTAGGTCGCGGCCTTGGCCCATAGCCCGATCCCGCGGCCTTCGTGGCCGGACATGTAGACGACCATGCCGCCCTGTTCATCGTCGGCGATGTCCGCGACCGCGCGATGCAGCTGCGGGCCGCACTCGCAGCGTTCCGAGCCGAAGACGTCGCCGGTGAGACAACTCGAGTGCACGCGGATCAGCGGGTTGCTCCACCCGGCGGAATGGCCGATCAGCAGCACGCAATTGACGGCCATCGACGACGCGAGGTTCGCGAACAGCGACTGCGTGTGCTGCGCCCGCAGCTGATCCGCGAGCTCCTGCACCTTGGACAGCTCCGTGTTGCGCACGCACGCATACCAGCTGACCTCCAGGTGCCGGCCGCCGATGGTGAGCGGCAGCGGTATCGGACCGAGGATGCTGATGGCCTCGCCGCCGCCCCGCTCGTCCGGGTCGAGCCTGCGCCCTTTGCGGTTGATGCGAATCAGCTTGCCCTCCGCAACCAGGCGTTTGCGGACGTCGGGATCGAGGTAGGTGAACATGGGGCCGCATTATGACCGACTGGGCGTGCCGCGGGAATCGCGCCGGCCGCCCGACGAAATTGCTTGCTGACCTTTCGGTCATTAAATATAATTACTGACCTATGAGTCACTAAGGGGCCGCCGTGGGTCCGCCGCGCTATCAGCGCCGCAAGCAAGACCGTCCGCAGGAAATCACCGCGGCGGCGTTCGCCGCGTTCGCCGAAAAAGGCTTCACGGCCACCAAGGTCGAGGAAGTGGCGCGCCGCGCCGGCGTCAGCAAGGGCCTGCTGTACCTGTACTTCAAGACCAAGGAAGAGCTGTTCAAAGCGGTGATCCGCAGCGTCGTCGCGCCGCGCATCGACGAGCTGACGCGCACGCTGGACCGTTCCGACCTCGGGGCCGAGGCGTTCATCCGCGGCCCCCTGCTCGCGTTCATGCAACGCCTGCCGGGCTCGCGCGCGAGCATCGTCATCCGCCTGATGATCTCCGAAGCACCGAGACACCCGGACCTCGTCGACTACTACTGGGACAAGGTCGCGTCGCGCGGCCTCGCCGCATTGCGGCAAGTGCTCGAGCGGGGCGTCGAGAGCGGCGAGTTCCGGGAGAGCGCGGTCACCGAGCTGCCACAGCTGTTCGTCGCCCCCGTGATGATGTCGATCGTGTGGGGCACCGTGTTCGCGGAACGCTCCCTCGACACGGACCGGCTGATCGAAACGCAGGTGGACATGATCCTCTCTTATATCAAGGCCTGATCGGAGCCAAGGGATGCATCCAGGAAAACTCTTCGTTGCCGTCATCGCCGCCGTGTCTGTCGCGGCGTGTGATGACTCCAACGACCGCAATACCGTCGTCGGCGAACTGGCATCCGACCGCATCGAGCTGATCGCGGAAGTGAACGAGCCGATACTCGAAATCGCCGTGGCCGAAGGTGAACCCGTCGTGGCAGGACAGCTCATCCTGCGCCAGGACGATGATCGGGCGAGCGCCCGCCTGCGCGAGGCCGAAGCGGCCGTCGGCCAGGCGCGCGCACGGCTCGACGAACTGGTGCGCGGCCCGAGACAGGAACAGGTCGACCAGGCGCGCGCGAATCTCGCGGGCGCCAGACACGAGATCGAATTCCGGCGCACGCAGTTTCAGCGCGCGACAGACCTGCTCGACAGGGCGCTCGCATCCCCTGAGACGCGTGACCGGGCAAAGGCGGAACTCGACGCGGCCGAGGCGAATCTCGAGCTGCGCCGCGCACAGCTCGAGGAGCTGCTCGCAGGCACCACGCTCGAGCAACTCGCGCAGGCGGAACAGGCCGTGCAGCAGGCCGAGGCGAGACGCGAGGGCGCGTCCGTGGACGTCGGGCGCCATCGGCTGACGGCACCGGTGGACGGGTTATTCGACAGCCGGCTGTTCGAGATTGGCGAGCGTCCCCAGGCGGGGCAGCCCGTCGCCGTGATGCTCGGCGGCCGCCAGCCCTACGCCAGGGTCTACATTCCTGAGCGGATGCGGACGCAGGTCCGGCCCGGCACCGATGCCAGGGTGTACGTCGACGGGCTCGATGCGCCGATCGCTGCCCGGGTCCGCTGGGTTGCGCACGAGGCGGCATTCACGCCTTATTTTGCACTGACGGAGCGCGACCGGGGCCGTCTCACCTACCTCGCCAAGGTGGACCTCGATGAACGGCCGGAGCGACTTCCGGATGGCGTGCCCGTGGAGGTGGAGCTGCTGCTGACGGATGGCTCGCAGTGAACGGGGAGCTTGCGATCGAGGCCCGCGGGCTCACGAAGCGCTTCGGCGATCTCGTCGCAGTGAGCCGGCTCGACCTCGACGTGCCGAGGGGGCATATCTACGGATTCCTGGGCCCGAACGGCTCGGGAAAATCGACCACGATACGCCTGCTCTGCGGGCTGCTCATGCCCAGTGACGGCTCCGCCGTCGTGCTGGACACCGAGGTACCCGGCGACGCGCGGCGGTTGAAGCCGAGAATCGGCTACATGACGCAAAAGTTCTCGCTGTTCGGCGACATGACCGTCCTCGAGAACCTGCAGTTCATCGCCGAGATCTATTCGTACCCGGCGCGCGAGCGCAACAAGCGCATCGAGGAACTTCTCGAACGCTATAACCTCCGCGACCAGCGCAAGCAACTTGCCGGCACCATGAGCGGCGGCCAGAAGCAACGGCTCGCCCTCGCCTGCGCCGTCCTGCACAAGCCGGAACTGCTGCTGCTCGACGAACCGACGAGCGCGGTAGACCCGCAAAGCCGCCGCGACTTCTGGGCCGCATTGTTCCGTCTCGCCGAAGCCGGCACGACGATACTCGTATCGACCCACTACATGGACGAAGCCGAGCGCTGTCATCGGCTGGCCATACTCGATCGGGGCGTGAAGGTGGCCGACGGCACTCCCACCGAACTGCAGGCCAGCACCGGCATGCACGTCGTGGAAGTCAAATCGAGCGATCCCTATCAGGCGCAAAAAGTCATCGCAGGCATCCGCGCTGTTGCCAGCGTTACCCAGCTGGGCGTCCGGTTGCGCGTTCTCATACCGGACGCGTTCGACGATCCGGTGGACCTGGTGAAGGACGCATTACGGGCGGCGGAACTCGACACGCAGGTGGAATTGTCGACTGCGACCCTGGAAGACGTGTTTGTCGCGGTTACGTTGCAACCGCCGAGCAAGGCGGCGTGAAGTCACTGTCGAGAATACTGGCCGTATTGCGCAAGGAGGTACGCCAGTTGCGCCGCGACCGCCTGACGTTCGGGATGGTCGTCGGGCTGCCCATCATGCAGATGCTGTTGTTTGGCTATGCGATCAACACGGACGTGCGCCACCTCGCCGCGGCCGTGGCCGACCAGGCAGAGACGCACCTGTCGCGACAGTTCATTGCCGAACTCGGGCAAACGCAGGTTATTGATATCACCGGGCACGTGGCCACTCCGCAGGAGCTGGAGAACTTGCTGCGCAAGGGCACGATTTCGATCGGCGTGCACATTCCCCACGATTTCGACCGCCGGATACTGGACACGACACGGGCGGCAGCCCACCTGCTCGTCGACGGCAGCGATCCGACCATCCTGGGCGTCGCCAACCAGCTGCAGGCCATGCCATTCGGCTTCGATGCGGGCAACACCGTCCGCGGCACACCGACGGTGCTGGAGGTCCGGCCGTACTACAACCCGGAGCGCAGGACGCCGGTGAACATTGTCCCCGGACTGATGGGCGTGATCCTGACCATGACGATGATCCTGTTCACGGCCGTGGCCATCGTCCGCGAGCGCGAGAGGGGCAACCTCGAACTCCTGATCAACACGCCGGTGAGTTCCCTCGAACTGATGATCGGCAAGGTCGTGCCCTACATCCTGATCGGCATGGTGCAGCTTGCCCTGATACTCGGCGTGGGCCGCCTGCTGTTCGACGTGCCGGTGCGCGGCAGCGTCGTCGACCTGTACCTGGCTGCCAGCGCATTCATCGCTGCGAACCTGTCGCTGGGCCTGGTCATTTCGACGGCTGCCCGAACGCAATTCCAGGCCACGCAGATGACGGTGTTCATCCTGCTGCCCTCGATACTGCTTTCCGGCTTCATGTTTCCGTTCGAGGGCATGCCGGAGCTGGCGCAGTGGCTGGGCGAAGTACTGCCGAATACCCACTTCATCCGACTGACCCGGGGCATCATGCTGCGAGACGCATCGCTCGGCGAGTTGCGGGGCGACCTTGGCTACCTCGTCGGCTTCACGATCGTCGCGATGACGGCCGCTGCACTGCGCTTCACGAAGCGCCTCGATTAGCTGTTACGGCACCGCGAACGGGACCCAAAAACTCGCAAAATAGCGCTCATTCTGGTCCAATCGGCGCGGCGGCGATTAGACTGTATAATTCCGCCGAACGGAATCAGACAAACTACAACCGGGAAGCATGAGCCAACAATCCGACCAAGCAGCCACCGTGTTCATCGTCGACGACGATCCGGCGATCCGGTTCGCTATGCAGGCCCTGATGGACTCCGTCAATCTCAGGCACGAGATCTTCGGCTCGGGCGACGAGTTCCTGCAACAGGTCACGGACGAGCGCCCGGGCTGCCTGGTGCTGGACATCCGTATGCCCGGGCTCGGCGGTCTCGAGCTGCAGGAAGAACTGCTGAAGCGGGGCAACAGCCTGCCGGTGATCTTCATCACCGGGCACGGCGACGTGCCGATGGCCGTCGAGGCGATGCAGAAAGGTGCGGTGGATTTCATCCAGAAACCGTTCCGCGACCAGGACCTGCTCGACCGGATACGCGAAGCCCTGAAAACGGATCGCGAGCGCCGCCAGGAGCAGCAACATCACGCCGAGGTCGAAGAGCGGATTGCGCGGCTGACCAACCGCGAACGCGAGGTATTCGACCTCGTGGTCACGGGCAAGCCCAACAAGGTAATTGCGTATGAACTCGGGGTCAGTCAGCGCACGGTCGAGATTCACCGTGCGCGCGTGATGGAGAAAATGCAGGCCAGATCGCTAGCCGATCTCGTCAAGATGCACATGCATCAGGAATAGCGCGCGTTGCGTTCCTCCTCCAACCGCGCGCAGTCGATGCACAGTTTCGCATAGGGGTGCGCGGCGATCCTCCCGGGATCGATCTCGGTGCCACATTCCACACAAATGCCGTATTCGCCGGCCTCCATGCGCTGCAGTGCAGCAGAAATATTACGGATTTCCGTACGCGCTTCGTTGCCGAGCGCATCGACGACTTCGCTGTCCTCCAGTTCCTTGGCGCGTTCCTTCGAATCCGGGTGGTAACCACGCCGCACATTCTCAGTGATGCGCTCGAGGCGGACCGTCAGTTCCGCCTTCTTTCTCTCCAGTTCTTTTCTGAGAGCGTCGTATGACTCGGCCTGCATCGGCAATACCCTCCCTCGGCCGCTGCTGACAGGGCCCATGTGCTCAGCCATAAATCTACGGAGATTGGCGCGTCAGCCGTATCAGTAAATTCACCTATCAGTTCATAGGTAGTATCCGAGATACGCTAGGGATGTCGCCTTATGGAAGGACAAAAGGAGCGGAACTACGCTTGCTGCGACGAATAATTCTATCCTGTCCTGACAACAACAGGGTGCAACGATGCACGAGCTAACGAAGATCCTGTCCGTTATCGATCCGACCGTCAAAGATCAACCCGCCATGCATCGCGCGGCATGGCTGGCCAGGAATACCGGCGCCGAACTCGAGCTGCTCGTCTGCTATTACAACGAATACCTGAGTGGCGACCGCCTGTTCGACTCACCCTCGCTGGAAAAAGCGCGCAACGAAGTCATCGGCAGTCACTCACGGCACCTCGAGGAACTGGCGGAGCCGCTTCGCAAGGACGGCGTCGTCGTGACGACGTCCGCGGTCTGGGATCACCCGCTTTACGAGGGTATCGTTCGCCACGTTGTGTCCTCGGGTGCAGACCTCGTCGTGAAGGACACGCATCATCATTCGGTGGTCGCGCGGGCGTTGCTGACGAACACCGACTGGAATCTCATCCGTACCTGCCCGGCGCCGCTGTGGCTGGTCAAGCCGATCGACCTGCCGACGAGTCCCGTGTTCATCGCAGCCATCGACCCGATGAACGAGCATGACAAGCCGGCTGCCCTGGACGACGAAATCCTGCAGACCAGCAAATTCATCGCCGAAAAGGTCGGCGGGCGAGTACACGCATTTCACTCCTACGACCCGCGAATCGCCGTGGCGACAGCCACGGCAAATGCCTACATCCCGGTGTCGCTGCCGTTCGACGAGATCGAGCAACAAATGCACGAAGATCACCAGAAGCGCTTCCACGAAATCACATCGTTCCACGGTATCGACGACGACAAGTCGCATCTCGTCGCGGGCCTGACCCATGAAGAATTACCGCTCGTGGCAGAGGAACTCGAGGCAACCGCCGTCGTCATGGGAGCGGTCTCGCGAAATCGCTGGAAACGCCTGTTCATCGGCGCAACGGCGGAACGCACACTGGAACACCTGCCCTGCGACCTGTTGATCATCAAGCCGGACTGGTTCCGGACACCGGTGGAGCAGGTCTCGCCCGAGGCGGCCTGAATTCCATCCCCATGAGCGCCGCGCTCACAGGCGCGGCTCCGGAGCTGTGACGCGCGCAGGCCGGGGGCCGCTCCTGCGGCTCGAACGCGAGCCGTGCAAAAAAAAGCCCGCTATGCGCTGCATAACGGGCATGGAGAGAAAATCGGGCATTCGCGCCGTAGTTCCTGACAACTCTTGCAGGCGTAAATAACCTCAGCGCTAAGATGCCAGACCGTGGCCGGAAGACTATACGTAACTTCCCCTACTGCGCCGCGAACCCGCGTGACTCCACGGTCGTTCTCCCGCGTGCGAAGGCATGTTACTTCATCGTCACTTCGCGGAACAGGTATTCACCCGTGATCGTGCGGATATCCGGATAGGTCAGGACGATCTTGTCCGACCTCTCCTGGTTCTCCTTGCCCCAGGCCTTCATGAAAGCTTCGTATTCGGCCTTGTCCGGCTGCAGGTCCGCCGAGCTCTCGAAACGCACAACCAGCAGTACGTTGAAGTCGCCGCCGTTCGGCAACTGGCTCACGTAAATTCCATAGTCCTTTATCTGGCCGAGCTCTTTCGCGAGCTCGTTGGCGGGAACCCACGTGTTCTTCAGGCCTTCCAGGTACTTGTCGATCATGTTCGAGTCGACCTTGATCGTCGTAACGTTCGAGACGCCCGGGCTGACTTCGTAGTCGGTCCACGGCTCCAGGTCTGCGAATGCGACGGTCGCGAGACCGGCGAGTGCCAGACCGGCCAGCAGTTGGCTTATTTTCATTAATTGTTCTCCCTATATTGATTTTGAGCACGAGTAACACGATGGCCGACTGCGGCCGATCGCTGGCGGGAACATTACGCGCTTCTGCACAGGATTAGAAGGCACGCAAAGATGTTGCAACGCATCAGCCTGTTGCCGCCGGCGTCAAAATGCCCTTGAAGACAGTGGTAGCGTGGCCGCCGAGGAAAACGCGATCGTCGCACACACGAACCCGGACGACACCCCCGCGCAACGATGCCTGGAACGCCGTCATCTGCTGCTTGCTCAGCCGCTCGCCCCAGTATGGCCCCAGGCAGCAATGGGCCGAGCCGGTCACCGGATCTTCGTTGACGCCGACAGCCGGCGCGAAGAAGCGTGATACGAAATCATAACGGCGATCGTCGGCGCTGCTGGTC
This sequence comes from Woeseiaceae bacterium, assembly GCA_041601995.1. Lineage (GTDB taxonomy): Bacteria > Pseudomonadota > Gammaproteobacteria > Steroidobacterales > Woeseiaceae > UBA1847. Next base: position 814 of record JBFIHC010000085.1, on the reverse strand, counting down.
ACGATCACGCCTCTGCAGTCCAGTTCCGCAAGTCGCCGGAAGTCGGGTCGCACCGCCCTGAGGGCGCCATCGGATTCGACTTCGACCAGCAGGTCGAACGCGGATCGGCGAACGTCCTGTGGAGCGACGCCGAGCGCCGCACGGAGCTCATCGACCTGTGCGGCATCCAGGTTCGCGGCAACGGGCTTTGTCGCCGGGAAATCGAGCTCTATGAGGTCCCCCTGGCGCGCAGCACTCAATAGCCCGCTGCGCGTTTGAAAGCGAATCGTATCGTCGTCATGCACGAGGTCTTCCGTCCACAGCACGTGTGCCGCCGCCAGCGTTGCATGGCCGCAAAGCTCGACCTCGACGGCGGGCGTGAACCAGCGCAGCTCGAAGCCGTCACTAACCGGACGCACGAACGCCGTCTCCGACAGGTTCATTTCCGACGCAACGGCCTGCATCCACCGGGCGTCGCGCTCGTCCTCGAGCAGGCACACGGCGGCGGGATTACCGGTATACGGCCGCTCCGCGAATGCGTCGACCTGCAGGCACGCAAGCGGCACGGTAGCGTGCTCAGTCCTGGGGCACGGCGCCGGTCTTGGTGGCGACATTTGCCGCAGCCAGCAGACGGCTCGTGTTTACCGGCTTGCTCATCAATGTGCAATTGTCCACGGGCCGCGCTTCCTTGACGACCTTGGACGTATCGCCGCTGACGATGAATGCGGGGATGTTCACGCCGTAGAACTCGCGGATGCCCTTTACCGCTTCGACGCCCGTGGATCCGTCGAGCAGGTGAAAGTCGGAGATGAGCAGCGCCGGCACGGTATCCAGG
>JBFIHC010000084.1:0-12982 GCA_041601995.1 Woeseiaceae bacterium | reverse complement strand
GCTTCGCACGCAATGACTCGATGTGGCGCTCGATGAACCCGGCCACTTCCGGTTTGTGCTTGCCGTAGCGAATGCTGGCGCCAATGACGATACGCTCATAGGGTTCGAGGTCGATATCGGGCTGCAGTTCGGTGATCGTCACCGCGTGTCCCTGTTGCTCGAGGATCTCCCGGATCCGGTTGCAGATGGTCACGGTGTGGCCGTCCGTCGTCGAATAAACCAATATCACGCTGGCCATTGCTCTGGCATCCTCCTCGCGCGCCGTGGCTGGTAGGTGAATTCCGTCATTTGCGCCCCCCGCCGGGCATCGTATGGTCACGCGTGCCGGCCGGGGCGAATGGAAACAAGGCGTTATCGTACCTGCTTCCTGCCGTTGCCGCCGTAAGGAATACTGCGGACTGGCAAAGGCGCGGCAATTTTCGCGAGCATTGCGCTAAGATTACGAAAAACAGAACAAGAGAGGATCCGGCAGATGGGCTATAAATCCACTGATATCCGTAACGTGTGCCTTGTTGGGCCGAGTAATTCGGGCAAGACGCAGCTGACCGAGGCACTGCTGCACGCCGGGGGCAAGCTGGCGGAGCAGGGGCTGGTCGAGAAAGGCAACACCGTCTCCGACTACACGCGGCGCGAGCGCGAGCTCGGACACTCCCAGTACGTATCGGTATGCCACCTGGATCACGGCGGCATCCACCTGAACCTGATCGACACACCGGGATACCGGGATTTCTACGGCCGTGCCGTCTCCGTACTGCCTGCCGTCGAGACAGCTGCCGTCGTAATCAGTGCCGACGGCGGTATCGACATGATCGCCCAGCGCATGATGAATGCCGCAAAGCGGCAGCGGCTGTGCCGCATGATCATCATCAACAAGATCGATGCGGAAGGGGTGAGCCTGGACAAGCTGCTCGCCGACATCCGCAGCAGCTTCGGCCCAGAATGCCTGCCGCTGAATCTCCCCTCCGCCGATGGCGAGGGCGTCGTGGACTGCTTTTTCCAGCCCGAAGGCGCCGAGACGGCGTTCAGCGACGTCGCCACGGCGCATACCCAGATCGTAGATCAGGTCGTCGAAGTCGACGACGAACTGATGGAACTCTATCTCGAACAGGGCGAAGAACTCGCGCCCGAACAGCTGCACGATCCCTTCGAGAAGGCATTGCGATCGGGTCACCTCGTGCCCGTGTGCTTCACTTCTGCGCGAACGGGATCCGGCGTGCGCCAGCTACTCAACATCTTCGAGCGGTTGATGCCGAACCCGATGGAAGGCAACCCGCCGCGATTCCTGAGTGGCGAAGGAGAAAGCGCGGAAGAAGTCATTATCAAGCCAGACCCGAATGCCCACGCAATCGGTCATGTCTTCATGATCAACATCGACCCGTTCAAGGGGCGCTTGGGCACTTTCCGCATTCACCAGGGCACGATTAAGCCCGGCAACCAGCTGTACGTCGGCGATGCGCGCAAGCCCATCAAGGTCAACCAGCTGTTGAAGATCAACGGAGAGACACACAGCAAGGCCGACGTGGGCCTCCCGGGAGATATCTGCGCCATCCCGCGCGTCGACGAAGTCTATTTCGACGCCGTGCTGCACGATTCCCATGACGAGGATCATTTTCACCTCAAGTCGATCGACCTGCCGAACCCGATGTACGGCCTCGCGATCAAGCCTGCGAACGACGCCGATGCACAGCGCACATCGGACGCACTGCACGCGATGGTCGCCGAGGATCCGTCGCTGGTGCTCGAGCACAACGCGGCGTTGAACGAGATCGTATTGCGCGGTATGGGTGAACTGCACCTGCGCACGGTCCTCGAGGAAATCCAGGACCGGTACAATCTCGAAGTGCAGACCTCGCTCCCGTCAATCGCGTATCGCGAGACGATCACCGCGCCTGCCGAGGGCCATCACCGGCACAAGAAACAGACCGGCGGCGCCGGCCAGTTCGGCGAAGTGTATCTGCGCGTTGCGCCATTGCCCCCGGGTGCCGGGTTCGAGTTCACCAGCGAGGTCGTGGGCGGTGCAATACCGTCGCAGTACATCCCCGCGGTGGAAACCGGCGTGAAGCAGGCCATGGCGTCCGGCTCGGTATACGGCTATCCGATGCAGGACGTCAAGGTCACCGTGTACGACGGCAAGCACCATTCGGTCGATTCCAAGGAAATCGCGTTCGTGCAGGCCGGCAAAAAAGCATTTCTCGATGCCGTCGAGAAGGCGCGCCCGATCGTCATGGAGCCGATCGTCGACGTAACGTTCACGATTCCAACGGACTGCGCGGGAGGCGTCACCGGGGACCTGTCATCGATGCGCGGCATGGTGACAGGCACCGAGATCCTGCCGGACAACCGCATGGTGGTCACGGGACGGGCGCCGCTCAAGGAAATCCAGGGATATCACTCGCGCCTGAAGTCACTGACGGGCGGCGACGGCAGCTTCACCATGGACTTCAGTCACTATGCCGAGGTGCCGCGTGAAGCGCTCGACCAGGTCGCGTCTCAGAACTGACCCTACGGCAGTGCGGCCGCTTTAATAGCGGCCGTGCTGTTTGAAGATGTAATTACTGAGCTCGATGAACTCGTGGTTCATCTGGTGCACGATGCGGTGCGCCGAACGCGTCACGGCGCGCATCACCTTGTAGACGATATGCGGGTACTTTGCGATGATCTCTTCGAAGTCCTTGCGCCGCAGCGACAGCACGCGGCAATCGGTCAGCGCGCGCAGGCCCACCGTGTGCACCGCACCGTCCACGAAGCTCATTTCGCCCACCAGCGCGCCCGGTCGCAGTATCGCCAGGCTCGCCGTCTCGCCAGCCCCGGTGTGCTTGACCACCTCGAGCTTGCCCGATAGCAGCACGTACAGGGTGTCGTCCGTCGCGCCCTCCTGGATCAGGAACTCGCCGTCAGCGACGTCACTGTGACTCATCAGCTCAGCAAGCACGCCGGCCTCCTCGCCCGACAACTCGGACCCCAGGGATGAGCCGATAACAAGATCCGTCGTTTTCTCCATAAGGCTATCCTCGGCTGCGGGCTTCAGAATTCTCGAATACCCGCTGATGCTAACGCCCACCTGAGGAATCGACTATAGGTGTTTTCACCGTGCGTATCATCTCGTCGCCGGAATGGATGCAGGTCGCCGCACGCTCCGCCCATTCCGCGTAAATCAGAGCGCCCGGATGAAAGCCGTCGGACGCCATCATGGCGGCATCGGCCTCGAAGCGAAGATTGACGAACCGCACATCGGGTTCCGCGGCGACGGCAGCCGCGATAGCCTCATTGAACTGCGTCGCGCGGCCGCCGAGATGCCAGCGCAGCGGCTGCGGCAACGCGGGAAAACTGTGCACCGGCGGCAGCCCGGAGATGACCATCAGCTGCACGCCGAACTTGTCCCGGAGCAGGTCGCGAAGCTGCGCCTGCCTGGCCAGCCAGGTCGCGCGGCTCGTCAGCGCCAGCACGTCGTTGACCCCCAGCGAGGTAAGCACGGCATCGTAGTCCTGCGGCGCCATTTCATCGAGGCGCCGCAGGATGTCAGCCGTTGTGAAGCCGGTCTTCGCCTGCAGGTCGAACTCGACCCGGTAGCGGGGCACGAGCCGGGAAACGACCTGGCCGAGCAGTGCATCGTCCTGTCGCGACACGCCGACGCCGGCGGCCGCCGAATCGCCGATTATCAGCAGCCGCAGGCGCGGGCCGCTCCCCGCGTGGCCCTGCCTGTCGCCGGGCGGCTCGGGGAGCGTCGGCACGCGCAGATTCGTCCAGATGCCCTGGGGCACGATCACCGGTGCCAGAGCGATTGTCCGCAGCAGGTAGGCCATAGGTGGTCAGGATCATGCGCGCCGCAGCGCAGCGGGTCCAGTCACGGGGCGTGTGCGACGCCCCCCAGACCGCGCCGGACGCCGAAAGCCGGCTCGTTCGAGGGAAATTAGCGACCGACGGTCGCTCAGTGCGCCGGCCGGTGCGGGTTGGGCGCGAGACCGGATTCGAAGGTCTCGATCAGGCGCAGCGAACTGCGAATCCACGTGCAGGCTTCACAGGCACACGTCATCGCATCGTGGCGGAGTTCGTCGTGCATCGACTCGACCAGCCGGACGCTGTAGCGCAGCGAGGCATTCAGCGTGTGCGCCGGCTTGCTTCGCAGGTCTTCGAAATCATTGAGGCAGCTGGCCCAGTGGCATTCGCGCCCCAGCGAGCAATGGTGGCAGCGAGCGCTGGTCGCGTCGAAAAGACTGTCGTGCTCGCAGTCCTGAGCATCGATGATGTTGAGGATCAGCAGTCTCGGGTAGGTGAGTGCCTCGATCAGTTGTCTCCGCATCGCCGCCTCCGCTCGTCGTCCTCGAGGGCAAATACGCCCGTCGCAAAATTTAAGCGCCGCACGCAAGTCCGTCTATCGGGATATTCACGTAGAAACGCTTGGATACCGCGTATAGCCGAGATCGGCACGATCCGTCAGTCTCCGTAAGGTACAGGGGCTGTCCGGGAACCTGTAATCAAGGGGAATGGGCCAGCAGGCACATTTGTAAGTTGTTGAAAAAACTGGTTATCAGGCTGTTCTAAGGGAGATGGCAAAAGAACCTGCCAGGGATCAGTATTGAACAACGCCGAGGTTCCTAGGGACTGACCCGTCCTCACCCCGATCGAATCACGCGCAAACAAAGGTACAGCTCTGAGAGAGGAGCTACGGCGAGGAGTAAGGTATGTCAGATTCACGCGTCGAAGGCGACACCAGGTACTTGTTCAAACGCGATAAGACCTGGTGGGTCAAAGTCGCCGTGCCACGGACTCTGCGAGGCGAGCTGGGCTATGACCTGCGCCGCTCGCTGCAAACCCGCGATCTCGATGCCGCGCGCCGGTCGCGCTGGGCGGTGATCGAGGAATTCCGGGAGGAAATCGAAAAGGTCAAGGCCCGCAAAGACGGCAAGGACACAGACGAAGACGTCGGCAACACCAAACCCTCGGGGAGCAGCAACGGCAAGTCGGCACCCGGTCCGCATTCGGTGGACCAGCACATCGTCGAGATCGTCAGCGACTCCGGCGAGGGCGCTCAGAAATGTGGCCAGATCCTCGGCCTCGTCAGCGGCAAGATGGGTAACGGCGTTTGGACCGTGGAGATTATCCCGGCCGAAATCCAGCCGCCGGCGCGTTCGCAGCAGGGCGCCAGCGGCATCCGCGTCCGCATGGGGTCGAAGTACATGACCAACATGGGCAATGAGGCGGACATGGTCGTGGCCTTCAACGAACAGGTCCTCTACTCCCGCATCCAGAACGGCGCCTACAGGCCAGGCACCGTGGTGCTGCTCGAGAACATGTGGGCCGAGGACCCCGAGCCGGCGGTGCGCGAGCAGTATGCCGAAGCGCTCGCCGACTTCAAACAGCGCGGCCTGGTCGTGCATGAGCTGCCGATCCAGCAGCAATGCCTCAAGCTCGTACCCGATCCGCGCAAGGGCAAGAACATGTTCGTGCTCGGCATGCTCTGCCGCGTATATAACCGAGATGCGGAAAAAGCCAAGGAGGAAATCGCGAAGACCTTCCGCAAAAAGAGCGACACGGTCATCAAGATCAACCACGACCTGTTCGACGCCGGCTACGCGTTCGCGCGCGACAACGTCGACTACGAATACACGATCGAGTCGGCCGAGGAGGACCGGCTCAAGGCTGCACTGGTGATGAACGGCAACACGGCAGCCGGACTCGGCGTAATGGCCGCCGGCATCGACCTCGTTGCCATGTACCCGATCACGCCGGCAACGTCCGCTTCGCATTACCTCGCGGAAGACTTCCACCTGACAGGCGGCTTCGTCCACCAGGCGGAAGACGAGATCGCTGCGATCGGCTTCGCGGTAGGCGCATCCTATGCCGGCAAGACCGCCTGCACGATCACTTCCGGGCCCGGCATTGCGCTGAAGACCGAGATGATCGGGCTTGCCGTCATGGCAGAGATACCGCTGGTCATCATCGACGTGCAGCGTGGCGGCCCCTCGACAGGCCTGCCGACCAAGGTCGAGCAGGGTGACCTGCTTACCGCGCTGTTCGGGGCGGCGGGCGATTCGCCGAAAGTCGTCATGGCCGCGGCGACCATTTCGGAGTGTTTCCATTTCGTGATCATGGCGCGCAAGCTCGCCGAGTCGTTCCGCACGCCGGTCCTGATCCTCACCGACGCCAACCTGGCGACGGGCGTGCAGGCAATCGAGCGGCCAGCGGCGACGGACGAGTGGTTCGCCCCGCCGGTCGACCAGTCGCCGTGGGACAAGAACGTGCCGCCGTACGACTGGGACGAGAAGACCGGATTGTCGGAACGCCCGATACCCGGCATGCGTGGCGGCGAGTACATCCTGACCGGCCTCGCGCACAATCGGAACAGCAAGATTGCCTACGACACCCGTTCCAACCAGGAAGGCATGGACATGCGCAGCCGCAAGCTGGCTACGCTGGCGGCGACGCTGAAGCCGCCCGAAGTTCATGGCGATCCGGAAGGCGATCTGCTGATCGTCGGCTGGGGCTCGACGATCGGCGCTATCGAGGAAGCCGTTGACCAGGCCCGCGCCGCGGGCAACAAGGTGTCCTCGGTGCACCTCAGGTTCCTGTCGCCGCTGGAACCCGGCCTCAAGGAGATCTTCTCCCGGTTCAAGAAGGTCAAGACCATCGAAATCAACTACAGCGACGAACCCGACGCACCGCTGTCCGGCACCGAGTACCGGCGTTATGCGCAGCTCGCGTACGTACTGCGCGCGCACACGCTCATGGACATCGACTGCTGGTCCAAGGTTCCGGGCCACCCCTTGTCACCCGCCACTATCGGCCGGGTCATCGACGAAACCCTTGAACAGATCGAAGGAGCAGAATGATGTTCGGCTTGAAAGGTGACTGGTCGCTCGACGTAAAAGAACGCTATTTCACGCTGGAAGACTATTGCGGTGCCGAACCACGCTGGTGCACGGGCTGCGGTGATCACGGCATCCTGGCGGCAGTGCACCGCGTCTGCCGCGATGCGCAGCTCAAGCCCGAGAAGACCGTGGCGGTCTCCGGTATCGGCTGCTCCAGCCGGCTTCCCCACTACATGAAGACGTACGGCTTCCACGGCCTGCACGGCCGCGCGCTGCCGGTTGCCTGCGGCATCAAGTCGCGGCGCCCGGATCTCGACGTGTGGGTCGCAACCGGTGACGGCGACTGCTTCTCGATCGGCGCCGCGCACTGGATCCATGCAATGCGTTACAACATGGACCTGACATTGCTGGTATTCGACAACGGCATCTACGGGCTGACCAAGAAACAGACCTCGCCGACGACGCCGCTCGACGTCCCGACCAACACGCATCCTTCGGGCGCCCTGCTACCGCCGCTCAATCCGCTGACAGTGACGCTGGGAATAACCAACATCTCCTTCGTCGCACAGATCGTCGACTGGAACGCCCAGCTTCGTCACGAAGTCATCAAGAGGGCCCACGAGCACAAGGGAACGAGTTTCGTGAGGATTATCCAGCGCTGCCCGGTCTATGTCGAAGCGATCGGCAAGACGCTGCAGGATGATCCCGCACGGCTGAAGCTGCTGACGCACGAAAAGGGGATTCAGGTCGACGACATGGTCAAGCGCCAGTTCCCGAATCAAGCGGAGCACGATCCGTCCGACATCCATGCGGCGCGCGAACTGGCCGAGAATCCGGGCGAGCTGCCGCTCGGAATCCTGTACCAGAACCCCGACGCACCGCGTTACGACCTGATGTCCTCGGTCGGCCTCGAGATGTCGGCGGAGGAGAAACTCGCCGGCCTCAACGAGGCGCTGGATCACTTCGCAATCTGAACCCGGAGCGACCATGGACTCCGAAGCCGAAAGCAAACAGTCCGACGCCCAGGACGAAGCTGCCGTCATCAACCTGTTGCGCCGCTTCCATTACGGTGAGCCGGCAGCGGCCGAGTCGACAGCGGCGCCTGCGGGAGCGATCCTGCCCGCGCTCCTGAATCCGTACCGCGATTCATCCGCGATTCGCTACCAGTATCCGCTGTATCTCGCGCCGCGAGGCGACGACCCCGAGACGGTGCTGGCGAGGCCGCTGAGCGAGCACCTGTCTGCATCGATCGAGGCCTTTGCGCTCGGACCCGACCAGGCCAGGATTCTCAGGGACAACCTGCCGTGGCTGGAGCGCTACCTGCGGCAGAAATTGACGGGACCCGACCCGGTCGACGCGCCATCGTTGTTGGCCGAGGCGGCGGCGGCCCTGCAGGCCCACCTGGACCTCAGGGGCAGCAACCGCGAGTCACTCGACGCGGACCTCGCGCGGTTGCAGGACACGATCGTCGAAGGCAGCACCTTTCTCGGCTACGGACCCGATGTGCCGCTGCACCTGTTCGTGCACGCGATACGCCACCGGCTCGAGCCGCGCCGTGCAGCCCTGCACCGGCAAGTCGCGAAGCGCGCCGCCGCGCTCGAGTCGCTGCTGCGCGTTGAGAGGTCGAAGTCGGCGGAGAGCAAGGCACCGGATCGTGTGAGCAACAGCGTCGGCCCGGCCGGTAACCTGCTGGACAGCGATGCCTTGTCGGGGGTGCTCGGGAAACGATCGCAGGGTTCGCAGGAGATGTCGCAGGAACGGCGGTCCCGGATAGAGGGGGCACTCGCAGCGCTCCGGGCCTGGGACGATGACCCGGTCCTGGTCCGGCTCGCCGGCCGTGTCGTCAATCCGTGGTTCGCCGAGCAAGCCGACGTGGATGTCGTCGAAAGTTACGAGGCCTGTGCAACCGCGAGCGAGCTGTTTCTCGAAGACGCGGAGCGCTTCGCGCGTTTGTTCGCCGCGATGCGCATCGCCGACCTCGAGGTCGACGACCGTTACGACCCGCCGGTGCACGATTCCTGGTTTGCGAGTTTCGACTGGCAGGCGTTCTCCGACGGGGAACTGCAGCTCGTCACGCGCGCCGTGGCACTGGAGTCGGCCGACTATCTCGCCACCGACGGACTGCCCGCGTTTTCGCACCTGCTGGGTTCGAGGCTGCCGGTGCACGTGGTCACCTGGGTGCGCGCCTACGACAACCCCGCGGTCAAGCCCGGTGAAGGTCCGTTCGATGCGTATCGCTTCGAACTGGCCAATTTCGGCATCGGCCATCGCCAGGTCGTCGTCGCCCAGACATCGGCCGCGCGCCACGAGGATCTGCTGTCCGGGTTCCTGAGTTCAATCGACAGCAACCGGACCAGCCTGCACCTCGTTAACCGGGGCACGCAGACGAAAGCCAGCAAGCCCATCCTCGAACCGTGGTTCGTAGCCAGCGCGGCACTGGAAAGCCGCGCGCACCCGTTCCTGCTGATCAATCCCGACGCCGGCGACCAGGCCGCCAGGCGTGTGAGCTTCGACGGCAATCCGCAGCCGGACGCGGACTGGCCGATGGAGACGCTCGAGTACCGCGGCGCCGACGGCAACGAAACGACGATGGAGCTGGCGTTCACGTTTGCCGATTACGCGCTGCTGATGCCGGCGCTGCACCCGCACTTCCGCATGGTGCCCGCGGGCCTCGAATCTGACCAGCTCGTCACGGTAGCCGACTACCTGGCCGCGCAGGAGCACGACGCCGATCGCCGGGTCCCGTTTGTCTGGGGTATCGACGAGAACGGCGTTCTCGTAAGGCTCGTGGTGTCACGTGCGCTCGTGTTCGCGTGCCGCGACCGCCTCAACCACTGGCACAGCCTGCAGGAGCTCGCGGGTGTCCAGAACTTCTACGTCGAGGAGGCCGTCGAGCGCATTATCGAACAGCAGCGCGCGGAGCTGGAAGCCGAGCGCGAGCAGCTGAAAAAGGAGCACGCCGAAGAACTGGAGGCGGTGCGCTCCGAGGCGGCCGGCGAAGCGATGGGACAGCTGGTCGATGTGCTGATGGGCGCCGACCTCTCGGGCATGCTCGCCGGCGGCGGACAGCTCGCCACCATGCCGGCGGCGCGTGCCGCAAAACCCGCGGCACCCGCGGAAGCCGAAGCAGAGGCGGCCGAAGCCGAGCCGGAAGCCGTCGAGGAAGCCGAGGAAGAGTTGAGCTTCGACGAACCCTGGCTCGATACGCCGGCATGCACCACCTGCGACGACTGCATGGGCATCAACAAGATGATGTTCGTCTACAACGACGACAAGCAGGCCTACCTGAAGGATCCGAAGGCCGGCACCTACGAAGATCTGGTGAGGGCAGCGGAGATCTGCCCGGCCAAGTGCATCCACCCGGGCAAACCGCTGAATCCCGACGAACCGAACCTCGAGGAACTGATGGCCCGCGCGGCACCGTTTAACTGATGAGCAGCATCCTCATAGCGCCCGCAATCATGGTAGGCATCGGCCTGTTCTTCGGCACGATACTCGCCATCGCGCAGCGCTTTCTCAAGGTTGACGAGGACCCGAGGATCGAGGCGACCAACGAGCTCCTGCCGGGCACCAACTGTGGCGCCTGCGGGCAGCCGGGCTGCCTGCCGTTCGCGGAGAAACTGGTGGCGGGCGCGGTCACGCCGAGCCAGTGCACGGTAAGCACGGCGGAAGCCATCGAGGAGATCGCCGACTACCTGCAGGTCGATGCCGGCAGCCAGGAGAAACTGGTCGCCAGGCTGCGCTGCGCCGGCGGGCGCGCGCAGGCCAACCAGATCGCCGAGTACCAGGGGTTCGAGGGCTGCCGAGCCGCGGCTCTCGTGTCGGGCGGCGGCAAGGGCTGCGCCTGGGGCTGCCTGGGGCTGGCCGACTGCGAGCGTGCCTGCACGTTCGACGCCATCCACATGAACGCCAACGGGCTGCCGCAGGTGAACACCGAAAAATGTACTGCCTGCCCGGACTGCCAGGCCGCCTGCCCCCGTGACCTGTTCGAACTCGTACCCCTGAGCCAGAACCTCTACGTGCAATGCAACATCCCGCTCGCGGGCGAAGCCGCAACGCAGCTTTGCGCCGTGGCCTGCGACGCGTGCGGCCGTTGCGCCGCTGATGCGGCGCCCGGATTGATCACCATGAAAGACAACCTGCCGATCATCGACTATTCGTCCGGCGGCGAACCCCGGCCCAATGCCGTGTTTCGCTGTCCCACCCGCGCCATCGTCTGGCTCGAGCGCGAACAGTTCCGGGAACAGGAATCCAGGACAGCGGGGACTGCCTGATGGGTGCAATGCGAAATACGGCAATTCGCTGGTACCGCAAGGTCTTCGGTGCACCGGCGGGCTCCGACATCCGCGAGGAAGGCCTCGCCACGGTGCTCGACGGCATTACGGCCGTCACCCTGTCGGAAGCCGGCATCGCCACGCACGCGGTTCTCGGCGGCAGCGCACCGGTCGACGCTGCCGACGGCGTCTGGCTCGGCGAGGTCGCACACGGCACCAACCTGTTCGGCCAGGTGCTTGCCGCACAGACGGCCGAGGGGCCGCGCGGCATCGACGCGGCCGCGACCGGCCTCGCGCTCGCCGGGCGACGGGCCACGGCTTTCCTGTCCGGGACCGATATCGCGGCCTCCCAGGACCTCCTGTTGTCTGCCGCCGGCAAGCACGTGCCGCTGGTTCTGCACGTGGGCGCGCGGACGGCCGCGGCTCATGGTTCGTCGCCCGGTACCGGGCACGAGACCGTGCACCTCGGCGCCGATGCCGGTTTCTGCGTGCTGTTCGCAGCAAACGTGCAGCAGGCCGTCGATTTCACCTACGTGGCGCGGCGGGTTGCGGAGGAGACGCTGGTGCCCGTCATGGTCGTCATGGACGGCGAACAGACGGCCCTCGCGGCCCAGGATGTACGGCTGCTGTCACCGGCGCAGATCAATGCCCTGCTTGGCGCGCCGGACGACCGGATCGACTCTCCGACCGAAGCACAGCGGCTGGTATTCGGCGACAAGCGCAACCGCGTACCGGCCTGGCACGACCTGGACGAGCCGGTGCTGACCGGCGCGTTGTTCGACACGCACAGCTACGCGCTTGGCGCGCTCGCCCGCGGGCCTTTCTTCGACAGTTTCGTCCAGCAATCGCTGGCAGCCGCGCTCAAGACGTTCGAAAACAAGACCGGCAGGCGTAACGAAGCGGTTTCGAGCTATCGCCTCAAAGATGCGACGACGGTTCTCGTCGTGCAGGGCTCGGCGATCGAGACCGCGTGCTGCGCGGCCGACTACATCCGCAAGCACCACAAGGTGAAAGTCGGCGTCGTTGGCATCCACGTATTGCGGCCCTTCCCCGCTGCCGACATCGGCGCAGCGCTGGACGGGCGCCAGCGCGCATTCGTACTCGAGCGTGTCGGCGCGCCGCTGGCGGACGACCCGCCGCTCACGCGCGAGGTGCGTGCCAGCCTGGAACGTTCACGGACGGGGGCCCGGCAAGCCTGCCAGGCCGTCGTTTACGGCGTCGGCGGGCACCCGCTGCGAGTCGCCGACCTGGCCGAACTGTGCAGCAGAACGGGCCTTCCCGAGGGACTGCCGCTGTTTCTCGGCGTGTCGTTCGACGATTCCGCTGCCGGGCATCCCAAGCGGGCAGTCCTGCTGGACGCGTTGCGACGCGCCTACCCCGAGCTGGCCGCCCGCGGCGTTCGCGCATCGGCTTCCGTGGTGGACAAGGCGTTACCGCGTTCGATAGTGATTGCCGTGCGGCGCACAGACGGCCGGCTCGGGCGTGCGATCGTGGAATCGGCGGGTGCGCTGTTGTACAAGCTCGAAGAGGGCCGTGTGCGCAGCCGGCCGGCGGTGTCATGGGACAACTGGAGCGAGACGCAAACGGACTGGCTGATCCTCGGTGATGATGGTCTGCGGGATCCTGGCGACGGCCTCGTCGCAGACGTGACCGTGGACGCCGACCGCAACCAGGTATGCATCGCTGAAAGCGCCTGGCAACTCGAGCCGGCGGCGGATAGCGAACGATCCGAGTGGCTGCTCGGCGGCTTGTTCGCGGCATTGCTCGAGGCAGGACTGATCGATCACAAGTCTCGGCGAATCGTCTCCGCACGTCGCGCCATGCTCGACGGCATGGGCGCGCAACGCCGTGACGAACTGACGGGCGCCTTCGAGGCGGGCCTCCAGCAGGCCGGTGGAT
>JBFIHC010000083.1:0-13692 GCA_041601995.1 Woeseiaceae bacterium | reverse complement strand
GTCGCGCCCGGCTTCGCCGCAGGCAGGCTGACCGTCCTGCGCCATTTCCCCGGCAGCCAGGCTGCGCTTGCGCGAAGCTGCCCTGAGGATGACAGTGTGGCGGACCGTTTCGAGGTTTTTTTCGGAAGCACGGAACTTGCCAACGGTTTCGTCGAATTGCGCGACGCGGGCGAGCAGCGGCGGCGCATGCTCGCGGATATCGAGAAGCGCCGCGCTGCCGGACAGCGACCGGCGCCGGTGGACGAACCCCTGCTCGCGGCGCTAGAGTCCGGCCTCCCGGCATGCGCGGGCGTCGCGGTCGGCTTCGATCGTCTCCTGATGATCGCAGCCGGAGCAGCAGACATTCGCGACGTTTTGACGTTCGCATATGACGACACAAACGACTGAGCAATCATGACCGATTACGATCTGCTGGAATCCCAGGCCGTTGCGCTGCTGCGCGACGAATCGGACGCGCTGGCCAGCGCGGCCAACTTCGTAGCGCTGCTCTACAACGCGCTGGACGATGTGAACTGGCTCGGGATCTACGTGCTGCGCGGGGACGAGCTGGTGCTGGGCCCGTTCCAGGGACAGCCTGCCTGCGTTCACATTGCCGTCGGCAGCGGCGTCTGCGGAACGGCGGCCGCCACGCTCGAGACCCAGCGCGTGGCCGACGTCCACGCGTTTCCCGGCCACATCGTCTGCGACGCGGCGTCGCGGTCCGAGATCGTGGTGCCGCTCGTCATCGACGGTTCGCTGGCCGGCGTTCTGGACATCGACAGTCCGTCACTGGAGCGCTTCAGCGCGGACGACCAGGCCGGCATCGAGCGCCTGTGCGCGGCATTCTGCAGAATGCGCTGCGGCCGCGGCTTCCTGTAGGGGCTACTTCACGCGGCTGACGTACTCTTTCGAGCGCGTATCGACCTTGATGACTTCGCCCTGGTCGACGAACAGGGGTACACGCACGACGGCGCCGGTCGAGAGTTTGGCGGGCTTGACGCCGCCGCTCGCGGTATCGCCTTTCACACCCGGGTCTGTCTCGACGATTTCGAGTTCGACAAAATTCGGCGCCTCGACGATCAACGGCACGTTGTTCCAAAGGGTGATCTGGCACACGTCGCCGTCACTCAGCCAGTCGTTCGCATCGCCCACCGCATTGGCATCGGCAGCGTACTGCTCGAACGTATCGGGCTTCATGAAGTGCCAGAACTCGCCGTCCGCATAGAGAAACTGCATTTCGGTGTCTATAACGTCGGCGGCCTCTACGCTTTCACCGGACTTGAAGGTTTTATCGACGACCTTGCCGGTCTTGAGGTTCTTTATCCTGACGCGATTGAATGCCTGGCCCTTGCCAGGTTTGACGAATTCGTTCTCGACAATAATGCAGGGGTCGTTGTCGATCAGGATCTTGAGACCTGAGCGAAATTCATTGGTGCTGTAGCTTGCCATTACGGTATCCGGGGGGTTCGGCGAGGCGCTATTCTACAGAACTCTCCCGGAAAAGTGCGCCGTCCGCCGGATTGCTGCGGCAGCTCGCGATCTGCTCCGGCCACGACATGACGGGCGCCGCAGCCGGCATTTGTTCTCGATTGACCTCGCTCGCGGCCCATGCCCGACGGATCGTCCGGCCCGACACTGGAATCACTCGGGGTGTCACCCGCCGCCCGGAACATTCTCCGCTTGCCGGGGCGACGGCCTCCCTGGTCTGGTCATTCGTTCCAGGCAGCGCGAACCGTCTCGACGGAGGGATTCGGGGGGCGCCGAATCTAGACCCGGGTCACAGTATGGTAAATCGCTGACGGCTAGTCTGGGAGCATCGTCACGTCCGGCTTTTTTAACAGAATATGGATATCCGGAATGTAGGCCGGTGGCAGGCAAGGACCGCGCATTGAACGACCGCCACAGCATTTCCATCGCCGTGTTGTCTCGGGATCAGGACGACGTAGCCCTGATCAATGGCACCCTCCGCGATGGCGGCCACGCCGCCCATTGCCACTGGATCGATCGGGCCGGCAAGCTCGACGACACGCTCGCAGCCGAACAGGTCGAGCTCATCATCGTGAACTGCGACCGTTACCCCGAGGGCATCCGCCAGGTCATCAAACAAAAGGACCGCTTCAATCCGGAGGTCCCGGTGATCGCGCTGCGCAAGGAGGCGGATGAGAGCAGCATCCAGGAGGCCATGCGCCACGGCGCCTGCGATCTCGTCTCCATCGGCCTGAAGAACCGGCTGCAGTCTGTGGTTACCCGCGAACTGCGCGCTCTGCGGGCCGAACGCGCGCTCAATTCGACAATCGCTTCCGCCACGGAGTACAAGCGCCAGATTCGCGATTACATGCAGTCGTCGACCGCCGCGATCGCTATCGCCCATGAAGGCATCGTGATCGAGGCGAACCACGCATGGCTGAAGCTCTTCAAATACGCCGGTGTAGACGAGGTCAAGGGGCTGCCACTGATGGACAGCTTTGACACGCAGAGCCACGCGGCACTGAAAGGCGCATTGAATGCCGCCATCGACGGCAAGTGGGCCAAAGACGAGAAACTCAGGGTCAAGCCGCATTTCGATATCGGGAAGCGCGATGAGCTGGAACTCGAAATCCAACGCATGGACTTCGATGGCGTGCGCTGCGTCCATGTGCGCATTGGACCTCAGGATGACTCCAGGAAGGAACCGACCGCACTCGTACACGATGCCCTGAAGCGCGATCCGACGACCTTGTTCTATCACCGCGCGCAGTTCCTCGAACGGCTCGGCAAGCGACTGAAATGCAAGCCGAAATCGGGCCTTCACATTCTCGCGTACGTGAAGATCGACAAATTCGCCGAGGTGCAGAAGAAGATCGGCATCATCGAGTCGGAGGAAGTGCTCGCGCAGTTTGCCGAGGAGATGCGCAAGCGCATGCACCCCAGAGACGTGGCCGGCCGCTTCGAGGGCACGTCGCTGATGGTACTGCTCGAGCGCGGCAATGCTCGGGACGGCCAGGTATGGGGCCGGCAGCTCGCGACTCACATCAACAGGACTACTTTCGACGTCGGTGACAAGTCCACGCAGATAACGTGTACGGTTGGCGTGTGCGCCGTGAGCGACGAATTCAGCAACCTCGAGGAACTGGTAACGGCAACGGTGGATGCCTACAGGCTGGGCAAGGAAGCAGGCGGCAATACCTGCTTCCTCAACGAGTCGGCGCACGAAGACACCAAGCGCAAGGAATACGATGCGATCTGGGTCAAGCGTCTGAAATCGGCACTCGTTGACGATCGATTCATGCTCGCACAGCTGCCGATCGCCGGATTGCGCCGCGATTCCATCGAAATGTTCGACCTGCTGGTGCGCATGGTCGACGAACAGGGAAACCCGGTGCTGCCGTCGGAATTCATTCCTGCTGCGGAACGCAATAACATGATGAAGAACATCGATCGCTGGATGATCAAGGCAGCAATCGATTTCTGCGAGCGCAGCAACGCCGACCGGGTGTTTGTCAGGCTGTCACGGCAGTCGATCCTGGACAAGAGCACCATCGGCTGGATGCAGCGGGAGTTCGATGAGCGCAAGTTCGATTGTTCGCGGCTGGTTACACAGGTACCGGAACGCGACGCAGCACGTCACATCAAGCAGACACGCGATATCGTGAGCAAGCTGAAGAAGCTCGGCGTGGGCTTCGCGCTCGAGCACTACGGCGTCGACCAGGAGCGCTTCCAGATACTCGACATCCTCAAGCCGGATTACATCAAAGTCGACGGTGAGCTGATGCATACCCTGATGACCGATACCGGCATGCAGGAGGCCGTGCAGCGAATCGTTCACGCGGCGGCCACGCGCGAAATCAAATCGATCGCCGAGCGGGTGGAGAACGCCAACGCCATGGCAGTCCTGTTCCAGCTCGGGCTCGATTACATGCAGGGACACTATGTTCACGAACCCGAGGTCGTGCTGCAGGACAGAACCGGCAGCGTCAGGAAGACAACGCTGGAGGAGCTCGCCGCGGGCTAGGCGGCTTTCCTGGAGTGTGACGGCTTTCACACATTCGAATCGAAACCGCGGGTTCGGGGGTTTTTTTACAGAAAACGTGGAATAGGCGCGTAGACGGAACGGCAAGGCATTCGTAACCTGAACGCCGCACGAAGTACCGAGGTACAGGGCAGTGAAAAAACGAAAAAATTTACACATGGCAGCGGGCAGAGCGCGGTCCAGGGCGAGCAAGGTGACTCTGCCCGCTCTCGTTGCTGCGGGAGGCGGGCTCGCCATCGGCTCCGCCGCGGCGCTCGAACTGGGCGAACTGCAGGTTCAATCGACCCTCGGACAGCCGCTGCGCGCGAGCATCGCCTACGCGCTCAGCCCGAACGAAATCATCGACGATCGCTGCGTTTCGGTCCGTGCGGCCGGTCGCGACCTGCCCGGCCTGCAAAACGCCAATATTCGCGTCTCGAAGGGCGTCATATCGATCACCGGCGGACCCCCGGTCGTGGAACCGATGTTGTCCGCCAATATCGTGGTCGATTGCCCCTACTCTGCGCACGTGAGCCGCAACTACATGCTGTTCATCGACCCGCAGGAAAGACCGCAGGTGGCCGCGCGGCGATCGGCTCCGGCCACCGTGCCCGCGAGCGCCCCTGCGCGGCGCGCGGCGCCCGTGTCGCGACCGGCACCGGCCGCGACGTCCATTGCGTCGGAGTCACGCTATCGCGTACAGCCCGGCGACTCGCTGTCGGGCATCGTGCGCCGCCTTGAGGGGCTCGACGCATCGCTCAGCGCCGCCATGGCCGCGATCGTCGCCGCGAATCCGGGGGCTTTCATCGACGGCGACCCGGACAGGCTCAAAGCCGGCAGCCTGCTGGACATCCCCTCGATTACCGGCGGTGCCGTGGCCGACGCCGCTCCCGCGCCTCTGCATGGCGAGGCTGACGACGACGGCGAAGCATCGGCTGCCCGCGCCAATCTGTACCAGGGTGCGGAAACGCTCCAGCCTGATGCGAGCAGGCAGATACCGGCGGCCGAATTCCTTCCCGAGGTGCCGCAGAGTGTCGATTCAGGGACAGATGATGTAGCGGCAGGCGCGGCCGATGCGACAACGGCTGCGGTTGACGAACCCGCCGAAGAGGCCGGTTACTCGGCAGCCTACAAGGACCTCGTCGCTGGCGACGTCGTGATCGACGACACCGCGAAGCCCGCTGCCGCGGCCGCTGCGCCGCCGGCCAGGGTCGTGAAGCCGAGTGCCGGAACACGCATCGTCGGCTCGCCGGAGCCTGCCGGATCCCCGTGGAACTGGCTCATCTGGGCCGCAGTCGCCCTGATCTCGGTGTTTGGCTCTTACCTGATATTCTGGCCGAAGCTGCGCGAGCGATTCGGGTCGAAACCGGTGGGCACCGACGACCGGGTAGCGCCGCAGGTGGAACGGGTCGCCCCGATCATGGTGCCCGAGTCCGAGATGACTGTGCAGGAGATCAAGCCCACCTACGACAACGTGGATTTCGATCTGTCGGATGATTCACCAACGGATGAAAACCCGGCGCTCGACGCCGACCTCATCGAGGGGACAGGGCTCGACGACTCCGACGACGCTGACGTCAACAGGGACTTCGGCTTCGCCGCTACGATGGACCTCGACCTGGAACTGCCGGAGGCAGCGACTGCCGAAGATCCGGCGCCGGAGACAGACATCATACCGCCGCCCGAGAGACCCGAAGAGGATCTCGTCGTCAGTAGCGAGGTACTTCCCGAAGACGATGCAGACGAGTACGACATCTCGATGGTCCTGGACGCAACCAAGATGCCCGACCCGGCCGAGGTAACCGAGCGCGACCTCAGGGCCGTGCCGCTGGACGACACCGGGCAGACATCGATCAATGACGATTACACGATCGTCGACGAAATCGGCCAGGATATTCTGGAAAAGGACTACGAGGACGAGCTAAGCGCCACCCAGCTGCTGCACGCCGAAATCGACAGAGCTGCATCCGCGCTCGCGGAATCCATCGGCGAGGACGACCCGACCAAGGTTGCGGCATTCGACGAGGACGATCCGACCGAGGTCGCCACACTCGACGACGAGGACGACAACTCGGGCCGAATCGTCGGCGCCGAGGACGACACGTCGATCGAAATGCAGCTCACGAATCTTTCGGAACTCGACCTTACTGCAACACTGGAAGCGCAGAACGACGACGTCGGCGACGACCTCGATGTCACAGCCACCATCGAAGCTGATGACAAGACCGTCGAGATGCCGCGCGACAAGGACGGCACCCGGGCCCGCTAGCCCCTGGATCGCCCCCGCCGCGAGGCGCGCACCGGCAGCAGCGCGCCTCGACGCGCGATCGCGGTTCGAGCAGCGCTCATATAGCCGCGTCGGCACGCATCCCGCCGCGGCTCCGATAGGTCAGACACCGAACAGGGGCACCCGGTTCGATCGCCCCGCCAGCGGGGGAGATGGCTCGGGCATGTGAAGTCGATCTATTCGGGGCTGACGCCCAGCAACCGGTCTACGGTACGCCAGCCACGCGGCAGCAACGCGCCGCGCAGCGCCCGTTCCCCGTAGTAGGGCTCCGAGTCGTCCCACTTGATGGTCATCATGCGCTTGCCGGAATAGACCTGCAGGTCGCCGTCTTCGGGCACGACCGCCGCGGCGATCATGCGCTCCTCGCCACCCTGGTACTTCTTGCCGGGAATGTTGATGAGCTTGTTGCCCTTGCCCTTCGCGAGCTCCGGCAGTTCGTCCATCTCGAACATCAGGAGCCGGCCGATGGAACTGACCGCCGCGATGAGGCACTCGGTGTCGCGCGGCACCGGCGCCGGCACGACGGCCCTGCCGCCCGCAGGCACGCGCAGTATCGCCTTGCCCGCCTTGTTGCGCGACACCAGGTCTTCCAGTGTCGCGATGAAGCCATAACCGGCATCGCTCGCAAGCAGGTACTTCTGCTCGCCATCGCCGATCATTGCGCCGCAGAATGCGGCACCGTCGGGCGGCTTGAAGCGGGATGACAACGGCTCGCCCTGGCCCCTCGCGGAAGGCAGCGTGTGCGCCATTACCGAGTAGACCCGCCCGGTGCTGTCGATGAACATCGCCAGCTGGTTGCTGCGCCCCTGCGCCGACGCCAGGAACCCGTCCCCGGATTTGTAGGAGAGCGATGTCGCGTCGACGTCATGGCCTTTCGCGGCCCGCGCGTAGCCGCGCTGCGAGAGAATCACGGTGACCGGCTCGCTCACGACGAGCTGCGTTTCATCCAGCGCCTGGGCCGCTTCGCGTTCCACGATTTGCGTGCGGCGTTCATCGCCATAGATTTCGGCGTCCTCGAGAATTTCCTTCTTGATGAGGGTTTTCAGCCGGGCGGCGCTTTTCAGCGTCTTTTCGAGCACGTCGCGCTCTTCGTTGAGCTCGTCCTGCTCGCCGCGGATCTTCATCTCCTCCAGCTTGGCGAGGTTGCGCAGCCGCAGGTTCAGGATCGCCTCGGCCTGCAGGTCGGTGAGCCTGAAACGCTTCATGAGCACGGGCTTCGGCTCGTCCTCCGTGCGAATGATTTTGATGACCTCGTCGATGTTGAGGTACGCGACAAGCAACCCGTCCAGGATGTGCAGGCGTTCCGTGACGATCTGCAGGCGATGCTGCAGACGGCGCCTGACCGTGTCGCGGCGGAACTTCAGCCACTCGGTCAGCATGTCCACGAGGTTGAACATCCGCGGGCGGCCAGCCAGGTCGATCACGTTCATATTGACGCGAACCGTGCGCTCCAGCGAAGTCGTCGAGAACAGGTGCGACATCAGCTGCTCGACGTCGACACCGCGCTTCTTGCTGATCACGAGCCTGATGGGCTCTTCGTGATCCGATTCGTCCCGCAGGTCGTCGACCTGCGGCAGTTTTTTCGCACGCATCTGTGCCGCTATCTGCTCCAGCACCTTGCTCCCGGACACCTGGTGCGGCAGGGAGGTGATGATGATGTCCCCGTTTTCGACTTTGTAGGACGCCCGCAGCCGCAGCGTTCCGCCACCGGTTGCATAGATCTGCTTGATATCGTCGCGCGGCGACACCAGCTCGCCGCCGGTCGGAAAATCCGGCCCCTTGATGTGCTTCATCAGCTTCGCGACGCTCGCCTTCGGCTCGTCGAGCAGGTGCACGAGCGCGCTCGCGACCTCCCTGAGGTTGTGCGGCGGCACATCGGTCGATAAACCGACGGCGATTCCCGTCGTACCATTGAGCAACAGGTTCGGCAGTCTCGCCGGCAACACCACGGGTTCATTGAGCATGCCGTCGAAGTTCGGCACCCAGTCGACCGTGCCGTGCCCCAGTTCCTGCAGCAGGCTTCTGGCATACGGCGCGAGGCGCGACTCGGTGTACCGCATGGCCGCAAAAGACTTCGGGTCGTCGGTCGATCCCCAGTTGCCCTGGCCGTCGATGATCGGGTAGCGATAGGTGAAGTCCTGTGCCATCAGCACCATCGCCTCGTAACAGGCGGAGTCACCGTGGGGGTGGAACTTGCCGATCACGTCGCCGACGGTGCGCGCGGACTTCTTGGGCTTGGAACTCGCCGACAGACCCAGTTCGCTCATCGCGTAGATGATGCGCCGCTGGACAGGCTTCAGCCCGTCGCCGATCTGCGGCAGCGCACGATCGAGGATTACGTACATCGAGTAGTCGAGGTACGCCTTCTCGGTGTATTCCTTGAGCGACTGCTGTTCGACGCCCTCGAGATTCAGGCTGTTCTGCATTGCATCTATACCTCTGCGAGATTCCCTTTCTGTTCCAGCCACTCGCGGCGGTCCTTCGCACGCTTCTTTGCCAGCAGCATGTCCATCATCTGGTCTGTCTTGTCGCGCGGATTGACGGTTAACTGCACCAGGCGGCGAGTGTCGCGGTTCATCGTCGTCTCGCGCAGCTGCGACGGGTTCATCTCGCCGAGACCCTTGAATCGCGTCACGGAAACCTTGCCGCGAATCTTGTCCGCCTCGATACGATCCAGGATGCCCTTGCGCTCGCTGTCATCGAGCGCATAAAAAACCTGCTTGCCGACGTCGATGCGATACAGGGGCGGCATCGCCACGTAGACGTGGCCGGCCAGAACCAGCTCGCGGAAGTGACGCAGAAACAACGCGCACAGCAACGTGGCGATGTGCAGACCATCGGAGTCGGCGTCCGCCAGGATGCAGATCTTGTGGTAGCGCAGCCCGTCGAGGTTGTTGCTGCCCGGGTCGACGCCGAGCGCGACGCTGATATCGTGCACTTCCTGCGACGCGAGAATTTCCGCAGCATCCACTTCCCAGGTATTCAGAATCTTACCGCGAAGCGGCATGATCGCCTGTGTCGTCCGGTCGCGGGCCTGCTTCGCCGATCCGCCCGCCGAATCACCCTCGACGAGGAAGATCTCGCAGAGCTCGGGTTCCTGCGACGTGCAGTCGGCCAGCTTGCCCGGCAGCGCCGGGCCGGAGACGATTTTCTTGCGGACGATCTTCTTGGCGGCTTTCAGTCGCTTTTGTGCCTTGACGATCGCAAGCTGCGCAATCTGGTCGCCGGTCTCGGGGTGCTGGTTCAGCCAGATCCCGAAATTGTCCTTGATGATGCCGGCGATAAACGCCGCGGACTCCCTCGACGACAGCCGCTCCTTGGTCTGCCCTGAAAACTGCGGATCTTCGAGCTTTGCGCTGAGCACGAAATTCAGCCCGTCCCACACGTCTTCGGGCGCGATCGACACGCCGCGCGGCAACAGGTTGCGGAAGTCGCAGAACTCGCGCAGCGCGTTGGTAAGGCCGGTCCGCAGGCCATTGACGTGCGTGCCGCCCTGCGGCGTCGGAATCAGGTTGACGTAGCTCTCGGTCACGGCCTGCCCGCCCTGCACGGCCCAGGCAAGCGCCCAGTCGACGGCCTCGCTGTTCCCCGCAACGCTTCCCGAGAACGGGGCGGCCGGCAATACCTCGGCACCACCGATCGCCTCGAGGAGATATTCTTCCAGCCCGCCGGAGTAGCACCACTCCAGTTTCTCCTTCGGCTGTTCGGTCGTGAGGCGCACGGTCAGGCCCGGGCACAACACGGCTTTTGCGCGCAGTGTATGCTTCAGCCGCGACAGGGAAAACTTGGGAGAGTCGAAGTACTGCGGATCGGGCCAGAAACGGATGGTGGTGCCCGTGTTTGCCTTACCGACCTTGCCGACCGCTTCGAGCTTGCCGCGTTTGCTGCCGCCGGCGAAGCTCATGTTGTATTCCTTGCCGCCACGGCGTATCCAGACCTCGAGGTTCTTCGACAAGGCGTTCACGACGGAGACGCCCACGCCGTGCAGGCCGCCGGAAAACCGGTAATTCTTGTTCGAGAACTTGCCGCCGGCATGCAGCTTGGTAAGGATTACCTCGACCCCGGGGAGCTTTTCCTTCGGATGCTTGTCGACCGGCATGCCGCGACCATCGTCGGCGACCTCGAGCGAACCGTCCTTGTAGAGGGTTACCTCGATCTTCTTGCAATGGCCTGCGAGTGCCTCGTCGACGCTGTTGTCAATGACCTCGTGGGCGAGATGATTGGGTCGGGAAGTGTCGGTGTACATCCCCGGCCGGCGGCGTACGGGTTCCAGCCCGCTCAGGACTTCGATGTCCTTGGCGTCGTAGGTTCTTGTCATCGAGTGAAGCTGCCAAGCGAATTCACGCCGGGGATTCTAGCCTGATTGCCATAGCGGTGCATCCGCGAAATCGCGGCCGTGGTGAAAATCGTGAACGGCGGCTAATCCAGGTCGCCGAGCAAGGACTGCCGGACGTTCTCCGGCAACGGCGAAATCTCGACCTGGTAGTTGTCGTGGTCGATGCCGGCCGTGAGCAATGCGCCGGACTTCAGCGCGTCGACCTCGTCGGCCGAAAGCTGGAAACGCATGAAGTGCACGGCAGAAGTCTTGTTGTCGTCCGAGCGTTCGAGGTCCTCGTCGGCGATCGCGTACACCCGGTCGAAGCCCTCGACCTGGACGAAGACCTTATTTTCGATGCCGATGAGCTGGGCCAGCATCGCCCGCCGTTCCTCGACATCGGGGAATTCAACCATGAAGGTCGCCTTCCAGTTCGAGCCGTCCGGGATGAGCGGGTTGTAGGCTTCGAGTTCGTCGTTGATGCCGGCCGATTCGAAAATACGCTCGATACGCAGCATTTCCTGAATCTGGTACTGCATGGTCAGGCGGTCTTCGAAATACAGCGCAGCGTTGGTACCGAGTTCGACGCGACGGTTGCGCTTGTGCGCCAGCACCCGGTTACGGAACTCGTCACGTATATCGGCATACTGCTCCAGGCTGTACAGGTCTTTTCGTGTCAGTTTCTGCATGGCATTCATATTCCGTAGGCTTTCCGGAGCAGGCTCATGGGGTGCCCGGCGGAGTATTCTTCGAGATCCTGCGCTATCTGGTCGGACGCCATCGGGCAGTCGCTGACGAAGTGGTCGGCACCGCTTTTCTTGACCTTGTTGACGACCGGCCGTGCGATCTTTTTCGACATCTCGTGGAATTCCTTCTTCACCGCGTAAGTGCCGTCGTGCCCCGAACAGCGCTCGATGGCCTCGACGGTGGTATCCGGAACCAGCTGCAGGACGTCGCGCGTCTTGAGACCGATGTTCTGCACACGCAGGTGACACGGCACCTGGTACGAGACCTTGCCGAGTGGCGCTGCGAAATCCGTTTTCAGCTTGCCGTCCTTGTGCCGCAGCATCAGGTACTCGAAGGGATCGTACATGGCGGACTGCACCCTTTTCACGTCGTCGTCGTCCGGGAACATCAGCGGCAACTCCTGCTTGTACATCAGCGTGCACGATGGAATCGGCGTCACGATGTCGTAGCCCTTGTCGACCCACGCAGCCAGTATCGGAATATTGGTCTCCTTGGCACGCACGACGGCGTCGATGTCGCCAAGCTCGAGCTTCGCCATGCCGCAGCAGGCTTCTTTCTCCGCAAGGGCTACCTGGATGCCGTTGTGTTCGTACACGGCGACGAGATCGACGTCCATCTCCGGTCGGTTGCGATTGCCGTAACAGGTCGTGTAGAGAACCACCTTCCCGCGGGTGTTATCCGATGCCTCTGCCTGCACGCCGGATGCTCCGCGCAGATGCTTGAGGCGTTTGCGCGCATTGTTCGAGTGGTAGTCCGGAACCGGCGCCGCGTGATGCACGCCGAGCGCACTCTCGAGCATCTTGCGGCCGAACTTGCTGCGGTTGGTTGCGTTGACCGCCTGCGCGATGACCGGTATGCCCGCGAACCTGCCGACGGCATCGGTTGCCGCAAGGACCTTGTCACGGGTCGAAGCGCCCTGTTTGCGAAAACGCGCCGCCTTGGCGCGCAGCATCAGGTGCGGGAAGTCGATGTTCCACTCGTGCGGCGGCACATAGGGACACTTGGTCATGTAGCACATGTCGCAGAGGTAACAGTGGTCCACGACGTCCCAGTAGACCGACTTCGGCACCGTATCGAGTTCCATGCTCTCGGATTCGTCGATCGCATCGAACAAGGTCGGAAAAGAATGGCACAGGTTGAAACAGCGCCGGCAACCGTGGCAAATGTCGAACACCCGCTCGAGTTCCTCGAACAGGGCCTTCTCGTCGTAGAACTGCTCGGATTGCCAGTCGATCGGGTGACGCGTTGGAGCCTCGAGACTGCCCTCGCGACGAACTTCGGAGTTGGACATGGCGAAAAAAACCGGGCTTTACGCCCGGCTTTCCTTTTGAAGTTCAGTCGTCGAGCGTGTCGAGCGCTTTCTGGAAGCGGTTGGCGTGTGAACGCTCCGCCTTGGCCAGGGTCTCGAACCAGTCGGCGATCTCGTCGAAGTCTTCTTCGCGCGCGGCTTTCGCCATGCCGGGATACATGTCGGTGTACTCGTGGGTTTCGCCGGCAATCGCAGCCGCCAGGTTCTCGGCGGTCGAGCCGATCGGCATGCCGGTTGCGGGATCACCAACCTCTTCCAGGTACTCGAGGTGTCCGTGCGCATGACCCGTCTCACCTTCAGCGGTAGACCGGAATACGGCGGCTACATCGTTGTAGCCTTCGACGTCAGCCTTTGCGGCAAAGTAGAGATAGCGGCGGTTCGCCTGGGACTCACCTGCGAAGGCGTCTTTCAGATTCTGTTCGGTTTTGCTGCCTTTCAGAGACATGGCTTCCCCTCTCAATTGAGATTAATTTTCAATTAGACTGAGTCTAAGGACTTTGTACTCTATTCCCCGCCCGCAGCGATGTCAACGCCGGGCATGGCGCGCTGAAAGGCTGCCGCGAACATTGACGCTGCCGCAGACGGCAGGTAGCGTAGCGACCCGTTCACCACGGGAAGCGCCATGAGCACGAAGCAAGCATTCGACCTCGAAAAAGCCCTGAACGACCTCGAAACTCTGGTCGAGGAACTCGAGTCCGGCGACCTGCCGCTGGAGAAGGCGATGAAGAAGTTCGAAGACGGCATCAAGCTCACGCGCAATTGCCAGTCGGCGCTGAAGGAAGCCGAGCAGAAAGTCGAGATTCTCCTCAAGAGCGCCGGCGGCGACGAAGCGCTCGAGGACTTCGAAGTCGACGAGGACGACGTTTGAGTTCGGAGTGCTCACTCAATCCGTCCCCATCAGCTCCATCAATGCAACCACCGTCGACTCGACGCCTGCCCGGACCGCAGGTTCCGGCTCGATCCTGAACAAGGGCGAGTGGTGACTCGGCACCGGGGGGCCACCCGCGGCCGCGGCATCGAACGCTTCCTGCGGCGTACCGCCGATCTGCCAGTACACCGACGGGATT
>JBFIHC010000082.1:0-13972 GCA_041601995.1 Woeseiaceae bacterium | reverse complement strand
GAGCGAGCGGCCTGGTGGCGCTGGTGCAGATTGCAGAGCGACTGGCGTGCATTCTCGAGCTCGCGGCGAGTCGCGAAGAGCCGCTCGCGCAGTACGACTTCCGCGTCGGGCGCCCGCGGCGGCAGGTCCGCCGGCAGGCTCAACCGGCGCGCTTTCCGTGCGTGCAACTGCTGGTCCAGGGCCGCCATTTGCTCCGGCAGCCCGATGGCGCACAGGAAGCGCCGCTCCGGAATCGCCACCCGCTGGGTAATCACGTTCCCCGGCACGGCGTCCGGCCACTCGCCGGGGCCGAGCAGAAACAGCCCGCTCTCGAGCATCGGACCGGCCCGCGAAAACTGCGCGAGGTCGGGCAGGGACCCGGCGTCGCGCAACAGGTCGAGCAGCAACTGCTGCTCGTTACCGAGCTCGGTAAGCTGCTCGATGCGCGCGACGATCCCGGCGGCCCCGTGTGCCCAGTGGCGCAGGCGCGCCAGCGCGTCGTCGAGCATGCGGTAGGGTTCGCCGCGTTCGCCGTCCTCGTCCGGGGCCGGCGGCGGCCAATGATGCCGGTAGCGGCGTTCGAGTTCGTCGAACTCTTCCAGTAACTCGCGGCACTCCGGCATGCGCAAAGGTGCCTTCGCCTCGCCGTGGCTCTGCAATTCCACGCGCCGCGACGCGGCGAGCGCTTTCATCGCCGCGGCCAGATCGTCGCGCATGACGAGCAGCTCGAACCAGTTTGCGCTTGCCGGTCTCAGGCTCATGCCGTGCGCTCCGTTTCGAGGTCGTTGAGAAGCGCCCGTCGCAGCAGCCCCTGCCGCAGTCGGTGCAATTCCAGGGCATACAGCAACAGATGGCAGAACACGGTGACCGGTTGTTCGCGGCGCCAGCGCAGCATCCGCACGGCACGCCGCTCGAGGCCGTCGCGCCAGTCCGCGGCCGAGTCACCGTCGCGACCCAGGGCATGGCGCTCGATCAGCGCTTGCAGTTCTTCGAGCACGCCTCCGCTGTCGGGCCACAGCTGTCGCCACCGCTCCAGCCAGGCGTCGATGCCACCGGCGTACCCCGCGGCCTCGACGGCGGCTTCACGCTCGGCCGGGTCGCTGGCGGCGAATGCGGCGAGTACGTCGTCCGCGGCCATCCATGGGTACGTTTCGCCCGCGTGCAGCAGGTGGCTCATCGAAGGCAGGTCCGCGAGCCGCGCGGTCCAGGCCACGGCCGGACGCCAGCGGCCAGGCACCCAGCGGGCGGCGGATTCGACCGCGTCGCGCCACTCGCGCCGCAACGATCGTTCGATAGCATGCGGCGATGTGGTCGCCGAGAAATTCTCGACCCGGGGCGCCAGCGATGTGCCGCGAACCTGGTGCAGGAATTGCGCCAGGCCGACACTCGATTCGAGCACGCTCCAGGTATCGGCGGTCAGCCGCGCGCCATGCTGCGCCTGTGCGCGTGCCTGTGCGTAGGCGAATTCAACGGGCATCGGGGGAGTCCGGAGTCGTCAGCCAGGCAGCGACGACACGCACGGCCTCCGTCAGCGTGTCTTTGCCCGCCTCGCGGGCCGGGCATTCGGCACCGGCGGCGGCTTCCTGCTCCATCCTCGTGACGAGTTCGCGCGTACGTTGCTCGCAGCCGGCGTGCAGCCGGGTGATGCGTTGCTGCGTTCTTCGCACCATCGCCCGGACCTTCTTGCGGGTTAATTGCAGTGTCTCGTCTGCCCGGCTTTGGCACGCAGCGATCTGCGCCAGCGCGTCCCTTTCGGCGCTGAGAACGCGTGACATGGCCTTCTCGACGGACAGTCTTTCATCCGTCTTGGCGCGCATGACATCATTCTCAGAGGGCCGGCAGCGGCCGGCCATACGTAGTACTACGGAGCGGGATTCGGTGTTGTGGCTTTCAAGGGCCGGCCGGGCCCGCGATCGGTCGTGGCTCGAGAACCGCTCCTGCGGTTTGTATCGAGCCGTGGGAACGGGCCTGGGCCCGCGAACCCGCCCTGGGAGCCGCAGCTACCGGTGGTATTGCGGACTGAGCTCGTGGACCGCGTCGAGCAGCACGCCGAGATGTTCGGGATCGATATCGGGCGTTATGCCGTGGCCGAGGTTGAACACGTGGCCGGGCCCTGTGCCGTAGCTCGCCAGCGCGTCGGCGACCGCCTGCCGGATGACCTCCGGTGACTCGCGCAGCGTTGCGGGATTCACGTTGCCCTGCAACGCGACCTTGTCCTCGACATACGCCCGCGCCGTCTTGAGGTCCGTCGTCCAGTCGACACCCAGGGCATCGCAGCCGGTGCCCACCATGTCCGCGAGCATCTCGCCCGCCCCTTTCGTAAACAGGATGACCGGGATGCGCGCACCGTCCTTCTCCCGCGTAAGCCCGTCGACGATCTGCTGCATGCTCGCCAGCGAATAGCGGCGGTAATCGTCGCGTCCGAGTGCGGCGCCCCAGGTGTCGAAGATCTGTATCGCCTGCGCGCCCGCCTCGATCTGCGCATTGAGGTAGTCGGTCGTCACGGCTGCGACCTTGCCGAGCAGCTCTTCCAGTGCCGCGGGATCGTCTTTCGCGAGCCCCTTGATGAGCGCGAACTCGCGGCTCGACCCGCCCTCGACCATGTAGGTGCCGACTGTCCAGGGGCTGCCGGCAAAGCCGATCAGCGGCACCTCGCCGTTCAGCTCCCGGCGAATCGTGCGCACGGCATCGAACACGTAGCCCAGCGCCTCGCCGACGTCCGGAACCGGCAGCTTGCGGATGTCGGCGGCGGTACGCACGGGGCGCTCGAATTTCGGCCCTTCACCGGTGGCGAAGTGAAGACCCAGGCCCATCGCGTCGGGAACGGTAAGAATGTCCGAGAACAGGATCGCGGCGTCGAGCTTGTAACGCCTGAGCGGCTGCATCGTGACTTCGCAGGCCAGTTCCGGGTTGCGGCACAGGCTCATGAAGTCGCCGGCCTCGGCCCTCGTGGCCCGGTACTCGGGCAGGTAACGCCCCGCCTGGCGCATGATCCATACCGGCGTGCGCGGTACGGGCTGGCGCAGCAACGCGCGAATCAGGAGATCGTTTTTGAGCTTGGTCATGCGAACTGTGCCTCGATGGATGCCTGGATGGATTCCGCGGCCTCACGCGGACTGGCCGCGTCGCGGATCGGGCGGCCGACGACGATATAGTCGGCGCCGTTTGCGAATGCGGTCTCGACGGTGACCACCCGTTTCTGGTCCCCGGCCGGCTTGTTATCGACCGGGCGAATCCCCGGCGTCACCACGACCAGTTTCTCGTCGACGAACTCCCTGAGCCTCGCGACCTCGAGCCCCGATGAAATGACGCCGTCACAGCCCGCTTCGAGCGCGCGTCTCGCCCGCGACAACACGAGCTCGCCCACATCGCAGGCGAAGCCCAGGTCGTCCAGGTCGCCGCGATCCAGACTGGTCAGCACGGTCACGCCGAGAACCTTGAGCGTGTCACCCTTGTTCTCCGCGGCAGCTTCCATGATCGACTGGTTGCCGTGCACGGTTACGAAGCTCGCGCCGCGGTCCTTGAGCTGCCGCACCGCGGAGCCGACCGTTGCCGGGATGTCGAAAAACTTGAGATCGCAGAACACCTTGCGGTCGCGCGCAAGCATCCAGTCGAGCAGCTCGAAATAGCCCCCGCTCATCATCAGCTCGAGGCCAAGCTTGTAGAAAGAGACGGCATCGCCCAGCTCTTCCGCCAGCGCCATCGCCGCATCGCAGTCCGGGACGTCCAGGGCAAATATCAGCCGGTCCTTGCAGGAAATGTCTTTCGGGGCCACGTGAGAATCCAGGGTTGTTTGCCGGCCGCGAATTCTAACCTGAGATGCGCTTGTGTTCAGCGAATGCGTATCGATCCGTCATGCCGGCTATGTAGTCCGTCACGACACGAGCCCGGGTGGCCTCGTCGCCCCGCATCGCCCTGGTGGCGAACTCCTCGGGCATGCGATCGACATCGCTCATGAACGTGTCGAACAACTCCCGCAGGACGGTCTGCACCTTGCGCGTCATTTCCAGTTTCTGTTCGTGGCTGTACAGGTGCCGGTGCAGGAAATGCTTCAGCAGCCGGTGCTGTTCCCCGATCTCCGCCGAGAAGCCGACCAGCGGCCTCCCGGCGGCGCGGACATCATCGATCGACTGCGGCGCGGCCTCCCCGAGATTGCGTTTCGTCGTTTCTATGAGGTCGGTGACGACAGTATTGATCATGCGGCGGATGATCTCGTAGATCAGTCGCCGGTCCTCGAGGTCGGGGTAACGTCGTGCGACCTCGAGGTACTGCGATTCGAACAGGGGCTGCTCCCTGAGCTTGTCGAGGCCGATGAGCCCGGCGCGGTAGCCGTCGTCGACGTCGTGGTTGTTGTAGGCGACGGCGTCACAGATGTCCGCCAGTTGCGCCTCCAGCCCGGGCTGTGTGCGATTGAGGAAGCGTTCTCCCAGGTCCCCCAGCAGCCTCGCGTTGCTTTTCGAACAGTGTTTCAGGATGCCTTCACGCGTTTCGAACATCAGGTTCAGGCCCGGGAAATCGGCGTATTTCGCTTCCAGCTCGTCGACCACGCGCAGCGACTGCAGGTTGTGCTCGAAGCCACCGTAGTCGCGCATGCAGGCATTCAGCGTATCCTGCCCGGCGTGTCCGAACGGCGTGTGGCCCAGGTCATGCGCGAGACAGATGGCCTCGGTGAGCGGCTCGTTGAGCTGCAGGGCCACGGCCACCGAACGGCCGATCTGGGCGACCTCGAGTGAATGCGTCAGGCGCGTGCGATAGAGGTCGCCCTCGTGATTGACGAACACCTGGGTCTTGTAAACGAGCCGCCTGAATGCGGTGGAGTGGATGATTCGATCGCGGTCGCGCTGGTATTGCCCCCGGTACCTGGCCTCCGGCTCGCTGTAGCGCCGGCCCTTCGAGCGCGACTCCGTTGCGGCATAGGGCGCGAGCGGCGCCGGGTGCATCAGCTCGCTGCCGCCAGCACGGCGTCGAGTCGCGCCGTATCGTAATCGCTCGTAACGAACGCTTCGCCGAGCTCTCGGAGCAGCACGAAACGCAGCTGCTTTTGCTGCACCTTTTTGTCCATCCCCATCGCCGCCAGCAGCTCGGCTGGCGGTATCGCCGGCGGCCGTGTCGGCAGGCCCGCTCGTTCGACCAGGCTCCCGATGCGCGCGGCAACGGCGGTATCGCCGGCGCTCAGCTCGGCCGCCATCACCATGCCGGCGGCGACCGCCTCGCCGTGCAGCCACTCCCCGTAACCCTGGCAGCGCTCGATGGCGTGGCCGAAGGTGTGACCGAAATTCAGGATCGCTCGCCGGCCGCCCTCGCGCTCGTCCTCCGCAACGACCTGCGCCTTGAGTTCGCAGGAGCGCTGAATCGCCATGATCAGCGCCTCCGCATCCCGTGCGATCAGCGCTTCGATGTTGTCTTCGAGCCAGGCGAAAAAGTCCGCGTCGACGATCGCGCCGTACTTGATGACCTCCGCGAGACCCGCTTTGAGCTCGCGGTCGGGCAACGTCCGCAACGTGTCCGTGTCGATCAGTACCGCACGCGGCTGGTGGAAGGCACCGATCAGGTTCTTGCCGGAGGCGTGGTTGACGCCGGTCTTGCCGCCGACGGAGCTGTCGACCTGCGCCAGCAGAGTCGTCGGCACCTGGAGGAAGTCCACGCCGCGCATGTAGCAGGCGGCAGCGAATCCGGTAATGTCGCCGACGACGCCACCGCCGAGGGCGACGAGTGTCGTGTCGCGGTTGGCGCCGTTTTCGACGAGCGTGTCGAGGATGTCCTCGACGGTTTCGAGGGTCTTGTACGCTTCGCCATCGGGCAGGCTGATCGCGCGCACCTGCCTGCCGCGGAGGTCGGCGGCAAGCGCTTCCAGGTACAGCGGCTCGACGGTCTCGTTGGTTACCACCAGGCAGTCCGGACCGCCCACGTAGGCCGAAAGGTCGAAACCGCCGCCGAGCAGCCCGCTGCCGATAATGATCGGATAGCTGCGCTCGCCGAGCTCGACCGTGATGGAACGCGTATCAGACATGGTGGCCGTAGATTACAACATCCCGGGCGGCCGCAGCGTTCCCGGCCACCCCTGAACCGACAAATACCTGGCCGCCGATGGCCGCACCTCTGTGCCCACAGCTTTGCGCGGCATGCCTCGAAACGAAGTGAGCAAGAGCCCGGTTCGGGGCGTTTTTCGACCGAAGTAAAGCGCAGCGAGCCATGAGGGAGAGAAACGATCGGGGCGCCTCCCGTGTAGCCAAACCGATGCGCGGAGCGCCGGTGGGCGAGGATGTCGTAATGCTGTGGGGGGAGGTTTCGAGGAGTCAGAGGCGCTCGATGATCTCGTTGACGACGGCTCGAACCTTGCGGCCGTCGGTGTCGACGGTCAGGTCCGCGATCTCCCTGTACAGGGGCTCGCGCGCTGCCATCAGCGATTCGAGCACGGCCCGCGGATCGTCATTGTCGAGCAACGGCCGGTCACGTCCCTTGCGGGTTCGCGACAGCTGCTGGTCGACACTGGTGTGCAGATACACGACCAGGCCGCGCGCACCGAGGTGATTCCGCGTCTGCGGGTCCATGATCGCGCCGCCGCCGGTGGCCAGCACGACCCCGTCTTTCTGCGAGAGATCGTCGATGACCCTGGCTTCGCGCTTGCGGAAACCGGCCTCGCCTTCTTTCTCGAAGATGAAGGGAATGTCCACGCCGGTGCGCATCTCGATCTCCTCGTCGCTGTCGACGAAGTCGAGATGCAGCTGGCGCGCCAGCTGCCTGCCGACGGCGGACTTCCCGGCGCCCATCGGGCCCACGAGAAACAGGTTTTGCGAATGCCTCACGATATCTTGCTGCAGGTCTTGCAAAGAGAAAGCCAACCCGGAGGTTGGCTTTCTATGAACTGCTCCGGACCGTCACTCAGTAGATCGTCGAGCCTTCCTCGAGGATGCGCGGCGTCACGAAAATGAGCAATTCGGATTTGTCGTTCTGCAGCTGCTTGCTGCGGAACAGCGCGCCCACCGCCGGGATGTCTCCGAGGAAGGGTACCTTGCTGATCGTTTCGCGGCGCTCCGTTTCGTAGATGCCGCCGAGCACGACCGTCTGTCCGTCTTCGACGAGCACCTGCGTCTCAACCGCACGCGTATCGATACTCGGCACCGTGCCGCCGAGACCGCCCGTCGAAATCACATCACCCACGTTGTCCTTGTGGACGCGGAGATCCATGATGATGTTGTTGTCGGGCGTAATCTGCGGTGTCACTTCGAGGCTCAGCACCGCCTTCTTGAACTGCACGGTCGTCGCACCCGAAGAAGCCGCTTGCTGGTACGGAATTTCGACGCCCTGCTCGATGCGGGCTTCCTTCTGGTTCGCAGTGATAACGCGCGGCGTCGATACGATTTCACCACGGCCTTCTGCTTCCAGCGCCGTGAGTTCGAGATCCACCAGGTAGTCCCGCTCGAGCACTGCAAGCGAGAACCGGCCGGCAGCTTCCGCGATCGGCACGTTCACGTTGTAGCGATCGGTCAGTATCGGGAGCCGAACCGGGGTGACCTGGCCGGTGGTGCCGAGATTGCCGATGATGGAGTTGACCATCGTGTCGGTGCCCGTGCCGGTACCGGATACCACGGCGGCGCCGTCGGTGCCGTTCTCGCGGTAAGCCGTGACGCCCAGGCGCACGCCGAGATCGCGGCTGAAGTCGTCGTTGACGACCACGATCCGCGACTCGATCAGTACCTGCTTGATGGGCACGTCGAGCGTTCGGACCATGCGGCGGATGTTCTCCAGCCGGCTCGCGGTGTCCTGCACGAGCAGCGTATTCGTCCGGTCGTCGACAGCGATGCTGCCGCGTTCGGAGAGCAGGCTGTTGCCGCCTCCCTCCGCGTTGATCAGCGCGGACAGGTCGGCCGCTTTCGCATAGTTGACCTGCAGGAACTCGGAGTACATCGGCTCGAGTTCGCTGATCGCATTGCGTGCTTCGAGGTCGGCTGTCTCGCGCGCCGTGATCTCTTCGGCCGGCGCGACGATTATGACGTTGCCGTTCTGGCGCATGTCGAGACCCTTCGTCGTCATCACGATGTCGAGGGCCTGGTCCCAGGGCACATTGCGCAGGCGCAGCGTGACGTTACCCTGGACCGTGTCGGACACCACGATGTTCCTGCCGGAGGTCTCGGCGAGAAGCTGCAGCACGGCGCGCGTCTCGATATCCTGGAAGTTGAGCGTGAGCCGCTGGCCTTCGTATTCCTTGGACTCGGAATAGAGGCTCGGGGCGTCCTCGATCTCATCCGCAACCGGGTTGATCTCGATCGAGAATTCGTTGTCGGACTGGTAGGCGAGCTGGTCGTACTTGCCGTCAGCCGAGATGACGATGCGGGTATCGAGATTGGTCTTCAGCGTATCGACGGTCGATACCGGCGTTGCGAAGTCCATCACGTCGAGGCGCCGCATCAGCTCGGCGGGCAGCGCGGTGTCCTTGAAGACCGCGACGACCCGGGGACCTTCCTGGCGGATGTCCACCGGCGTGGAGGGATCCGAGAGGCTGACGACCACCCGGCCGCCGCCATCGCGCGTGCGGCGGAAGTCAACGTTCGTAATGGCACGACCTGAGGGAGCGGCGTAGGACGGTGCGCCGGGGGCCGACGACGGGCTGCTGGCGAACTGGGTGGTTCCAGCATCGTATTCGTCGCCATCACCGAGCGTAACGGTAACTACATTACCACTCCGCCTGGTCTCGTACGGCACCATGAGGTCGAGATTCAGGACGACGCGAGTGCGGCCATTGGCTTCCGCGGTCAGGATCGTATCCAGCGGTCCCTGGTTAACGTCGCGGCGGCGCTGGCTGAGACCCAGGCTGGTGCCTGGCAGATCCAGCGCAATGCGCGCCGGGTTCTCGATCGTGAACGCCAGCGGCTCCGGAGCCGTCTCGGTCATGATGAGTTTCAGTTCGATACGTTGTCCGGACAGACTCTGTACCTGAATGTCCTGCAGACGGTTGCCCTCCTGCGCGTTTGCGGTGGCACCGGCAAACATCACGAGCAACGCCTGTACCAGCGCGGCCGCTTGCATCGTCAAGCGCCGGTAGCCGATCGTCGGTTTCAGTTTGAGCATCATTCCAATTACTCCCAGTTCCACTCAGGCATCAGTCTGAAAGACCGATAGCGGCGTCTCGTTCTATGTAGCCACCGATTCCGTCAGAAATAATTTCAACCAGCACGATTTCCGATTCCGTTATATCGGTGATCCGGCCATCGTTCTGCCCCATGTAATTGCCGGGCACGACGCGATGGATCAGCCCATCAGACGTCTGCACCAGGCCGTAGACCGTTTCGTTGATATCGAGCGTTCCCACCATCCGCAGGGTATCGAGTGGAAAGCTCTCGAGGAATTCTGCCGGCCGCTTAGGGTCGGGACTTGTACCGCCGCCGGCCGGGCCTGCGGCCTGCGGCGTGTCGGGCACGAAAGGCGACCGCAGCCCCTGCGCATCGGCGACGTAGGTGAAAACTTCGTACGGCGTGATCTCGGGCAGCGGCTGGATTCGGCCGCCCGGGCGCGCCTTCACCTCGTTGATGTAGCTATCGAGGTCGTCCATGTCCGCGCCGCAGGCAACGAGTCCCGCAGCGGCGATCGCAAGCAACAGTCCCTTGCGCACTGTGAGAGAAGCACTCATCGCGGCTCTGCCTCCTCGATGTATCGATAAGTCTTGGCGGTCACTTCCAGGCTCAGGTTGTCGAAATCACCTTTCTGCTCGGGCGTGATGTTGATGTCGTGCAGGGTAACGATTCGAGGCAGGGCGGCGATACCGCTGACGAAGTTCGCCATCTCGTGGTAGCCGCCGGTCAGTCGAATCTTGATCGGCTTCTCGGCATAGAAGTCCCGCGGAACCTCCGTCTGTGGCTGGAACAGTTTTTCCTGCAGGCCGGCCGCCAGCCCGGTCTGCGAGATATCGACGATCAGGCTGGGAATCTCGGTTTCACCCGGAAGCTGCCTGAGCATCGTGCCGAAAGACTGTTCGATCTGGGCGAGCTGTGCCTTGTAGGCATCGTAGTTCGCCGCCTTGCGCTGCTTGTTCTCGAAAGTGACGCGCAGCTCCTGCTCTTCGGCCTCGGCTCGCTGCAGCACCGGCGCCTTGTCTTTCACGATCGTGAACCATACGCCGGCAAACGTGACGGCGAGAAAGACGAGGACGATGACCGCTGCGCGGAATGCGAGCGGCCAGCGGCCGATATCGTTGACGTCGAGACTCTGGAGTTCTTCGATGAGGTTCATACGTCCTCCTCCTCGCCAGCGCCCCCACTGCGCTGCTTGAGATAGACGATGAACTGGGCCTGCCGGGAAGCGCCGGCCGTCGTCGTCTCCACTTTCTCGACCTCCGGATCGGCCAGCCATTCCGATGCGTCGATCTGGCGCATCAGCGCGGAAACGCGGGTGCTGGACTGCGCGACCCCGCGAACCTCGATGCGGGAACCGGTTTGCTTGACACCGGTCAGGTAGACGCCCTCGGGCAGCTGCCGGGTCAGTTCATCGAACAGGTGCACGACTTCCGGCCGGCTCTTCTGCAGCTGGTCGATGATTTCCATGCGCGCCAGCAGGCGTTCCTTCTGCCGCTCGAGTCCATCGATCTCCTCGATGCTGCGCTGCAGTTCGTTGATCTCATCCGTAAGGCGGGCGTTACGCCTTTCCTGCGCGGAGATCATCTGCGAGTAAGCCAGCATGGTCAGCATGATGACGGCAATCGCCGCCAGCACCGCGCCGCCCATGGCCAGGCCGAAATCGCGTTGGCGTCGCTTGCGCTCTTCCTCGCGCCAGGGGAGTAGGTTAATCCGTGGCATCAGTCAAAGCTCCTCAGTGCCAGGCCGCATGCGGTCAGCAACGCGGTTGCGTCCTTGTGAACACCCTGCGACTTGGCTTTCGACGAAATTTTCATCTGGCCCAGCGGGTCGCCGACTTCGGTCGGTATGCCAACCCGACTCGAGATCACGTCGGCAATGCCCGGGATGTTCGCGCAGCCGCCGCACACGACAATCATGTCAGGCTGCTCGCGGCCACCTCCCGAAGCGAGATAGAACTGCAGGGAACGACTGACCTGTTGCGTCATGTCGTCGATGAACGGTTCCAGAACTTCGGGCTGGTAGTTGCTCGGCAAGCCGCCCTGTTTCTTGGCGCGCCCGGCATCTTCCATGGACAACCCGTAAGTGCGCATGATTTCCTCGGTCAGCTGCTGGCCGCCGAAGTTGAAGTCACGCGTGTAGATAACCTTGAGATCCTCGAGCACCGAGAATGTCGTGCTGCTCGCGCCGATATCGACGACGGCAACCGAGTGCCCCATGCCGCCATCCGGCAGCTGGTGACTCAGCAACTGGCATGCATTCTCGAGCGCAAATGCCTCGACGTCGACGATCTGCGCGGCGAGGCCCGCCGCGTTGACGGCGGACTGTCGCTGCTCGACGTTCTCCGTGCGCGTTGCCACCAGCAACACGTCCATCAGCTCCGGGTCTTTGTCGTTGGGGCCGATGATTTCGTAATCGAAGCTGACCTCTTCCATGGGGAAGGGGATGTACTGGTCGGCCTGGATTTCGACCTGGCCCTCGAGATCCCGCGCGGAGAGTCCGGCCGACATCTGGATGACCTTGGTAATCGCCGCGTCGCCGCTGATTGCCACGGCAACGTCCGTTGCCTTGGCGCCAGCGCGTTTCACCGCGCGACGGATTGCTTCGCCGACAGCTTTCGCGTCAACGATTGCCTTTTCGCTGACGGAACTGGGCGGTGTGGGCTCGGCCGCATACGACTCGACGCGATAGCGCTTGCCACTCTGCGACAGCTCTATCAGCTTGACCGACGACGTCGTTATATCGAGGCCCAACAGAGGTTGAGTTTTCTTCCCGAAAAGCACTTTTTTTCCCTTCTAAGTCGGTAAGTTGCGAGTCAAAAGTAGTAAGGACCTGAGCAAATCGATTTAACTATATATCAACAAAATGTTAAATAAAACGTGACTTTGTTCACGATCCCGGGAAGGTATGTTACTGATGCCACGCTACATATTCCGTGAACTGGTCGTGGTGTCGGCGCCACGGCCCAGGAACGGCACGGGCATTGCGGCCTGTGCCCGCCGCTCGCTATCATCGGCCGCGGCAAAAACGCCCCGCTTGGGCCGTTGCCTGCAAAATGCCATATACAAAGCACCGCCCGGACACCAGACTACCTG
Source organism: Woeseiaceae bacterium (assembly GCA_041601995.1). Lineage (GTDB taxonomy): Bacteria > Pseudomonadota > Gammaproteobacteria > Steroidobacterales > Woeseiaceae > UBA1847. The sequence continues at coordinate 1,830 of JBFIHC010000082.1, read as the reverse complement.
TACGCTCGTGCAGGCAGCGGCACCACTTTCCGCGCTGTAACGCCAGTTACGCGTGAATCGAGCAGCTATGCGAAAGCCGAGGAAGCAAGCCCATGAACGGTCCCATCGAGGACTCTGGCGCGCCCTCGTCGTCGTGGCCGGGCTGGCGGCCCTGACGGCGATCGGCGGCATCGCCGGTGTCATCGGCGCTTATTATTTCGTCGCGCCCGGCCTGCCGGCTGCCGAGACCATTCGCGACATTCCGCTGCAGATTCCGCTGCGCATCTACAGCCGCGACGGCTACCTTATAGAAGAGATCGGGCAGCGGCGGCGCATACTCATCCGCTACGAGGACGTGCCGCCGCACGTCGTCGAGGCCTTTATCGCGGCCGAAGACCAGCGATTCTTCGAGCACCCGGGCATCGATTACCGGGGCGTTCTGCGCGCTGCCTATCGCCTCATCACGACCGGCTCGACCTCCGGAGGCGGCGGCAGCACGCTGACGCAGCAGCTGGCACGCAGCTACTTCCTGTCGCTCGAACAAACGGCCGAGCGCAAGTTCAAGGAAGCGTCGCTCGCGATCCGCATCGAACAGGAATTCACAAAGGAACAGATCATGGAGCTGTTCCTGAACAAGATGTTTTTCGGCCAGCGCGCCTACGGCGTCGCGGCGGCGGCGCAGGTTTATTTCAACAAGCCGCTCGCCGCCATCGACATTGCAGAAGCGGCAACGCTTGCCGGTGTGTTACCCGCGCCGTCGCGCTACAACCCGGTGCGCAGCCCGGTCAATGCCAAGCGGCGTCGCGGCTATGTACTCGACCGCATGCTCGATCTCGGCTATATCTCCAGGGAGCAGTACGCGGAGGCGATGGCGATACCCGTCGAGTCGCGGATGTACGGTGCCGCCGTCGAACTCAACGCGCCTTATGTTGCCGAGATGGTGCGGCGCGAAATGCTGTCCCGATACGGGGAAGAAACCTATAACGCGGGTTTCCAGGTTGTCACTTCGCTGGATTCGAGACTGCAGAAAGCGGCGAATTACGCATTGCGTAACGGGCTGCTCGAGTTCACCCGGCGGCGTGGCTATCGTGGTCCGATCACGCACATCGAGTTGCCGCCGGAATTGCCGGGACTGGAGATCAACGAATGGCCGCCCGAGACGCTGGAGATCCTCGACCAGTATGCGCCGGGCGGTTTGTCGCTTGCCCTGGTCACGCGGGTCAATGAGAACAACACGGCCGACATCGTGTTTCGCGACGGTAGCGCGGCATCCGTGCCCTGGCACGGCATGAGCTGGGCCAAGCCGTTCATCGATCGCGACACGACCGGTCCCGCGCCGGAGACGGCCGCCGATGTCCTGAAAGCCGGCGACGTCATTTACGTCATGCCCACCAGCGCGGGCTTCTGGGCGCTGGCGCAGGTCCCGGAGGCACAGGGCGCGCTGGTTTCGGTGGATCCCGACGACGGTGCAGTCACCAGTCTCGTCGGCGGCTTCGATTTCGCGACCACGAAGTTCAATCGCGCCACCCAGGCGTTCCGACAGCCCGGCTCCTCGTTCAAACCGTTCATCTATTCGGCAGCGCTCGAACAGGGCAACACACCGGCCACGGTCGTGCTCGACGCGCCGGTGGTGATCAACTCGTCGGAGCTCGAGGCGGTCTGGCGCCCGATCAATTACAGCGGCCGCTTCTACGGGCCGACGCGCATGCGCGAAGCGCTGGTGCGCTCGATGAACCTCGTATCCGTGCGCCTGCTGTTGTTCGAGACGGGCGTCGGCAACGCAGTGAGGCACATCGCCAAATTCGGATTCAACGACGCCGCGTTGCCGCGCAACGGCTCGCTCGCGCTGGG
>JBFIHC010000081.1:0-13975 GCA_041601995.1 Woeseiaceae bacterium | reverse complement strand
GCTGACCCGCTCTGTCTCGATCAGAGCATTGAGTGCATACGATGCGCCCGACTCGCGCTGGCACCAGCGACAGTGGCAGCAGTGCACGAAAAGTGGTCGCGACTCCATGCGGTAGCGCACGCGGCCGCAGGCACAACCGCCGTCGAATGTAACCTCTTTTTCGTTCGTGTCGGTCGCGGACATTGCGGCAGCATACGACAATAACCGCGCTTTTCAATGCAGGCGCGACCGCCCGGATTCCGCTCATCGTGCAGAGCGACAAAAGCCCGCGATTACCTCGTACGCAAATGGCTAGTCGCACTCTCCGGCGCCGCCGTCTGCCGATTCCAGCAAGTGCCGCGCACGACATTGCGTTTCCGCGCCGAGGGGGTCGAGCCGCAGCGCCTCGCCGGCGAGTGCGCGCATCCTCCTTTTCGACCCCTCCTCCGCGTGCAGCCCCGCCAGCACGAGGTGGAGCCGCGCGGAGTTGGGATGCCGCGCGAGAATTTCAGCCCCGTTCGAGACCGTCAGTTCCCGGGATTCCAGGAGACGCAGCAATTCGATATCCGGATAGTCCGGACAGTTCCGCGCTGCAAGCCCGAGCGACTGCATGCCGAGCTTCTGCATGACCGGACGTTCCATGGGCGACAAGTCGGGAATCTGGTCGAAATAGAATTTCGCCTTTGCGAGATGCAGGAGGCTCGCGTCCTCGTGCCCCGCGGCGACCATGGCAAGCGTCGCCGAATCGCCGCCGCGGCGTCCGACGCGCGCGAGCGTCAGTATCGCGACCGTATCACCGGGGTACGCACAACTCGCCAGCACGCCATGCGTGCGCTCGAGCGCGTCCGCGGCGAGCGGCAATCTCGGCAGGAGTGCGTCCAGCACCCAGCCCTGCAGCTGCTCCTGGTAGTCGACCGGCCCCTTGAAGGTATCGCTCCAGAGCAACTCGTTATCATCCGAGTAGAGCTGCAGGGACAGGCGCAGATTCTGCTCCCGGCCGCTGAGCGTACCGGTCAACAGGTAATCCGCCGCAAGCGTCAGCGCCTTTTTTGCGACGGACAGGCCGTGGATCGACGTGCCGCTCGAGCTGCCGTACTCGATCACCCGTATTTCCGGTCGCGACGCCAGCAGCAAGCGCAGGCGCTTGCCCAGGTGGTCGGCGAGGTCGTGGGTTTCCAAGCGCGTGTCCGTGGCCTCGATCGGCAGCACCGCCACGGTCGGGCGTGCGAACGACGTTAACGACGGCTGCCAGGCGAACAACGCGGCAGCGAGCGCGGCGGCAAGCGCGAGACAGATAAGCACTGCGCGGATAACGCGCCGTTCCCTTAGCTGCCCGTATAGATCCTGCAGTCGCATGCCGTGCCAGTTTACTTATATAACCGGGCTGGGCGTGAGGCCTTTTCGAGTAAACTAGCGCGATGAGCAACAAGCGCTTTGCCTTCGCACTCCACGGCGGCGCCGGCGCACGCAGCGGCCGCGACTATTCCGTCGCCGAGTACCACATGCGCGAACTGGCGGAAAACGCGCGAGACCGGCTGGCGTCCGGGGCGCGTGCGCTGGATGTCGTCGAGTATGCGGTCGCGCAGATGGAAGCGTCGGGGCTGTACGTCGCGGGGCGTGGCTCGGCGCCGAACTCGGCGGGATACGTCGAGCTGGATGCGTCGATCATGGACGGCCCGGTCAGCGCGGCCGGTGCGGTCTCCTGCCTGCGGGACATCGTCAGCCCGGTCTCCGTGGCGCGCCGCGTGATGGAAGCTACACCGCACGTGATGCTGTCGGGCGCCGGGGCGCTCGCGTTTGCCCGCGCGCAGGGCTTCGAGGAAGTCACGGATCCGCACAAGTACTACATGCTGCCCATCGGCGTGCGCGAGAGAGAGGCAGCGGACGGATCGCACGGCACCGTCGGCGCCGTTGCGCTGGACCTCAACGGTGAAATGGCGGCGGCGACGTCGACGGGCGGGACTTTCGGCAAGCTCGAAGGCCGCGTCGGTGATACGCCGCTCATCGGTGCCGGTACCTGGGCGGACAGCAACGTCGCTGTCTCCTGCACCGGCACCGGCGAGTACTTCATCCGCACCGGCGCCGCGCTCGCGGTCGCCTACAAGACCAAGGCCGGCGCCTCGCTGAGCCAGGCCATCGACGAGGTGCTCGCCGACGTCAGGCACCTGGGCGGGGACGGCGGCATCATCGCGGTCGATTCCACCGGTCGCATCGAGACCATCTTTAATTCCGAGGGCATGAAGCGCGCATCGGTCGATAGCGAATGCGGCGTGTTCGTGGCGACTTTCGACTGACGCAGGTACGATGGGTCGATGATCGTGAGCCCCGAAATGCTGCAACCCCAGCCGGACGTCATCGAGCCTCGCTGGTGGAACGGCTCGCCGGCGCTGCCGCCGGAGTCGTTTACCATCGATTGCTCCGACTACGCCATGCAGGCCGGCGACCTGGACAGGGACGGCGAGCTGGCGCAGCGCATGAACGCGTTGTTCGACGAAATCGGGCTCGTGTACCTCGTCAACACGCGTCTCACCGATCTGCCGTCGATGCGCAGATTCGCGAAACTCGTGATCGACGACGAGATGCGCTACAAGGGCGGCGCCAATCCGCGCGATAAGCTGGCAAAGAGCGTCTACGAGGTCGGCGCGCCGCTCGAGGCATGGTTGCACTACCACCACGAGATGGCGTATGTCTCGCGAAGCACCCGCATGCTCGGCTTCCTCTGCCGCAAGGCACTGCCGGATCGCGGCTACACCTTTGTCTCCGACAACCTGCGCGCTACCGACGCGATTCTCGACACCGATCTCGGACAGAAACTGAAACGCCTCGGAATCTGCTATCACCGCAACCTGACCGACCGCGAGCACTTTGCGGGTACCGGGCAGATCGGCGTCTACAACCACTGGCAGAAGTCCATGCTCACGGACGACCCGGACGAAGCCATCGCGATGGCGCGGTCGCGCGGGCTCGATGCCGAATGGGGACCGAATCGCCTGCTCAGGACGCGCTACTACGTGTCGGCCTTCGAGTACTTTCCGCAGCTCGATCGTAACCTGCTCTATAGCAGCGTGGCAGACGACGGCATGTGGTTCGACAGCTGGCCGAAGGTCATGCACCTGCCTTACGACGAGCGGCCCCTCAAGCTCACTTTCGGCGACGGTACCGAGATGACTCGGGCGGAAAAACAGCTCTTCGTCGACATCTACGACCGTTTCGGCATTCCTATCAAGTGGAGCGCCGGCGACGTCGCCATCGTCTGCAACTACCGCTTCGCTCACGGCAGGCCGGGCATTCATTTGGATGACGGAGAAGCCCGCGAACTCGGCGTGGTGATCGGCGCGTCCTTCGAGCGCATCGGCGACCTGCCGGACAAGTGGTAACCGGCAGGTCCCTCGACCGCTTCATCGCCGAGCACCGCCTGCCCGAGTCGTTTCGCGATACTGCGACCAAAGTCTACGAGCCGCTGGCCGGATGGCTGCGCGGCGAGCTTACACCGGGCACATCGTTCCTGCTCGGCATCAACGGCGCGCAGGGTACCGGCAAATCGACCCTCGCCGACTACCTGGCACTCGCCCTCTTCGAGTCCGGCGAGCGCAACGTCGCGATTCTCTCGATCGACGATTTCTACCTCACGAAGGCCGAGCGGCAGCACCTGTCAGGGACGCTGCATCCGTTGCTCGCGGTCCGCGGGGCCCCTGGCACGCACGATATCCCGATGCTGGAGGATTGCCTGCAGCGACTGCGCGATCTCGAACCGGGAGGGCAATGCCGTCTGCCCCGCTTCGACAAGGCGAACGACGATCGCGCAGACGAGGCGTGCTGGCCCTCCGTCACCGGCCCTATCGACCTTGTCGTGCTGGAGGGCTGGTGCGTCGGCAGCGCCGCCGAAGCGGACGATCGTCTGGCCAAGCCCGTCAATGCGCTGGAGAGGGCCAGGGACGCCGATGGGCGCTGGCGGCGCTACGTGAACGATCGGCTCGCGGCGGACTACGCGGAGCTGTTCGAGACGCTCGATGCCCTCGTGTTCCTGCGCGCGCCGAGTTTCGATGCCATTGTCCGCTGGCGCATCGAGCAGGAGCACAAGCTCGCTGCGTCGGCGGAACCGGGAGCGCCGGGCCTCATGAACGACGCGCTGGTCCGGGAATTCATCGGGTACTTCGAGCGTATCACCCGGAACAACCTTGAGACCTTAGGTAGCAGCGCGGATATCGTGCTCGAACTCGATGAGTATCATGATTGCACGGCCATTCGTTACCGGGATTGACATGATCAGGCTCTACACGTGGAGCACGCCGAACGGCATCAAGATATCGATTGCGCTGGAGGAACTTGGCCTCGACTACGAGGTGATCCCGATCGACATCAACCGGGATGAGCAATTTGCCCCGGACTACCTCGCGATAAGCCCGAACAACAAGATACCGGCGATCATCGATGGCGACGTCTCGCTGTTCGAGTCGGGCGCGATCCTGCTCTATCTCGCAAACAGGACCGGCAAACTCGCGCCGCGCGCCGGTAGCGCGGAGTACTACCGGATAATGCAGTGGCTCATGTGGCAGACCGCCCATTTCGGGCCGATGCTCGGGCAGGCGCACCATTTCCTGAAATTCAACCCGGGCAAGTCGGAATACGCGGAGCAACGCTACTACCAGGAAGCGCGCCGGCTCTACCGGGTGTTAAACAGCCGGCTCGAAGGCCGCGAATACATTGCGGACGCGTTCTCGATCGTCGATATCGCTACCTGGCCCTGGGCTTCGCGCTTCGAGTTCCAGCGAATCGACCTGCACGATTTTCCGGAGGTGATGCGCTGGTACAACGATCTCGCGGAACGGCCCGCCTTTCAGCGAGGCTACAAAGTACCGGACGAAAACCGGCGCATCCCGCAGCCCTGACATCCTGCGGCGACTGCGATGGATCAGTCCGACCGCATGCCAGCCCGCCGGTAGATCGCGTCGAGAACCTGCATGGTGGCGACGGCATCGCGGCCGCCGGTCAACGGTTCCGCGTTGCCGCGCAACACGTCGACGACGTGCCGCAACTGGTGGGCGTAGGTCGTTTCGCCGGCGAGTTCTTCCGTGCTGGCGCCATCGACCGTCTCCAGGATGAGCGCGTGCCCCCTATGCGGCGCGACGGGATTGACGACCCTCAGGGTACCTCGCTCGCCCTCGATCACGAGCCCGGCGTCCAGCCCGTCCGGCAGCTCCTCGGACATCGATGCGCGCAACTCCGCGCGCACGCCGCCGGGAAAATCGAGCACCACCGTCATTGCGGCGTCAACACCCGATTCATGGCGGACTGCCGAGGCAGACAATACTTCGGGTTCCGCGCCCGCGACGCTGCGTGCCCAGTGCACGCAATAGCAGCCGAGGTCCATCATCGCGCCACCGCCGAGCGCCGGATCGTAGCGAAGTTCGCCGGGCACGAACCGGATCGCTACATTGAAATGGGCATCAATTCCGCGCACGGCACCGATACTGCCGTTGCGGACCTGTTCCAGCACACGCGCGAACAGGGGGTGAAAACGATAATGGTACGCCTCGATCAGGACTCTGCCCGTGCGTTCGGCCGCGGCCACCATTGCCCTTGCTTCGCCGGCATTCATCGCGAACGGCTTTTCGCACAGCACCGGCTTGCCGGCCTCCAGGGCGGCTATCGTCCAGCGCGCATGGCCGCTCGGCGGCAAGCCATTGTAGACGAGATCCACGTTGCTACTCGCCACCAGGGCCGCGTAATCCTTTTCGACGTGCGCGATCCCGTTTTCCTCCGCGAACGTCGCCGCACGCGCCGGTTCACGTGCCGCGACCGCACTGACCTCGACACCCTCGATCATTGTCGCAGGCTCGATGAGCGCGTAACGGGAAACCCGTGATGCACCCAGAAGTCCTATTCGAATCATCTACTTACGTACCCATTGGTGCTGTGACTGGACGGCGGCCAGCAGCGGCTGACCGGTACCCGTGTTTCTCGTACTTGTATCGCGGAAGCGTTTAGAATGCACCATCGAAGAGCAACAATCCCTCCGCGCCACCGCCAATACAATCGAACAGGGGAAATCATGAAGCGACTCACGCTCCTTGCTGCCACGTTAGTGTTTGCGTCTGCTCCCGCATTCGCTGCTGACGATGATCAGGTTGAGCCGGGGTTCAACGAACAGACCTTCGAGGGCCTGGCGATGCGCAGCATCGGGCCGGCATTCATGTCCGGACGAATTTCCGACATCGCGATCGACCCCAACGACCAGAGCACCTGGTACGTCGGTGTCGGCAGCGGCGGCGTCTGGAAGACAGTGAACGCAGGCACGACCTGGGAAGCCATCTTCGAAAACGAGGATGCCTACTCGATCGGCTGCGTCACGATAGATCCCGGCAATTCGAACACGATCTGGGTCGGGACCGGCGAGAACATCAGCGGCCGCCATGTCGGCTATGGCGCGGGCGTCTACCGGAGCCTCGACGGCGGCAAGAACTGGGAGAACATGGGGCTCCCGAATTCCGAACACATCGGCATGATCCGGGTCGATCCGCGTGACTCGAGCGTGGTATTCGTCGCGGTGCAGGGCCCGCTCTGGTCCGGAGGCGGCGATCGCGGCCTCTACAAGTCGACCGATGGCGGCAATAACTGGCGCAAAGTGCTGGGCGACGGCCACGGCAACACGGAGCTCGACGATCGCTACACGGGTGTCTCGGAAGTCCACATGGACCCGCGCAATCCGGATGTGATGTACGCGGTAACCTGGCAGCGCCTCCGAAACGTCGCCGTGCTTCTGGATGGCGGACCGGCAACGGGTATCCACAAATCCGAAGACGGTGGCGAGACCTGGCGCGAACTCACCGAGGGTCTGCCGGATGAGATCATGGCCAAGACCGGCCTCGCGATCTCGCCGCAGGACCCCGACGTGCTCTACGCGACGGTCGAGCTGGCGAACCGCACGGGCGCCATGTACCGCTCCGAAGACCGCGGGGAGAGCTGGGCCAAGGGCGCTGACTACGCCCCGGGGGGCACGGGGCCCCACTACTACAACGAACTGTGGGCGAGCCCGCACAAGTTCGACCGCGTGTACCACGCCGACGTGAACCTGCACGTGACGGAAGACGGCGGCAAGACGATGCAGAAGCTCGCGCACGAGACAAAGCACGTCGACCATCACGCGATGGCGTTTGATCCGAACGACGAGAACTACCTGCTGGTGGGCAACGACGGTGGTCTGTACGAGAGCTATGACCTCGGCGAGACCTGGCGGTTTATCAACAACATGCCGATCACGCAGTTCTACAAGGTGGCCGTCGACTACGACGAGCCTTTCTACAACGTATACGGCGGTACGCAGGACAACAACAGCCATGGCGGGCCGTCACGCACCGACAACAATATCGGCATTCGCCACTCGGACTGGTTCGTAACCTTGTTCGGCGACGGCCACCAGTCGGCCGTGGATCCGAACAACCCGGACATCGTCTACGCGCAATGGCAGCAGGGAAACCTCGCCCGCTACGATCGCAAGACAGGAGAGAACGTCTACATCAGGCCGCAGGCCCGTGAAGGCGAAGCGCCCGACCGCTACAACTGGGACGCGCCGATTCTCATCAGCCCGCACGACTCGGCGACGCTCTACGTCGGTACCCAGCGCGTATGGAGGAGCACAAATTACGGCGACAGCTGGGAACCGATCAGCGGCGACCTGACGCGCAACGAGAACCGCGTGCGCCAGCCTGTGATGGGCCGCACCTGGAGCTATGACTCGCCGTGGGACCTGTACGCGATGTCGATGTTCAACACCATCGTGAACATCTCGGAGTCGCCACTGGTGCCGGGACTCATCTATGCCGGTACCGATGACGGCCTGATCCAGGTGACCGAGGATGGCGGGCAGAAATGGCGCAGGATCGACAAGCTGCCCGGCGTTCCCGACCGCTTCTTCGTCAACGACATCAAGGCGGACCTGCACGACCCGGACACGGTCTATGTCGTCGTCGACGACCACAAGAGCGGCGACTTCTCGCCCTACGTGCTGAAGAGCGAGAACCGCGGCAAGTCGTGGAAGAGCATCGCAGGCAACCTGCCCGAGCGGCACATTCTGTGGCGCATCGTGCAGGACCACGAGAAACCGGATCTGCTGTTCCTGGGCACCGAGTTCGGCGTGTTCTTCACCGTGAACGGCGGAAACACCTGGACCAAGCTCAAGGGCGGCGCGCCGAACATCCCGTTCCGCGACCTCGCGATCCAGAAGCGTGAAAACGACCTGGTCGGCGCGACCTTCGGACGCAGCTTCTACATCCTCGACGACTACTCGCCGCTGCGCAGCGTCACCGCCGATATGCTGAAGAACGACACCGTGCTGTTCCCTGTTCGCAGGACGCACTGGTACGTGCCCAAGCGCCCGCTCGGCTGCTCGAAAGAGGGCTGCAAGGGCAGCCAGGGTGATGACTTCTATGCTGCGCCCAACCCGCCTTTCGGCGCTACCTTCACGTATTACCTGCCGGAGGCTATTCAGTCGCGCAAGGATGCCCGGCGCGAAGTAGAGAAGGACAAGGAGAAGAACAACGAGAACGTCGAATTCCAATCCTGGGAGCGAATCATCGGCGAGCTGCGGGAGGACGATCCCGCCATCATATTCACCGTCAGGGACGCGGCCGGCAATGTCGTGCGCAATATCGAGGCCCCGGTCGAGGCCGGCTTCCATCGCGTCACCTGGGACCTGCGCTACCCGCCCGTCGAAGCATGGGTGCCGGAGGACGAGCGCGAGGAACAGTGGATCCCGACGGCCGGCGTTCTCGTCGCGCCCGGCAGCTTCAGCGTTTCGATGCAGAGGCGCGTCGACGGCGTACTGTCGGACCTGGACCAGTCACAGCGCTTCGACGTGGTGTCGATACGCAAACCGACATTAACGGGCAGCACACAGGAACAGCGCGTGGTATTCGACAACCAGGTGAACGAGCTCGCGCGTGCAACGGAGGGAACCGTGAAGACCATCGATGCCATCGTTGGCGAACTCGACGCGGCCAAGGAAGTGCTGCTGTCATCGACCGCCGACCCGTCGCTGTACGAAATCGCGAACTCGATACAGAAGCGTATCCAGGCCGAGCGCGACCGTCTTACGAACAACGAGGCGCGGCAGCTCTACAACGACTTCGACGAGATGACCGTGACCACCCGGCTGTTCCATGCACGCTTCGCGCCCACGACCAATGCATACGGCCCGACGCCCGCGCAGCGCGGATCGCTGCGCATCGCCAGGTCGCTTTACGACGACGTGACGCGCCAGTTGTCGAACCTCGTCGACGTCGAGTACGCAGGGCTCAAGGTCGCGCTGGATGCGGCAGGTGTGCCCTGGTCACCCGGCCGGGGAATCCAGTAGCGAGCCGGTTACGGAAAGGGAACGGGCGGCTGCAGTCGCTCGTTCCCGTTGCTGCGCCCGGCGCCTGAGTTCGGCCGCTTCGATAGCGGCATTCTGTTCCGCCTGCTCGAAGCGCAGCCTGTGGAACTCCTGCTCCAGCTTGCAAAGCCCGGGGTGAATCGACGTGCATTCGAAGGGCGGCGGCGCGGCCGAACTCCTCGGAGACGTTGCCGAACAGGCCGAAAGGCAGGCAATCACCGCCAGCCCCAGGATCGTTGCGGATTTCATCGACTTCTCCACCTCTCTGGTCGGTTAGACGATAAAGTTCGCAAAATCCTTCGTATTGTCCCCCGCCTCAGCGGCTGTTCCGATCCCGGAGCGGTTCGAGAACCGCTCCTGCGGGCGAAACACGCTCCTACCAGGTCTTGCGGACGCTGACCACCAGGCTGCGCCCCGGCGCATCCAGCCCTGAGCCGTGCATGCGGTAGCGCTTGTCGAGGACGTTGTCGATACCGAGCGTGAACTGCCAGCCGCCCCGGGCATCCCAGGTGCCGCGCGCACCGAGGATGCCCCAGCCGCTGCTGCCGTTCGGGTCAATTCGAATGTCTCGAACATCGCGCGAGCTCAGGCGATCCTGTTCATCGGCAAAGCGCACCCATGCATCCAGCTGGAAATCGCCGCCGGCGTCGTAGCTGAACTCCAACCGACCGCTCAGCGGCGGGATGCGATCGCCGGGCTCCGCGGGCGCATCCGGTAGATGCTCCTCGCTCCAGGTGTAATTGAGCACGGCCCCCAGGCTCATCGTGTCGGTCAGGCCGAGGCTTGCGCCGCTTTCGAATCCGCGGATCGTCGCGTCGGCCGCGTTCACGCTCTGCACGACGTCGCGGCCTTCCGGCGTAACGTTGCCCGTCAGTACGGACGTGATCCGATCGCTGTAATCCAGCGTGTACAGCATCAACTCGAAACGCACACGGCTGCCGGCGTAGCGGACGCCCGCATCGAACTGCACGACACGCTCGGAATCGAGGTCCGGATTCGGGATGTTGAAGCGGTTGCCCGGCCGGTTGCCGAGCGTGCCGAGATCGAACACATTGGGCGCACGAAAACCGAAGCCCGCGTTCGCGACCAGCTGCCAGTTGTCGCTCGCGTTGAAAATCCAGCCGAGATCGCCGCTCGTGTCCGTCACGTTGACAGTCGCCGCGGCGGAGACGGGCGTCTGCGGCAGCGAGACGTTCGCATGGCTGACGCGCAGCCCGCCGCTCAGCATGTTGCGCGCGGTAACGTAGCGCTCCATGTTGCCAAACACATCGAAACGTTCGACCTCCGATCCGTCGGGAAAGCGGGGTGTCAGCCCGGTCAATTGCCCATCCAGTATGTTCTCTTCGCTGCGCCGGCTGGACACTTCGTCGAGATAGGCTTCGACGCCCGCCACCCAGGACCCGGACTCCGTCACCTGGCTGCCGCTGACGACCAAGCCGTAGAGATCGCTGCGATTCGACTCGTAGCGCCGCTCCGCTGCTTCGAAGTCGCGCGACACGCGTTCATCAAGGATGCGCTGCCACGCGAGATCGACGTTCCAGTCGAGCCCGAAGATGCCTCCCTCGTGCCCGTACCGGCCATGTACGAAGACGCGCCGGTTGGGCTTGAAAAAGAATTCGGAGGATGACGGTTCGACCTGGCCGTAGCCTGGAACCAGCTCGTCGACGCGCGGTGTCTCCGGCTGTTCGAGGAAGTGCAGGTCCACGAGCCATGAGCGGCTGTCGTCGGGGTTGCCGGCCAGCGCCCAGCGCAGGGCGCGCGACTCGTAACCGCTCGGTCCGATACGGGCGCCGCTGCCGGTTCGGCGATCGCCGGTCTCCAGCCAATCGGCACTGAACGAGGTCGCTATTCGACGATTGCCGGCATCGATCGTCCCGCCCAGCATCCTGCCGAGTTCGGCCGTGTCGTAAGCCGCATGGACTTCTCCGCGATACGCGGTCGCTTCCGTATCGAAGTTCGGGACGCGCGTCACCAGCTGCACGACGCCGCCGACAGCGTCGCTGCCGTAAAGCGATGCCGGTGTGCCGCGCAGGATCTCGATGCGTTCGACGGCACCGGTCGGTACGAGCGCAAAATACTGCGTGGGCGCACTGCGGAAGATCGCGTTGTTGAGGCGCATGCCGTCGACGAGGTGCAGGATGGAGGACCCCTTGAGGCCGCGAATGATCGCCGCCCCCTGCCCGGGCGTGGTCTGCTGCAGGTAGACGCCGACCTGCGCATCGAGCGCGTCCGTGACCAGCTTCTGCTCCCGGGCGGCCGCGCCGTCGATCAGCGTCAGGCCCGACGAGACTTCCGCGAGGCTCACCGTACGGCGCGTCGCCGTGACGAGGATTTCGTCGAGCCGCTCCTGCTCGGCGAGCACGTCACTACAGACCAGGATTCCCAGCAGTGCCGGGACGATTGTAGTTAGTCTCGCCAAGGGTCAGGTCAGGCTCGAGACCATTACCCACAGGATGGCCGCCGGCGCGACGAACCGTATCAGCAGCAGCCAGATCTTTGCCATGATCGGGCTCGGGAACTGGAGCTCGCTTTCAATGTACTCGGGCTTCATGCGCCAGCCGACAAACAGCGCGATCAGTATGCCGCCCAGCGGCATCAGCAGGTTCGCCGTGAAATAGTCGACCAGGTCGAAGAACGTCTTGCCTTCGAAGACCTTGAATGCGCCGAGCGGCGTTACGTCGCTCCAGACGTTGAATGAAAGCACGCTCAGCATGCCGATGAGCCAGGCGAGAATGCCGAATACCGTGCAGCCCTTGATCCGGCTCATGCCCCAGCGGTCGCGCCCGTAGGCGACGATCGGCTCGATGATCGAGATGGACGAAGTGACCGCTGCAAACGCGAGCAGAACGAAGAACAAGGCCCCGAACAGCGCACCGCCCGGCATTGCCGCGAACGCTGTCGGCAACGTCTTGAAAATGAGCCCGGGCCCGGAGCCCGGATCGAGACCGTTTGCGAACACGATCGGGAAGATCATCAGGCCGGCGAGTATCGCCACCAGCGTGTCCGCCACCGCGATAATGAGGGAGGCGCGGGTCAGCGAAACGCTCTTCGGCACGTAGGAGCCGTAGACCATCATCAGTCCCATCGCCACGCCGATGGAGAAGAAGGACTGGCCGATCGCGGACAGGATGACCGGCCCGTCGATTTTGCTGAAGTCGGTGCTGAACAGGAAGCTGGCAGCAGCGCCTAGGTCACCGGCAATCATGCCGTACCCGATCATCACCAGCAGCATGACGAACAGCGACGGCATCAGGAACTTGACGGCTTTCTCGATGCCGCCCTGCAGGCCGCGGGCGACGATGAACAGGGTCGCGAACAGGAAGACCGTGTGCCAGGCGGTGAGCGTCGCGGGACTGTCCAGCAGCGCATCGAACTGCGATGCGACCTCCCCGGGGGATGCGCCGCCAAAGCCCGTGGCCGCCTTGAAAATGTAGGCCAGCGTCCAGCCGGCGATGACGCTGTAGAAGGTCGCGATCAGGTAGCCGACGATCATGCCCATCCAGCCGACGACGCCCCAGGAGCGCGAGCGCCCGGAACCCTCAGCAACGTCTGCCATCGCCACGGGCGGGCTCTTGCTGCCGAGGCGCCCGATCAGCAGTTCACCGATCAGGATCGGTATCGCGATCAGCGCGACACAGAACACGTAGATGAGCACGAACGCACCGCCGCCGCTGACGCCGACAACGTACGGGAATTTCCAGATATTGCCCAACCCGACGGCGGCGCCGATCGCCGCAAGTACGAACGTCGTACCCGACGACCAGGTGCTATCGCTATCGGTGCCCGCCGATAGAGCCATCCCCCTCTCCTTGTCCTCGCGCTTGGTTGCCGGAATACTAGCAGGGCTCACGCGGAACGACGAGAATAAGCGTTCCAGGGACGCACTTTGCATAATTCGAGCTCACAGCTTTCGCACGTCGACGCGAGCCTTGTTAAAGCGCTGCTGCGGAATGATGCATTTCCCCACCCCGCCGAAGACATCGAGCTCATGGAGACACACATCTCCTGGGTCGTTCTCGCCGGCAACTACGCCTACAAGATAAAGAAACCCGTCGTTCTCGACTTCCTGGACTTCGGCACCCTGGAAAAACGCAGGCACTATTGCGAGGAGGAGCTGCGGCTGAACCGGCCGTGGGCACCCGAACTGTACCTGGACGTGGTGGCCATCACCGGTCCGGCTGACGCACCGCTCGTTGGCGGTGACGGGGAGGCTCTGGAGTACGCGGTAAAAATGCTGCGTTTCGACCAGGAGCTGCGGCTGGACCGGCAACTCGAAGCGGGCCTGCTGACCGTCGCCGACATGAAGGAACTCGGCCAGAACATCGCCGGCCGCCACGCGGCGGCGGCGCGGCCGGATCCGGCCGACCGGGAACGCCTCGTCGGACAGGCGGTTCACTATTTCAGGGAGAACTTCGACTACCTCGGCGACATCATCGAAGCCGGCGATTTCCGGTTCCTGCAGGACTGGACCGAACGCGAACTCGACAAGCACGGCGCTACACTGCGGCAGCGCTTCGACGACGGCTTTGTGCTCGACTGCCACGGCGACCTGCACCTCGGGAACCTGGTGCGCCTGCCTTCAGGCATCACGACGTTCGACTGCATCGAATTCAATCCCGACCTGCG
>JBFIHC010000080.1:0-14271 GCA_041601995.1 Woeseiaceae bacterium | reverse complement strand
CGGCCGCCCCGGTCGCGATCCACGGGAGCGCGTCATCACGGTGGTCTACATCGCGCTGGCAGCGGCTGAACGGCTGCAACTCGCGGCGGGCAGCGATGCAAGCGACGTGCGGCTGTTTCAGCTCGACGAGTGGCCGGAGCTGGCGTTCGATCACGCCAGGATATTGCAGCACGCGACAGCGCGCATTCGGGAAAAACTCGATACCCAAGCGGTTGCGCGACGCCTGATGCCGGATCGATTCACACTGCCGGAATTGCAACGCGCCTGCGAGGCCGTCAGCGGTGCACCCGTCGACAAGCGCAATTTCCGCAAGAAACTCGCGACGCTCGATCTCGTCGAGCCGACCGGCGAGTCACGCCGGGACGGCCCTCACCGGCCGGCGCGGTTGTTCCGGGTCCGGGCGAGGGAAACGTAGTCCCGGGGAACAGCGTATGGCAGTGGTTACGGGCGTGAAAGCAATCCGTCGTTTATCGGTTACGGCGCTTGCGTCGCGCGTGCGGAACGGGAGTGTGGCGGGCCCGTCACGGTGCTGACTGCGCCAACAACGGAAGACGGGATCGACCGGGGCAGCACTGTCCCGATCGAAGGCAACATCAAATACCGGACGCGGCCGGTACGCTGCGAAGAATGACGGCGCCGGTCACGAGGACCGGCGCAATGGGTGGTGAAACGGAGTCAGGCGTCCAGTTCGACGACCTTGGCGTCAGCCGCGTTCTTGGCAACGCTCTTGATGCCGTTGTCGCGCCCCGATTCGGAGTCGTAATTCTGGCTCACGCCGATAACCTGGCCGTTCGACGCTTTAAGGCTGAAGCGGAACTTACCGGTCTTCGTCTGGCTCTTCTCGAAACGTGCCGGATTAGCCGCGTTCTTGCGTACGGACTCGATACCGTTGTCGCAGCTCCTCTTGCTGCTGTAACCCTCGCTGGAGAGGATGGTCTCGCCATTGCCGGCCTTGAGCCTGAAGCGATGTTCCCCGGCCTTGTCCTTGTAACACTCGAATTTACCTGCCATTGATCTCTTGCTCCTCGATTGGTTCTCTTGTTCTGCTTTTGACTTTCTCAGTTTCGCAGAGCCCATCGCGCATCGCGCAACGAGACTGTTACAAAGTGTACCCGACACTTCAATTGGAAACCGGCAGAAAGCTGAATTTTTCTTCGGATTCCAGCATCCAGTCGACGAAATTTCCAACCGGCTCGATTTTCACGTCGACGATCTCGCCGTCTTCCTCGGTGGCGACGACACGAGGCTGGATGAAGCCTTTGTAAGGCGCGATGTCCAGGGGCTCGATACGCGCGAGCACCTCCTCGTGCATCGCCCGGTCGACCTTGACGCCATAGGTTTCGACCAGCGCCTTGCCGGCCTCGTAGTCACCCTCCGACTTGATGCGCTGAATCTCGCGCAATTGCGCCGCAAAAATGTCGCGCAGCGCCTCGTAGTCGCTGATGACGAAATAGTGCTTGCCGTCTCGCTCGATCTTTTCGATGACCTCGTCATCCTGCCCCATGTCGTACGCCCAGGCCGCTATCAGCTGGCGATTGCGCATGTGCGCTTCCTCGATGTTGTCGCCGAGCTTCACGCGCCGCAACTGGTACTGCAGTCCGTTCCTGATCTGCGCCTCGTAAACCGTCTTGCCGACGTCGAGCGACGGCATGAGCCCCAGCTCGACGAGTTTGGGGTCCATGATGTAGTGCATCGCGACCAGGTCGGCGCGGGCTTCCTCCAGCGTCGAGGCATAGCTCTTCAGCGTTTCCTTGGGTGTGCCCACGCCGGGATTGATCTGTCCGGATGCGTGCCCGATTACCTCGTGCATATCGACGTCCAGCAGCGATCCGAGCGCGCCGTATTCCTTGTTGCGCGCTTTTTCTTCCTCGGTATAGGCGAATTCGTCCGACAGTCCACCGGCGGCGGCCGCGAGCTCGAAGGCTTCCATGATGTTGCCGAGCGTCACCGACTTGGAGCCGTGCTCCTTGCGAATCCAGTTCGCGTTGGGCAGGTTGATGCCGATCGTCGATCCATGCATCAGGTCGCCCCCCTGCATCACGACGGTAATCACTTTTGCGGAGATACCGACGACATTCTCCTTCTTGTGTTCGTCCATGATGGGCGAACTGTCTTCGAACCACTGGGCGTTCGCGCCGATCGTCGCAATTCGATTCGTGGCTTCGAGGTCGCGAATCGATACGACCGACTCCCAGGCGCCGCGATAGCCGAGCGGGTCGCCGTAGACTTCGATGAACCCGTTGACGGCATCGACGCGTGACTCGGTGTCTGCAACCCACGCGATGTTGTATTCGTCGAAGTCCCGCAGGTCGCCCGTCCTGTAATACTCGACGAGCTTGTCGATCCAGGCTTTCTGCCGGTCGTTCTCGGCGACGCCGGCCGCTTTCTCCAGCCAGTACACGATCCGCTCGATCGCAGGTCCGTACATCCCGCCGATTTTCCAGATGCGCTCCGCGATCTCGCCGTCGATCTTGGCGAGCTGCGAGTTCAGTCCCCAGGAAACCGGCCGCCGCGGGTCCTCATCGACCTTGGCAGCGTAGAACTGTTCGACCTCCGCAGCGGTAACGCCATCGTAGTAATTCGTCGCGGAATTCACGATTTGGTCCACATCAGGATCCAGCGTCACTTTCTTTGCGGCCACGTCAGGGTCGAACATGATCGGGCGCAACATGTCCAGCAGTTCACCTCGTGTCTGGCCTTCGTCGAGCGGCAGCTTCGACTGGTCGCTCTTCGCGACCATCGCGATCAGCGCTTCGGGCGTGAATTCCGGCAGCATCTTGTCGTTCGAGTAATGATGGTGGATGCCATGGGCGAACCACACGCGCTTGGCGTATTCGAGCAGCTTTTTGAAATCCTCGCTGTCGCGATCGCCGCTGTAGGTACTGACGATTGCCGACAGCAGTTTGCGAATTCTCAGGTTGTGTTCGTAGTTCTGGTCATAAATGATGTCCCGGCCGGCCAGCGCGGCCTGCGACAGGTAGTAAGCGAGTTTCTTTTGCGACAGCGGCAATTCGTCGAAGCCCGGGACTTCGTACCTCAGTACCTCAACGTCCGCGAATCGGTCGACACTGACCTCGAATGGCTGTTCCGCGGCGGCGGACGGCTCCGCGGGTGCCGGTTGCTTACCGCAGGCGCCAAGCGCCAACATCGTGAAGACAAGCAGGAATCTGAGCACGGGTTCTCCCCTGGTGGTTTCGAGTGGCCATTGCGGCCTGGAAGCCGGCTATTCTCGACGAATCGGGCCAAGCTTCCAAGCCGGCCGGGCATAGGCAGAGTTGCCCGCTATGAGCCTTTGCGCCACAGTAGGCGCCGTGCCGCTGCCGCGCACGCGACTCGAGGACACAATGTGCTGCCAGAGCTCACTGACAAGGAAGCCCGCGTCATCGGATGCCTGATCGAAAAATCGGTCGTGACGCCGGACCAGTATCCGCTGACGCTCAACGCATTGACCAATGCCTGCAACCAGAAATCGTCCCGCGATCCCGTGATGAATCTCACCCAGGGCGAGGTCCAGCATACGATCCGCGAACTCGAAGCCAAGCATCTCGTGCGCACCGACGAGAACTTCAAGAGCCGCACCGAGAAGTACATCCAGCGCTTCTGTAACACGCGGTACAGCGATTTCCATTTCGACGATGCGCAGCTGGCCGTCGTCTGCCTGTTGCTGCTGCGCGGGGCGCAGACGCCCGGTGAACTGCGCGCGCGCAGCGGCAGGCTGCATGCGTTCGCGGACAATTCCGCGGTCGTCGCCGCGCTCACGAGCCTGATGGAGCGTGATGGCGAGCCGCTGCTCGTCAAGCTGCCACGGCAGCCCGGCCGGAAGGACTCGCAGTACATGCACCTGTTTTGCGGCCCGGTCGATGTGCAGGCATACGCCAGCCAGTCCCCGGCCGAGCGGCGCCCGTCGCCGCAACGTGCGGACGTCGCCGACCTGGAGGAGCGGGTCGCGAAACTGGAGGCAGAGCTTGCCGCCCTCAAGGAACAGTTGGGCATCGACAACTGATCTGCCGTGAAGCCCAGTACCCTGCGCATCGGCTACCGTTACCGTCCCGGGCGGCTTGCGCCGGCGTACGACGCTGTCGTTATTGGTTCAGGTATGGGCGGACTGACGACCGCCGCGCTGCTGTCCGAGTTCGGGCAGCGGGTCTGCGTCCTGGAACAGCATTACACCGCGGGCGGCTATACCCATTCCTACGAGCGCAACGGCTACGAATGGGACGTGGGCGTGCACTACATCGGCGACGTCGGCGCGAGTACGCGCACGCGCAAGATGTTCGACTTCCTGTCCGATGGCAGGCTCGAATGGGCGCCAATGGCGGACGAATACGATCGTTTCTATGTCGGCGACAAGGTCTTCAATGCGGTCGCCGGCAAGCAGGCGTTTCGCGACAACCTCGTCCGGCAATTCCCCGCAGAGACAGTCGCCATCGATGCCTACATGGACCTTCTGCGGCAGGTCGGCCGGGCCCTCGGCGACCTCGGCATGGAGAAGGTGCTGAAGCCCTGGCAGCGCAGGCTCGCCGCCCCGCTGATGAAATTCCGGATGCCCGACTTCATGTATCGAAGTACCCACGATGTTCTGAGCGGGCTCACGCGCGACCACGATCTCATCGCGACTCTCTGCGGGCAGTGGGGGGACATGGGACTGCCACCGAAGCAGTCGGCTTTCATGGTTCACGCCATGATCGCGAGGCATTACCTTTACGGCGGTTTCTACCCGGTCGGCGGCAGCTGGCGGATAGCGGACAGCATCATCCCGAAGATCCGGACGTCGGGGGGCGAGGTGTTCACCTACGCTCGGGTAGAGCAAATCGTCGTCGAAAACGGCCGGGTTGCCGGGGTGGATATGGCAGACGGGCATCGAATCGCATGCCCGACGGTGATCTCGTCCGCAGGCGTTTCGAATACGTTCGAGAGCCTGCTGCCGGCCGGCGTGGCAGATGCGTTCGGCTATACGGACCGGCTCGCTGCGGTCAAGCCCAGCTTCGCGCACCTCGGTGTCTACATCGGGCTGCAGGCGACGGCAGACGAGCTGGGCCTGCCGAAGACGAACTTCTGGATCTATCCGCACAACGATTACGACGCGGCCGTGGACGCTTTCGTCAAAGACAGGCATGCCGAGTTTCCGGTGGTGTACATCTCGTTCCCGTCAGCGAAAGACCCGGACTACTCGAGCCGCCACCCGGGCACGGCGACGATAGAGATCGTGGCGCCGGCGCCGTACGAGTGGTTCGAGCGCTGGCAGGGCACTACCTGGGGCAAGCGCGGCGACGACTACGAGGCGTTCAAGAAGGAACTCGGCGAGCGCCTGCTGCGCCATCTCTACGACAAGCTGCCGCATCTGGAAGGCCGGGTGGATTATTACGAAGTCTCGACGCCGTTATCGACCGAGTGGTTTTCCGCGTATCGCCGTGGCGAACTCTACGGCCTCGATCACACCGTGCAGCGGTTCAGGCAGGACTGGCTCGGGCCGCGAACCCGGATTCCCGGGCTGTGGTTGACCGGGCAGGATACGCTTACCTGCGGCGTTAGCGGTGCGATGATGTCCGGGTTGCTAACGACGATGGCCATGGTCGGCATGCGCAGCATGGGGCCCATCATGAAGCGAATTTACTCGTAGTTCACGAACCGTATACTTGTCCCGCGACCATCCAGGAAAACGCATCATGCCAAGACACGTACTCGTCCTGACGAGCTTCATCTTCTGTCTGACCGGCTGCGGGCCGGCCGGCGACAGCCAGACGCCCGTCGCGACAGAGCCTGCTGCAGCCGAGGCGGTCGCCGAATCGGCCGATTCGGCATTCGACCGGGCGCTGGACGACATGACCCGGGCGTTCTTCTACCACAACCCCGAACAAGCCACGATCTACGGCGTGTCCGAGCTGGTCGTGCCGCGCACCGCGCATCGCCTGAAAAGCCGCTCGCCCCTCGGCGAGACCGCGCGTCGTGAAGAACTCCGTGCGGCGCTCGAGCGAATGCTGGCACTGGATACGTCGGAGCTCACGGGAGACAGGCCGCGTACGCACGCCGTTGTAACGACGCTGATGGGTGGCGCGCTCGCGCCGGCCGCCGTGGCCGATTTCGGCACCACGGTCGACGGCTTCGGCTTCTATTTCCTGCCGTACACCATCAACCAGATTTCCGGCCCGACGGTCGACATTCCCAATTTCCTGAACAGCAAGCAGCCCGTAGGCAACCGCGAGGAAGCGGAGGCGTACCTCGTGCGGCTCGGGGCCGTTCAGGAAGCGCTGGACGGCGCGCTGGAGAGCTTCCGCGTGGCCGTTGCGAAAAACGGCGCGATCCCCCCGGATTTCGTGGTGGACAAGTCGCTCGCCGTCGTCGAGTCCTTCATCGCGGCGCCGGCAGAGGAAAACGCGATCTACGTGAGCTTCCTGGAGCGCCTCGATGCGGCGGGTGTCGAGGACGCGGCCGCTTATGCCGGGCGCGCGCTGGCGATCATCGCCGACCAGGTCATTCCGGCTTACCGCCGCATCGGCGACTACCTTGCGGAGATCCGGCGCACCGCACCGCACGAGGCCGGCGTCTGGCGGCTGCCCGAGGGCGAAGCGCTGTACGCCGCGATGGTCCGGCACATGACGGACACCGAGCGATCGCCGGACGAAGTGCATCGGATCGGACTCGATGAGGTCGAGCGCATCACCCAGGAAATGGACGCCATCCTGAAGAGCGAGGGCTACACCGAAGGTTCCGTGGGCGAACGCATGCAGGAACTCAACGTCGAGGAGCGCTTCGTCTATCCGAACACTGCGCAAGGCAAGGCGGAACTGATTTCCGACGCGACCGCCCAGATCGATGGCATCAGGCAGGTTCTGCCGCAGTGGTTCGCGACGATGCCGAAGTACCCGGTCGTGGTGAAACCGGTCCCTGAATACAGCCAGGACTCCGCGCCGACCGGTTACTACAATCCCCCGGCAAAGGACGGCTCCAGGCCGGGCGTTTACTGGATCAACCTGCGCGATACGGCGGTGCACCCGCGATTCGCGTTACCGACACTGACCTACCACGAATCCATACCCGGGCATCACCTGCACTTCGCAACCGCTGTCGACCAGGACGCGCCGCCGCTGGTCACGGCGATCTGGTCGAATGCAGCCGGCGAGGGCTGGGCGCTGTATTCCGAGCAGCTCGCGGCCGAGATGGGCATGTACGATGACGATCCCTTCGGCGATCTCGGCCGCCTGCAGGCCGAACTGCACCGCGCCGTGCGCCTCGTTGTCGACACCGGTATGCACGCGAAGAAATGGAGCCGCGAACAGGCCATCGAATACATGATTGACGTCGAGGGCGTCGAGGAAGGCACCGCGGTCAGCGAAGTCGAACGCTACGCGGTATGGCCGGGGCAGGCGCTGGGGTACAAGCTCGGCATGCTCAAGATCCTCGAACTGCGCGAGGCAGCACAGCAAGCGCTAGCCGATCGCTTCGACATTCGTGCGTTCAATGACACCGTTCTGCACGTTGCTTCCACGCCGCTTCCCTACATCGAGTCGGCAGTTCGCGACTGGATCGGGCAGGCCGATATGTGACCTGATTAACATCGGGTTCGACCGGCGAGGGGATAGATTGGTCGCGACGGATCACTCGAGGAGCCGACCTCATGTATCGGACTATCTCCGCACTGTGCGCAGCCCTGTTGCTGCTCGTTGCGGCGCCGCTGCCGGCGGTGGCGACCGTTGGCGTGTCCGTGGAGTTCTCGGACGAGGAAATCAGGATTATCAATGCCTGGTACCGCGAGCACGATTCGACGTCTGATCGCGGTAACAGCAAGCACAGGCACAAGGGCTTGCCGCCGGGCATAGCGAAAAACCTGGGTCGCGGGAAACCCCTGCCGCCAGGAATCGCGAAGCAGCAGCTGCCGGACGGCCTCGTGCACGCGTTACCGGCGCCGGCCAAAGGTTACGAGCGCATCATCGTCGACGGCAAGATCCTGCTGGTCGAAATCGCGACTCAGGTCGTTCACGATATCCTCAGCGACATTGTGCTGCGCTGACTCGCGTCTATTCCGCGCGTCCGTGTAATAAGCGGCCGGCAACACCGGTCTGCTGGTTCATGCGTGTTAACCATTCGGCACTCCCTGTTTTTCTATTCCTTGTATCCGCCGCGGTCGCCGAGCCACGCGTTGCGCCGGACTGGACGCTGCGGAGTGCCGGAGGGGAAGAAGTCACGTTGAGCCAGGCCGTCGCCGAGCGCCCCGTCGTGCTGCTGTTCTGGGCGACCTGGTGCCCCTACTGCAAGGCCCTGATGCCGCACCTGCAGAGCGTCGCTCTCGAGTACCGCGGCCGGATAGAAATACTCGCGATTCACTTCAGGGACGACGACGGCGATCCGGTTGGTTTCGTGCGTGACGCCGGCTACGACTTTACCCTGCTTACGGACGGCAACGAGGTCGCGGACTTGAACGGCATCTGGAGCACCCCCGGTGTGCTCATCGTGGACACGGACAGAACCGTGCGCTTCGATCTGTACGCACTGCCAAAGCCGGAGTTTCCGGAAAGCACAGAGTCGGCAAGTCATGCGCGCAAAGTGGCCTTGCGTGCGCCATACTGGGCCGCGGAGATTCGCAGCAGCCTCGACGCGGTGCTCGCCAAGGCGCCGCCCGTCGACGGCCGCTAACTGGCTCGAAGTGCGTTCGCGATCTCCGCGGCCAGCCGCGCGTTGTTGACGACGAGTTCGATGTTGGCGTCGAGGCTACGTCCCCCGGTCCGTTCGGCAATCTGCGCCAGCAGGAATGGCGTGGTGTCCTTGCCGGTGATGCCGCGGCGCCCCATCTCCGCGATCGCGTGTTCGATGGCGCCGTCGATCTCTTGATCGTCCAGGGCATGAGCGGCAGGAATCGGGTTGGCGATGACCGTGCCGCCGGTCAGACCCATGTCCCGTTTCGCGTTCAGGGCGGCGGCAATGTCGGCGGGCGTGTCCGCCCGGTAGTCGACCGGGAACCGGCTCGAAGGCGTGTAGAAAGCGGGCAGGCGATCCGTTCGAAAGCCGACGACTGCGACGCCCTTGGTTTCCAGGTATTCGAGCGTGCGGCCGATGTCGAGCACCGACTTCACGCCCGCGCAAACGACGGCGACGTCGGTCCTAGCGAGTTCCTCGAGGTCCGCGGAGACATCCATCGTCTCCGCAACGCCGCGGTGGACGCCGCCGATGCCGCCGGTTGCAAACACCCGGATCCCCGCCATCGAGGCGATGATGATCGACGCGGCCACGGTGGTTGCGCCGTCCTCGCGGCGGCTGACAAGGAACGGGATGTCGCGGCGGCTGGCCTTGGTGACGGTGGGACCTCGCTTGCCGAGGTAGCGTATCTCTTCGCTGCTCAGGCCCACCTTGAGGCGTCCGCCGAGGATGGCGATGGTCGCCGGAATTGCGCCGGCATCGCGGACCGTGCGCTCGACTCTCAGCGCGGTTTCGACGTTCTCCGGATACGGCATGCCGTGACTGACGATCGTCGATTCGAGTGCAACGATGGCTCCATCGTTGCGCAGCCCGCGGGCGATATCATCAGCGATATCGAGATGGCTCGGCGTCGCCTCCGCCACGCTAGACCTTCAACGCCCGTTCGATCGCCGTCAGCGACAGTGCCGGGCTGCTCGGCGACCGGTCCGCCGCGGTGACCTGCGCCGCCGCGCCCGCGAACTGCAGTGTGCCGTCGAGCGGCCAGTCGTGGAGCCGCGAATAGACCAGCGCCGCGAGGAAGGCGTCGCCTGCCCCGGTCGTGCTTGTTACCTCGCCGGCTTCCTCCCCCAGGGCAACATGGCCGCGACCCTCGTCGCTGCTGTAGAAGAGCCCGCGCTCGGCGCGCGTCAGGAACAGGCGCCTCACGCCCTGGCCGTGCAGCCAGTCGGCCATCCTGTCGAGATCGCGCCCCGTCCTGACGTCGAATCCGGTCAGCGCTTCCGCCTCGGCGGGGTTCGTTTTCAGCGTGTGCAGGGTTCCCAGGTAGGGTTTAAGCCGCATGGCCTTGGCCGTGGAAACCGTATCGGCGAAGATGTCGTGCTTGGGGAAGGTATTCACCACCCAGGCGAGCGCATCGTCGGGCAGGTTGGCGTCGATCACCAGCAGCGAGGATTCGCCGATGGCGTTACGCAGCGGCGCCAGTTTCGCCGCCGAGAGCCGATCCATGATGTCCATGTCGGCGACGGCACAGTGCATGTCTCCCGAGCGGTCCAGTATCGCAAGGTAGGTCGACGTCGGTGCCGAATCGAGTTCCTGCACGAAGCGCATGTCGATGCCCGCGGCCCTGCCGTGCGCGAGCAGCATCTCGCCGTGCGGATCCTTGCCAACCGCCGTGACGAGCCGGCAGTCGACGCCGAGCCTCGAGAGATTCTCGGCGACGTTGCGTGCGACGCCGCCGGGAGAAACATGCACCGAGCCCGGGTTGGAATCGCGCAGCCGCAAAGGCTGCCAGGCTGCCCCATGGATATCGACATTGGCGCCGCCGATCACGCAAACACGTGGGGAAAGTCTGAAACTCATCCCTTGTTGACCTGTCACCTCCCGGCGCACAGCATAACCCAAAATCATTTTCCGAAGCGCGATGTTGCGGCGCAGCAGAAGTGCCGGGACGACGGGCTATCGTCGCGGCTGCTCAAAACGGACGGCGATCTTCAGGAGGGTCTTCCTGATCCCGTTGCAGCGGCTCCTGTCGTGCGGTACCCACGCGGATTGCGGTTTGTTTAGCCGTGGCGACGTCTTCGAACTCGAGTGCGCACCGGTCGCCGGGCGGTGACCGCGTGCGTATGCAGCGCGCCTGGAAGGGCAAGCGCCCGGTTGCACGTGCGTCGAATGGATCCCGGGCAGACCGCGCTCAACCGCATGCCGGAATTGTGGCACGGCATTGCTGCGCGACTCTCACAGTTGATCGACGGGGTCGACATGACACCCTCGCGGTTCGCGCGTTACCCCGCGCCAGAATAGACAAAGCCCCTGCAGGGCAGGGGCTTTGTCTGATGAGTTGCCGGTATGCACTAGTCCTTGAATGTGAGTTCCCGCAGCACGTACGTGCTGCCGATCGTGCGCAGTTCGCCACGGTCGACATTCGCTTCGCGCATGTCTTCGGTGGAGCCGAGGATCTGTGCGCCGAGCTTCTCGAAGTACTCCACGCCGCGGTCGAAAGCTGCCCAGTTCTTGAATGTAACGGTCAGGTACAGGTCCGGCTCGCCTTCGCGCTGGTTGACGTTGCTGTACATGCCGTATCTGATCACATCGCCGTCGGCTTTCTGTGCTTCCAGGAACTTGCGCCATACCTTGCTGAGATCGTTGATATACGCATTGAACATGCCGTCCTTGGTGTGCACTTCGGTCACCTGCACGACGTAACCCTGTTCCCATCCCCGCGAGTGATCCTGCGCCAGTGCCGAGGTACTGCCCAATGCGGCGAAGAGCGCCAGACCGGCAATAGCAAAAATCTTATTTCTCATAGAGTTAACCCTCTTTTCTCAAATAGTAATAGGAGAACTGCACCCTGTTATCGTGTTATCGGGCACATGGAGTATACGCAATTCGATGTAAATAGTTCCGCACGGAACGAATTACTGGTGTGCGCGTCGCTCAGGCGTTCTCGAGCAACTGCGAGATGAAAACCTCGTCCTGGTCAACCACGTCCTTGTCGACCGTTGCGTAGGGTTCGTCCTTGAGCGCGGTCGCGAACTCCTGCCGCAGCAAGCCGAGAAAGCGCGGCGCAGCGATCACCGCGTAGCCACGGCACAGGCCCCGGTGAAACTCCGCAGCGATGACGTGCACGATGTCTTTCGCAAACGCCCTGGCGGACTGTTGTTGCGGTGCATCCCTGTCACTGCCCATCGTGTGCCGGCCCTTGCCGTGGCTGTCGAAGCTCCGGCCGCCGCGATCCGAGAGCAGCTCCCCGGTTTTCATACGCGCGGTTTCGTTGGTGTAGGTGCGCAGCTTGCGCAACGGGGCGGTCAACGTATCGCGTGCGTAGATGATGGCACGGTACTCATCCGCGACAATCACGAGATAACGTCGGCCGTCAGCTGGAACGGGCGCTACCATGGTTGCCTCCCAGCGACACTTCGGCACCACTATTTATGGTGCGCCTGCGCTGCGGCTTCAACGCGGGGATGTACGTATTGCGCCTGCCGTCGCTCTCTTGCCAGTGTAAATCCCGCCGGGGTCGAGCAGGAGCTTCAGATGCCATTCGAGTTGCAGTTCTTCGGCGCAACGGAACGTGTGACCGGGTCGCTTTATGCACTGCGCGCGGGGCCGCATAACCTGTTGCTCGAGTGCGGTCTCGTGCAGGGGCCGAAAGACGAGGAATTGCGCAACCGTGAAGCGTTCCCGCTGGACCCCGACCGCATCGACGCCGTCGTGCTGAGTCATTCACATATCGATCATTCCGGCCGCATTCCATGCCTCGTCAAGGACGGCTTCGCAGGCCCGATCTACACCCATGAAGCCAGCCGGGCGCTGTGCGCAATCATGCTGCCGGACTCCGGTTACCTGAACGAGAAAGAAGCGGAATGGGAGAACAGCAAGCGCCGCAGGCAGAACCTGGCGGATGTCGAGCCCCTGTACACGCAGGCCGATGCGGAGGCCTGTATCAGCCAGTTCGAGGGTCTCGACTACGAAACGCCGAGAGAGATACTGCCTGGTTTGACGCTTACGCTTTACGACGCGGGTCATATCCTCGGCGCTTCCGTGGTCGAATTGACGTACCGCGAAGGCGGCCACTCGCACACCCTCGTTTTCAGCGGCGACCTCGGTTACCGCGATGCCCCGCTGATGGACGCGACGAAGCGCCTGACTCGCGCGGATACCGTGCTGATGGAGAGTACTTACGGCGATCGCCTGCACCGGCCCATCGAGGAAACGCTGGAAGAACTGACCGATGTCTTCGAATCCGCGCGAGCGGCACAGGGCAACATCCTGATTCCCGCTTTTACCGTCGGCCGTACCCAGGACCTCATCTACCTGATGGCCGAACACTTCGACAGGTGGCGTCTCGGCGACTGGACGGTCTTCCTCGACAGCCCGATGGGCATCAAGGCAACCAACATTTACGCGCGTTACCGGCATCTTTTCGCCGCGCAACTGTTCGATGAAAAGTCGGGCAACCCGGAACTGCCGAATCTGTATGCGACTCACACCGTAGAAGATTCGATGACGATCAACGAGATAGAGTCCGGCGCCATCATCATCGCCGGCAGCGGCATGTGTACGGGCGGCCGCATTCTGCATCACCTCAAGAACAACATCTGGCGCCCGGAATGCCACGTGGTGATCGTCGGCTACCAGGCAATCGGCACGCTGGGGCGGCGGCTCGTGGATGGCGCCGACGAAATCAGGTTGTGGGGCGACAGTTACCGGGTGCGCGCCCGGGTGCATACGATCGGGGGGCTCTCGGCGCACGGCGACCAGGCCGATCTCATGGACTGGTACGGAAGTTTCGAGAGCAGGCCGCCCGTGTACCTCGTGCATGGCGAGGAGCGCGCGCAGGTGCCGCTGTTGCAAAAGCTCAGGAGCGAGCTGGGCGCGCCGGCAAAAATCGCGCGCTACCGGCAGAAGATATCCATCGGCGACTGACGGTCAGGTCGCGGCAGCCCTGAACTCGGACCAGGTTTCCGCAAACTGCTGCCGGGTTGCGGCGATCCGCTCCGTCTCCGCGCGCATGAGGCGCGCTGCGGAAAGAAGCTCGCCCGGATCGTCGCTGTCTTCCGTCAGGGATGCCGCGTAGTCGGCAATCCGGGCCTGCGCGGTCACGGCGTCCTGGTGCTCTCCGAGTATGTCCTGCAGTCTCTTGACCGCTTCCGTCAGCTGTAACCACTTTTCAGGCTGCACGGTACTGAAGAAATCCAGCAGGTAGCGAAAGCGCTTCGCCTCGATCCGCAGTTTGTGCAGCTGCGTTGCCGCAGCGTCGGCATCGATTGCGTCACCGTGGGCCAGCAACTTTTGCAAAGCGGTTTGCACAACCTCGCGAGCGCACTCCGCGATACTCAGGCCGCCGAATTGTTGGCGCATCGTGGCGGTCGGTCCCGCGGAAATGAAGCGCGACAGTTCGTTTTCCAGCGCTGCACAGCGTTCGCCTTGCAGCACCTCGACCAACTGGTCGTACGCGCTCACGGTTTCCTGCGCGAGGAACCGCTGGTAATGACCTGCTCCGCTCGGCGGCGCCTGCCCGGCATCGCGCTCCGTAACGTCTGCATCGCGCGCATGCCCGAGGTTCCTGGCGAGCCAGCGCAGTTCCGCATTGAAGCGGGATACGACCTCGTCGCCAAGTATGCTGCGGAAGGCTTTCAT
>JBFIHC010000079.1:0-14849 GCA_041601995.1 Woeseiaceae bacterium | reverse complement strand
GGTACTGGATGACGCGCAAGTCGAAGTCCTCGCCGCCGAGGAAGGTATCGCCGTTGGTCGAAAGCACCTCGAACTGGTGCTCGCCGTCTACCTCGGCGATCTCGATGATGGACACGTCGAAAGTACCGCCGCCGAGGTCGAAAACGGCGATTTTCTTGTCGCCGCGTTTCTTGTCCATGCCATAGGCAAGCGCGGCTGCCGTCGGCTCGTTGATGATGCGCTTGACGTCGAGGCCGGCGATCTTGCCGGCATCCTTGGTCGCCTGGCGCTGCGAATCGTTGAAGTAAGCCGGGACGGTCACCACAGCCTCGGTCACGGGCTCGCCGAGATAATCCTCCGCCGTCTTCTTCATCTTCATCAGCACGCGTGCCGAAATCTCCGGCGGCGCCATCTTCTTGCCGGCGGCCTCTACCCAAGCATCACCGTTGTCGGCCTTGACGATCTTGTAAGGCACCATCTGAATATCGCGCTGCACGACATCGTCCTCGAAGCGACGGCCGATCAGGCGCTTTACCGCAAACAGAGTGTTGCCGGGGTTCGTAACGGCCTGGCGCTTTGCCGACTGCCCCACGAGAACCTGGTCGTCCTTCGTAAATGCGACGATCGAGGGTGTGGTGCGATCACCCTCGCTGTTCTCGATGACTTTGGGCGTGCCGCCCTCCATAACTGCTACGCAGGAGTTGGTGGTACCCAAGTCGATACCGATGACTTTACCCATGCTGAATTACTCCAAACAAATCCGATGTTTTTCGAAACTGGTTGTGAATTGGGGGCATGCCCTTGCGTTTCAAGCGCTCGGCCACCCGCATTTGCTCACCCATTGCCCTCGTCCGGCGGCGCCTCGGCCGCCACGATGACTCGAGCCGGACGCAGCAGGCGCCCGTTCAATGCATAGCCCTTCTGAATAACCTCGGCGACCGAGCCCGGCTCCGTGTTCGGCGACGGCATCATGCTCATGGCTTCGTGAAATTCCGGATCGAACGGCTCTCCTTCCGGGTCTACTTCCGAAATGCCGAATCGCTCCAGGGTCGTCTTCAGGAGTTTGCAGGTCGCCTCGCTACCCTCGCGCAGCGCTTCGGCATCCGCGTTATCCGCGGCGGCAAGACCCATTTCGAGACTGTCCACGACGGCCAGAAGCTCGCGGCCGAAACTCTCGAGAGCGAACTTGTGGGCATTCTCGACGTCTCGCACGGCGCGCTTGCGCACGTTTTCGAGTTCCGCGGCAGCGCGGACGTACAGGTTCCAGTTCTCGTCGGCCTTGGCCTGCGCCTCGGCCAGGGCAGCGTCCGGCGCCTGCGCTTCGCCGGTCTCCGGCGCGTCGGTTTCGGCGTCAGATGGCTTGCGCTCAGCGGTCATGCATGCAACTCCACGGTTTGCTGGCCGCGCGAAACCGCGGCCGGTTACAGGGAAGTTGCGAGTTTGGGGGCCGAGCCCCAAAAATCAAGCGCATCCGCCGAATTTCTGGCGGATTACAGCGTCAGCCCCGCTGTCCGAGCGCCGTCGCCAGCAGCCGGGCGGTGATATCGACAATCGGTACCACCCGGTCGTAGGCCATGCGGGTCGGGCCGATAACGCCCAGAACCCCTATCGTGTCGTCGCCGATGCGATACGGCGCGGTCACCACGCTGCAGTCGTCGAGTATTCGGAACCCGGACTCCTCGCCGATGAAAACGCGCACGCCTTCCGCATCGATACTGCGGTCCATGAGCTCGAGTATCAGGCGTTTCTTGGAAAACGCCTCGAACAGGCGCCGCAGCGTCTCGATATCCGACAACTCCGCGAAATCCATGAGCTTGGTCTCGCCGGTGAGCACGAACTCGCCGTTGGGCCGCGCCGCCCCTTCCATCGCCGACTGCGCCACGGTAATGATGTCCTGCATCGCCTGGTTCATCGAATCGCGCAAGTCGTCGAGATCCGCGACGATCTGGTCGCGAACCTGCTGCATGTCCATGCCGGCGTATTTTTCATTGATGAAATTCGCCGCCTGGGTCAGTTCCGATTCCGAGTAGTCCCGCTCGAGTTGCAAGATGCGGTTCTGCACCTCGCGATCGTTAATCACCAGGATGACCAGCACGCGGTAATCCGACAGCGGCAGGAACTCGATCTGCCGCAAGATCGCCTGCTGGCCGCGCGGCACGGTGACCACGCCGGCGAGACTGGTAATGTCGGACAGCATGTTCGACACGGAGCTGATCAGCGACGCGGGATCTTCTATGTTCTTCTGCAGGTAGGACTGCAAACGCCGCAGATCATTGCCCCGCGGCTGCCGGTAGCGGACCAGCGTGTCCACGAACAGGCGATAACCCTTCGCCGTGGGCACTCGCCCCGCCGAGGTGTGCGGCGCGGACACGAGGCCCATTTCTTCCAAATCGGCCATTACGTTGCGAATCGTAGCCGGGCTGAGATCCAGCCCGGAGTCTTTCGACAGCGTCCTCGATCCGACAGGTTCCCCCTCGCGGATATAGCGCTGGATCAACACGCGCAGCAGGTGGCTTGCGCGTTCGTTGGGTAGGGAACTGGTAGCTTCTGCCGTCATTTGCGAGAAACCGAAAACAGCCTGAACAGATCGCTGTGTTACGGTAGCAAAACAAGCTAGCAACGCCTTGGCGACCGGTCAAGGGTCTGCAACAATCGCCGTACTCGGCGCCTCGACAGGCGGTCATCCAAGCGGACGCGACATGGCAAAAAGGTTCAGAAAAGTAGCGATCCTGGGACGCCACGAGGATCCGCGCGTTGCCGAGCCGATCAGTATACTCGCCGAATACCTTGGCCAGGCGGGCGTGGAGGTATTGGCAGCCGGAGACATGTCCCTCGGGATCGAAGCACGGCGCCTGCCCGAAGAGGACCTCGCAGACACCGCGGACCTGATCATCGCCATTGGCGGTGACGGCGCAATGTTGTACGCCGGGCAACTTGCGCGACGCGGAGACATTCCGTTGCTCGGCATCAACCGCGGCCGCCTCGGATTCCTCGCCGACGTAACGCCGGAGGAGATGCTGGACAGCGTCGGGCTCGTGCTCGCCGGGGATTTCACGACCGACAAACGGCTCGTCCTGGAAGCCAGGCTCGCACGCCCGGATGCCGAGGACACGACCGCCCTCGCCCTGAATGACGTCGTATTGCAGCGTCGTGAAACCGGCCGCATGCTCGACTTCGTAACCCGCATGGACGGCCGCTATGTGAATACGCATGCCGGAGACGGACTGGTCATCGCCACGCCGACCGGTTCCACCGCATACTCGCTGAGCTGCGGTGGTCCGATCATCGAGCCGCGCCTCGACGCGGTCGTGGTCGTGCCGGTCGCGCCGCACACGCTGTCGGACCGACCGATCGTGCTGCCAGCGGACCTGGGCATCGAGCTGCGCCTGCTGGAACGCGAGAACACGCGAGCCGAAATCATGGCCGACGGCCACTCCATGGGAGAGATCCGGCCGGAGGACACGCTGACCGTCGTCGCCTCGCAGACGCGTCTTACCCTGCTGCACCCGCCAGGATACGATTTCTTCGGCATCCTGCGCTCGAAGCTGCACTGGGGTCACGATTCCCGCAAGCGTGACCTGCCCGAGGAGGACGGGTAGCAATGCTGGTAACGCTGCAGGTCAAGGACTTTGCCATCGTCGACCGTATCGAGGTCGAATTCGAACCCGGGATGACCGTTCTGACCGGTGAAACCGGCGCCGGCAAGTCCATTCTCGTCGACGCGCTCGGCCTGGTGCTCGGCGAGCGCGGCAGTGGCAAGCTCGTGCGCACCGGTGCCAGACGCGCCGAGTTCAGCGCCGAATTCGACGTATCCGTCGTCCCCGGTGCTCGCGCCTGGCTCGAAGAACAGGCGCTGGACGACGACGACGAGTGCCTGCTGCGACGGGTCATCAATGCCGACGGCCGATCGCGCGCCTTCATCAATGGCAATGCCGTTCCGGTGCAGCAGCTCAAGACGCTGGGCGAGATGCTGATCGACATCCACGGGCAGCACTTCCACCAGTCACTCGGCCGGCGCTCGGTGCAACGCGACCTGCTGGATCACTACGGCGGGCTGCAGGACCTGCGTGCGCAGACCGCGGGCGCGTTTGCAGAATGGAGATCGCTGCTCGAGCGACTCGCGGTGCTGCAAAGCGCGGATGCCGACCGCGAGTCACGTGTCGACCTGTTGTCGTTCCAGCTGCAGGAACTCGAGTCGCTGAGCCCGACAGCAGGTGAGTACCCCCGATTGCAGACCGAGGCGCAACGGCTGGCAAACAGCGGCCGTCTTGCAGAGGGTGTTGCGGCGGCGATGGACGTGCTATCCGATAACGACGACGCCAACGCGACGGGCATGCTCGCGGCGGCAGAGCGCGCCCTCCAGGGGCTGCTGCAGTTCGACGACGCGCTTGCGCCGGTCGCGGAACTGCTGGACAACGCAGGCATACAGGTTGCCGAGGCGGTCGACGCATTGCGCCGCTATGGCGATTCGATCGACATGGACCCACGGCAGCAGGACCTCGTGGAGCAACGGATCGATTCCATGCAGTCGATCGCGCGCAAGCACCGGGTCGAGCCGGATGATCTTGCGGACCTTCGGGAGCGCTTGGGCGCCGAACTCGATGAGCTGACCCACGCGGAAGAGCGAGGCCGGGAACTGGAAAACGCCGCGCGCGCGGCAGAAGCCACTTACCGCGAGTACGCTGCGGAACTGTCGAAACTCCGCAAGGCCGCCGCAAAGAAATTCGGCAGTTCGGTCAGCGATACCATGGCGGGGCTGGGCATGCCCGGCGGTCGATTCGACGTCGAACTCAAGCCCCTCCCTAAAGGCTCGGAACGGGCCAGCGGCGTGGACGATATCGAGTTTTTGATCAGCGCGAACCCGGGGCAGCCGCCGATGCCGCTCTCCAAGGTGGCATCCGGGGGTGAATTGTCGCGCATGAGTCTCTCCATCCAGGTGATCGCCAGCGATGGCAGCACGATCCCGACAATGGTCTTCGACGAAGTCGACAGCGGCGTCGGGGGCGGCGTCGCGGAAATGGTCGGACGGAGGCTGGCCGAGGTCGCCCGGGATCGCCAGGTGCTGTGTGTCACTCACCTCCCGCAGGTTGCGAGCCTTGCCGACCAGCACATCCGCATCAGTAAAGTCACCGACGGCATGGCGACACGAACCGGGGCTCACGTGCTGGACCGAGAGGAGCGCGTCGACGAACTGGCCCGCATGCTGGGCGGCGTCGAGATAACCGAGAAGACGCGCGAGCACGCGGCCGAGATGCTGGCCGGCGCGCCGAGAAAGCGCGCCTGACCGCTGTCAGGCCTTACTCGTCGTCCTTTGCGCCGCTGCGCCCGACGTACAGCACCAGGCTGTGGTCCAGCAGTTCGAAGCCGTGTTGCTCGGCAACCTCACGCTGCAGGCGCTCGATCTCTTCGCTGGTGAATTCGATGACCTCGCCCGTCTCGACGCAGACCATGTGGTCGTGATGCTTGCCATCATCGAGTTCGAACACCGAATGACCACCTTCGAAGTTGTGCCGGGTAACGAGCCCGGCGGCCTCGAACTGCGTCAGCACGCGATAGACCGTGGCGAGGCCGATTTCCTCGCCTGAATCCAGCAGGTCTTTATAAATATCCTCCGCGCTGAGATGGCGATTGGAGGCATTCTCAAGGATCTCGAGGATTTTCAGGCGTGGCAGCGTTATCTTGAGGCCGGCCTTGCGTAATTCTTGTCTTTGCTCCATCAACGGCTTTCCAGGTAGCACTAAGGGGCGGGCGCCTATCGCGGCGTTTGGCAAGAAGGTATGATGCGCGCCTATTATGACGCAGATGGCAGCGCGGCTCTAGCAGCGCGATCGTCTGCGACGTCCTAACCGGGGATCCGCTTAATCGTCCATGAAATTCTCGTTTCGCAACTCGCTCGTCCTGGCCATCTTCCTGGGACTGCTCACCGCTGCGTCGGGCTGCGTTTACCGTGCCAACATCTCGCAGGGCAACATCGTCGAGGAGGAAGACCTCGATCAGGTCGCAATCGGCATGACGCGCAACCAGGTGCGGTTTCTGCTCGGCACACCGATGATCGCCGACCCGTTCCATCAAAACCGCTGGGACTACGTCTACTACGTCAAGATCGGCCGCAATGACGCCACAGCCAAGCGCTGGGTGACCATCCTGTTCGACGATGAAGCCGTCAGCGAGATTCAGCGGAACCGGGAATTGGCCGAAGACCTCTGAGCCTCATGTTTTCCCAGCACGTGCGCGCTGCCGCCGTGCTTTCCGGGGGTCCATCTCCAGCGGCCGGTAGAGTTCGACGCGATCCCCGTGTCGCACGATACGGTCTTTTGGCACCGGCTTGCCCCAGATGCCGGCCGGCATCGTGCCAATCTCCAGGCAAGGGAAGCGTGACTGGATGCCGGAGGCGGCGATTACGTCGGCGACGCTCGCGCCCTCATCCACGATCACCGCCACCAGCACCTGTTTCTCGGCGGTTGCCAGCACCAGCTCAACGGTCAGGCTGTCAGTCACGCCGGCAGGCCCGGGCGCCGTAGATGTCGCCCGCCCTGCGCACAAATGCGTCGACCAGCGAGTTGCAGATTTCCTCGAAATATCGTCCGAGCAATCGGTTCGTGGCGCGGCTCCTGACCTCGAACTCTACTTCCAGCGACACCTTGCAACCGATGTGATCGAGCGCCTTGAAGCGCCAGCCGCCGCTCAGGTGGCTGAACGGACCTTCGACGAGTTCCATGTCGATCGCCTCGTACTCGCGCATCCTGTTGCGAGTCCGGAAACTGCGGCGCAGCCCCGCGATCTGCATCTCCACGGACCCTTCGAGAACGTCCCCGTCACGCCAGTGCAGCACCGCGGCGCCGCACCACGGCAGAAATTCCGGGTAGGATTCGACGTCCTCGACGAGGACGTACATCTGCTCGGCCGAGAATGGCACGAGGGCACTGCGGCTTACCTTGCGCATCGCATTAGTTGAAGGGGCAGCCGCAGCCGCTCATGACAGGTTGGGCAGCAGGCCGACGGCTTTCAGGAAAACGAAGAGGATGCCGACCGGAACCACGAAGCGCGCCAGCGCGCGCCAGAGTCGGTACATGAACCCGGCACCGCCGAGTTCTTCGGCCGTGGAATTCCTGCACATGACCCAGCCCGCAAAGACGGCGATGAACAGCCCGCCGAGCGGCAACATGATGTTGTTGGTCAGGTGGTCGAGGTTATCGAACACAGTGCCCTTGTAGAAACTGACATTCGCAAGGACGTTGAATGAGAAGACCGTGCCGAAGCCCAGCGACCAGATCAGCCCTCCGACGATCATCGCCGCCTGCGCCCGGGTCCGGTTGTAGCGCTCGACGAGCCATGCGACGGCGGGTTCCATCAGACCGAGCGCCGATGTCCAGGCCGCAAACGACAACAGAATGAAAAACAGCGTTGAGAAGAAGGCGCCGCCCGGCATCTGCCCGAGCGCCAGCGGCAGCGTCTGGAATACGAGGCCCGGCCCGTCGGCCGGATCGAGCCCGTTCGCGAATACCAGCGGAAAAATCACCAGGCCGGCGAGTATCGCGATCAGTGTATCCGCGGTGACGACCGCCGTCGAAGCGCCCATTATCGACGTTTCCTCCGGCAGGTAGGCGCCGTATGCCATGACGGCGCCCATGCCGATCGACAGCGTAAAGAAGGCCTGACCCATCGCGGCCAGCACGCTGTCCCACGACAGCTTGCTGAAGTCCGGCGTGAACATGAAAGCCAGGCCCTCGCCGAAGTGCCCGGAGGTGATCGAATAGCCGAGCAGGATGAGCATCAGCACCAGCAGCGCTGGCACCATGAAGCGAACGGCTTGCTCGAGACCCCGCTCGACGCCGCGGGCGACCACGAAGATCGTCAGCGCCATGAACAGCGTGTGACAGAACGTAAGGGCACGCCAGTCGCCCACGAAGCCACTGAACTGCGCGCCGACCGCCCGGGCATCTGCCCCGGTGAACACCCCGGTCGCACTCTTGACGATGTAGGCGAGCGTCCAGCCCGCGATCACGCTGTAGAACGACAGGATCAGGATGCCGGCCAGCACGCCCATGCCGCCCACCAATTGCCAGCGCCGCGAACTGCCCTCTTCCTCGCCGAGCAGCGCCATCGTCGCCACCGGATTGCGGCGCCCCCGTCGACCGATGAGGATCTCGGACATCATCACGGGCATGCCGATAAGAAAAACGCAGAGCAGATACACGATGACGAACGCACCGCCGCCATTCTGGCCCGCAACGTACGGGAACTTCCAGATGTTGCCGAGGCCGACGGCCGACCCGGTCACCGCGAGCACGAAAGCGAGGCGAGACGACCAGTGCCCGTGAAGTGAAGTACGCTTGCCGGAGTCGGCAGCCTGGTTGCTCAGCATTCTCGCTCCCTCCGGGGCGTAGGAAGGCGCGATTCTCATACAATTTCGATAGGCTGACAACACGGCCGGCGGCCTGCGAGCCGAACACGGCGGGCTGTGAAGCGGCAAGAATTCCGTATAATCGCGCCCCCTGCCGTCGTTGGCCCGACAACAACATGAGCAAGAAGAAACCCGACAAAAGCAACGTCATCGCCGCCAATCGCAGGGCCCGGCACGATTATTTCATCGAGGACCGGGTAGAGGCGGGCCTGTCGCTGCTGGGCTGGGAAGTGAAGAGCCTGCGGGAAGGCCGTGCCCAGCTTACGGAGAGCTACGTCACGATCAAGAATGGCGAGGCGTTTCTGGTTGGCGCGCACTTTTCGCCGCTGTTGTCCGCGTCCACGCACGTCCAGGCGGACCCAACCCGAAGTCGCAAGCTGCTGATGCACCGGGGGGAACTGGACCGCCTGATCGGCGCCGTGGAACGCAAGGGCTACGCCCTGGTGCCGCTGGACCTGCACTGGCGCAAGGGCCGTGTGAAGCTGGAGATCGGCCTTGCGCGCGGCAAGAAACAGCACGACAAGCGCGCGGCCAGCAAGGAGCGGGACTGGGCCCGGCAGAAAGAGAGAATTCTAAAACGTTAGTTTTTTCAGTTTATTACAATATATTATTGAAGCTATTTCTAATAAAAGTCCCGGATGATTTGTGCGCCTCTCCGTTGTAATAGCTGCGATTACCCATACACTAGGGGCTCACGGGGGTGACTTGGCTTCGACGCGGGTCGCGAAACTCCGGGTGCATGCCGAGGGACAGATGACCTCGTAAATCCAGCTGTAACACTTATAGTTGCCAACGACGACAACTACGCTTTAGCTGCTTAAAAACCAGCTCTAAGCCTTCCGCCCGGATCGTGCCTGTGCGTCCGGATCACGGGAGTCACCGACACAGGACCGCGGTGCGGGCTTGTTCAGTGTCCAATCCGTTAAAACCTCACTGGACTGGCTGCGAGTCTTCCCTGCCCGTCGGGTAACCCGCAGCGAGATTAAAGACGGTATAAGCATGTAGAGCTCGTAGCGTAGGGCTTGCGGACGTGGGTTCGATTCCCACCACCTCCACCAAATTCCTGGGCCCTGCCGGCTGGCAGGGCCCGAATTTGCAGAAACTGGCAGGTTTCCCCACGCAACACACACGAAAATTTTCATCGCCCGCTACATTCGTCGCGCCGGTGACGGAGCGCATCTTTTCTGTTTTGTACCGGCGCGCCGGGGTTCGATTCCCACCACCTCCACCAACGTCAAAAAGCCGCCGCAAGGCGGTTTTTTTTGGCAAACAGTGGCTGGCAAGAGAAGCCACGACGTGGGTTCACAAAACGCGGCGCAGCCCGTGTTGGACGCCCGAAGGGCGCCGCGAAGCGGTGAGCTGCCGGAGGCAGCGAATCAATTCCCACCACCTCCACCAACACCAGAGAAACCGCCGTCAGGCGCTTTTTTTTGTTGGCGGTGCTTAATCGTACAGCCGCAGCCGGTCCAGGCTGTGGATGAAAACCACCCGATCCTCGATCGAGACGATGCCCTCGTCGACGAGGCTGCGCAGTAGCCTCGAGAGCGTCTCCGGCTTGATGGACAGCCGCGACGCGATGACATGTCGCGGCAATTCGAGGCTGGCGGTCGCCTGGTCTCCGCCGCGCCGTTCGACGATGTGATCCATGATGTAGCTCGCCAGTCGGTAACGCGCATTCTGAATCGACAGGTTCTCGATTTCGCGCACCCGGGCATGCAGGTGGCGCGACAGGTCCGCGATAAGTCGCATGCAGGCATCTCGATTCGTCTTCAACAGGTCCAGGTACACCCGGTTGGGAATCTCGCAGAGCTGTGAGGGCTGCAACGCCTCTGCATTTACGGGGTAGCGCGCTTCCTGCATGAACGTGACGGCCTCGCCGAATGTCCTGCCGGGGTGAACAACTTCCAGCGTCTTCTTGTCGCCTGTGGCCGAGATGAGGCTCAGCTCTATCAGGCCGCCATCGACGTAGTAGAAGCTGTCGGCCCGGTCCCCACGGTGAAACAGGATATTGCCCTGCTCCAGGCTCTTGACTTTCATTTCGACGGCAAGCCGATCGAAGTGGTCTTCGTCGAGGCCGGCGAAAAGGTAATGGTCCCGAACGGACTCGTAGAGGGACGAATTCCTGTCCATGGGAAGCGAGTCTATCACTGCGCCCCTCTGCATCACTGGACTTGTCTCCGCAGACCGACAAAACACGAAAGCTACCGCGCAGTCTAGGCCGAACCGGCCGGGTGTCCTTGATCTGGATCAAGGCGTAACGCGCGCCTGGCGTCTACCGTTTGTACAGATTCAACAACGCGGCCCCGGAATCATCTTCAGGTTTACAGGCTACGAGGTCACCGAAATGTCCTGTCATCTGCTGCCCACCAAGCACCGCCGAGTCCTGCTGCAGGCCGGCTTCATCGCGCTCTTTTCCGCCAGCGCGGCAACCGCCGATCGAGCCCCGGGCATAACGCTCCCGGAAGACGATACCGAGCTCGGGATCATCGACGAAATCGTCGTTGTCGCCAACAAGCACGAGCGATCGCGGCGCGACATTACGGCCAACATCAGTGTCTTCAGCGCCGAAGACTTTCGATTCGAGCTCTCGTCGTCCATCGCCGACGTATTTCGCTATGCGCCAGGAATCGATTACGAATCCGACCGATCGCGCTTCGGCTCCGAAAGCATCAATATCCGTGGTATCGCCGGCAACCGCGTAGCGATCCTGATGGACGGCGTGCCGGTTAGTGATCAGTTCGACGTCGGCAGTTTTTCCAACGCGACCCGCGACCTTGTCAACGCAGGCTTCGTCAACCAGATCGAAGTTCTGCACGGGCCGGCGTCCGCGGTCTACGGCAGCTCGGCAATCGGTGGCGTCGTCGCGATGCGAACGGTCGATCCGCAGAAACTGAGTCGATCGAAAGGTCAGGGAGGCCAGCTGTATTCGAACTGGCACGCCGCGGATTCGAGTGTGTCTGCGACCGCCATGCAGGCTTTTTCTGCCGGCCCGGTAGCCGTACTCGGGGGACTATCCGCCACATCCGGAGAGCAAACGGAAGCGAACGCGGTCGACGAAAATCTCGATCTCCGTGATTTCGACAATCGCTCGGCACTGCTCAAGATCGTTGCCGATGACGCCCGGGGGAACAGCTGGCGCGCGTTGATGTACCACCGGGAGAGCGACGTGGAATCCGACGCGCAGTCGATGCTCGGCAACGGTCGCTTCCGCAGCACCACGGCCCTTGTCGGCGACGACGAGTACGGTACCGACATCTTCGCCGCCGAATACCGGTTCGCCGGTGGTGGGTGGCTTGCAGGCAATGGCGTTGTCCGCGCCTGGTACCAGGCATCGGACTTCGAACAGAAGACCCGGGACGAGCGGACGCTCGCACCGCGCCCGGTTGCGATTGAGCGACTGTTTGTATTCGAACAGCGTGCCGCCGGCCTGGAGGCGAATTTGCAAAAGACCGTTGTCACGGATCACGCGGATCATCGCGTGAGCTACGGTTTCGAGGCACGGCACCGCGAGACAACAGAGTACCGGGACGGGCTCGAGACCGGCCTGGCTGACGGGCAGCGCACGAACGTACTGCTTGGCGAAGTATTCCCGCTACGCGATTTCCCGGTCACCCGGAGCATGGAATGGGGTGCATTCGTCGAGGACTCGATCTCGGTTGGTCGCTGGTCGCTCACGGCCGCCCTGCGCGCCGACTATTACGACATGCAGCCCAGCGTGGACGGCATGTACGCCGAGGACTACCCGTTCGCGCAACCGGCGTCGATCGCCGAGTTCGAACTGTCGCCGAAAGCCGGGGTGATCTACCACATGACGGACGCCTCCGAGGTCTATCTCCAGTATGCACACGGCTTTCGTGCGCCACCGTACGAGGATGCGAACATCAGCCTGGAATTACCGTTGTTCAATATCCGCGCCGTCCCGAACCCGGATCTCCGGTCGGAAAGGTCCGATGGCTTCGATCTGGGCATGCGCTGGCGCGGCGGTGGCGGCAGCGCGCATGTCTCCCTGTTTCGCACCCGGTACACGGACTTCATCGAGTCCAAGGTTCGACTCGGACCCGACCCCGAGAGCGGCCGGATACTGTTCCAGTCCCAAAACATCGCCGCCGCCGTAATCGAGGGTGTCGAAGCAGGGGGAACAATGAACCTGGCGGCGATCGGCAGGGGCCTCAGTCTCGACGGCGGCCTCTTCGTCGCCCGCAGTGAAAACCTGGACAACGGCGAACCCCTGAACTCGGTAGGACCGCCGCAGGCCGTGGCAAGCATCAACTGGCAGTCGCCGGGCGCACGACTTCGAGCATCGCTGCGCGGCACTTTCACCGACGACTGGCGTGCTCGGGACGAGAGTGGCGGGCAGCTGTTCGAGGCGCCTGGATACGGGGTGTTCGACCTGTATCTCGCCTGGCGTGCCGGGCCGTCGCTGACCGTGCGGGCCGCGGCAATGAATATTACTGACAGAACCTACTGGGCGTGGACCGACGTGCGCGGCTTCGCGCCCGATGATCCCGTGATCCCCTACCTCTCCCGTCCGGGCCGCAGCTTTTCAGTCGGCATCGATATGACGTGGTAGCGGCTCACACGCACGACCAACTCAGGAGCAACAAGACAATGACTTTTAAACAGCCATTCAGCCGTGCGGCTGGCGTCCTCGCAGGGTTTATGCTGTTCGTTGCCTGCTCACAGGCCGACGACCAGACGGGGGCAGCAAAGGTCCACGCCGCAGAAACCGCGTCGGGCTCGTTCGAGCAAATGATGGCAGCGGGCAAGGGCATTTACGAGGCCCATTGCGGGGCGTGCCACCAACCGAACGGCAAGGGTCTCCCGGGCGCATTCCCGCCACTCGCCGGATCCGACTACCTTAAGCGCGACCGCGAGGAAGTGCTCTCCGTCGCCCTGTTCGGGCTGTCGGGCCCGATTACCGTGAACGACCAGGAATACAATGCCGTGATGCCCAGCATGGGACATCTCTCGGACGCAGACCTTGCCGCGGCACTGACCTATGTCTTCAATTCCTGGGGCAACTCCCTGGCCGCCGTGTCACCCTCCGAAGTGGCGGCACTGCGCGTCAAGCTCGGCCAGGAGGACCGGGCCAAGGGACAGCCGCATACGGGGGCTACGGAAAGCGAACTGCGTTATTCGGGAGCGCCGCTGACAATACCCGGCGAAGAAATGCGCCAGGCGCAGGACGAGGGCCCCGTGCTCACCGACGAAGAATTTGCCGCCGCAACGCGGCTGTATTTCGAGCGTTGCGCCGGCTGTCACGGTGTCCTTCGCAAGGGTGCGACCGGCAAGGCACTGACTCCGGATATCACGCGGGAACGCGGCACCGACTACCTCAAGGCTCTCATCACCTACGGCTCGCCCGCCGGCATGCCCAACTGGGGTACTTCCGGTGAATTGAGCTCCGAAGAGGTCGACATTATGGCGCGCTTCCTGCAGC
Organism: Woeseiaceae bacterium; assembly: GCA_041601995.1. Lineage (GTDB taxonomy): Bacteria > Pseudomonadota > Gammaproteobacteria > Steroidobacterales > Woeseiaceae > UBA1847. The sequence continues at coordinate 1,026 of JBFIHC010000079.1, read as the reverse complement.
AGGAGCCGCCCTCGCCGCCCGAGTTCGGCCTCGCGGACATGAAGGCCTCGTGGAAAGTCCTGGTCGCGCCGCAAGACCGCCCGAAGAAGCCCGAGCACACGCGCAATATCGACAATTTCTTCTCGGTCACGCTGCGTGACAGCGGCCAGGTGGCGATCATCGACGGCGACACCAAGGAAGTGGTCAGCATCCTGCCCACGGGGTACGCGGTGCATATCTCGCGACTATCCGCATCGGGCCGTTACGTCTACACGATCGGACGCGACGCGAAGGTGGACATGATCGACCTGTGGATGAACCCGCCGAAGATCGTCGCCGAACTGAAGGTCGGCCTGGAAGCGAGGTCGGTAGAAACTTCGAAGTACAAGGGCTATGAAGACAAGTACGCGATCGCCGGTGCCTACTGGCCGCCGCAATACGTCATCATGGACGGCGATACGCTGGAGCCGTTGAAGGTGGTCTCGACCCGGGGCATGACCGTCGACACGCAGGAATACCATCCGGAGCCGCGCGTTGCCGCTATCGTGGCCTCGCACGAGAATCCGGAGTTCATCGTCAACGTAAAAGAAACCGGGCACATCCTGCTGGTTAATTACAGTGACATCGACAACCTGACGGTCACGGATATCGGTGCCGCCCGCTTCCTGCACGATGGCGGCTGGGATCGCAGCAAGCGCTACTTCCTCACCGCGGCGAACCAGTCCGACAAAATCGCGGTAGTCGACTCCCGCGAACGCGATCTCGAAGCGCTCGTGGACGTGGACAAGATCCCGCACCCCGGACGCGGTGCAAATATCGACGACCCGGATTTCGGGCCGGTCTGGATCACGAGCGCGCTCGGGAACGACAAGGTGACATTCCTCGGCACGGATCCGGAGGGACATCCCGATCAGGCGTGGAAAGTGGTGCGCGTACTGCACGGCCAGGGCGGCGGCTCGCTGTTCGTGAAGTCGCACCCCGCTTCCAAAAACCTGTGGGTGGACTCGCCGCTGAACCCGGACGAGGCAATCAGCCAGAGTGTCGCCG
>JBFIHC010000078.1:0-14936 GCA_041601995.1 Woeseiaceae bacterium | reverse complement strand
CGGGGGAATAACATGATCGATTCAGAGTATGAACATGCTTCGTAACGTAACAGGAAGCTGCGCCCGGCGTTTCACGCACGGCAGCGCTGTCATCTTCATGGTTGTCTGTGCCGCGACGCTTGCGTCCTGTGCTGCACCGGGCCCGTCGGATTCCACGGCCGAGGACAAGCAGCCGCAGGACCTGGTGTTCCCGCCGCCGCCAGAGACCCCGCGGTTCTTCTTCGAGCGCACGATCCTGGGCAGCGCCGACATCAGGGTGGAGGATCGCGAGAGCAAGTGGCGCCGGATCCTGACTGGCGAGGTCGATGCGTCGACCGGCTTCTCGAAACCCTTCGACGTCGAGGCCTGTCAGGGCCGGCTATATGTCAGCGACACCGTGCGCCGCTCCGTCCACATCCTGAACGTCCCGACAGGCGAATACAGGGAAATCGGCCTCGACGAGCCGGGCGTTCTGCGCAAGCCGCTCGGGATGGCCGTGGACAACGACTGCAACCTGTACGTCGTCGACGGAACCGCGAGGCGGGTCGTCGTCTACGACCAGGACGGCGATTTCCTGAGCGCCTTTGGTGGCAGCGACAAGTTCGAGCGGCCGGCGCACGTCGATGTCGACGCGGACGCCCGCTACGCCTACGTCGTCGACACGGGCGGCGTCAGCACCAGCGAGCACCGGATCCGCGTATTCGACATCGCGACCGGCGAAGTCGCCTTCGACATCGGCCACCGTGGTTCCGGTCCCGGCGAGTTCAACCTGCCGAAAGACATCGCCATCGGTCCGGACGGACTCGTCTACGTCGTGGACAGCTCGAATTTCCGGATCCAGGTGTTCGAAGCGGACGGGACCTACGTGCATACCTTCGGCTCGATCGGTGTGCAGCCCGGCCAGTTTTCGCGGCCGAAGGGGGTGGATACCGACCCCGATGGCAATGTCTACGTGACCGATGCCGCGTTCGGGAATTTCCAGATCTTCAATCCGGCCGGGCAGCTACTGTTGTTCATCGGCTCCCGGTCCACCAGCCCCGGCGCGGCCAAGTACATGTTGCCCGCCGGCATCGCCGTCGACGAGGACGGGCGCGTCTACATGGTCGACCAGTTCTTCCGCAAGGTGGACGTATACCGCCCTGCGGCGGTAGGTCCCCAGGAGGGCTACATGGGAGCACGTGCGGCGGGCAACTGAGGGACACGGTCAGCAAGGAGAGGCGCCATGGACGCGTTAGTACGCGACGGTTTCGTCGATACGCTGGAGCAGAAGCTGCACGGGCTGCATGAAGTGCTGCAGCATTACGGTTTCTACCGGAATAGCACTCCCGCGCAGCGCATGGAACTCCTCGCCGTCGCGAATTCCTTGTCGGCCGACGATGGCCAGACCCTGCTCGAGGCCGGTTATTCGTGTCGCGATGCGCTGTTCGTCGGTGACGGGCAGCTGCGCGTCTACGTGTCGGGCGAGTCGGGCAGGGAGGTAACGCTTTACCACGTCGGCCGGGGCGAAAGCTGCCCCGTTAATCTCAGCGCCGCGTTGATGAGTATTGGCGCTTTTGCCGACGCATCGGCCTGTGGCGACCTCCGCGGCGTGGTGATTCCGGCCGACAGCTTCCGTCAGATTGCCGAGACCAATCCCGACGTCCGCGAATACGTGCATTGTGCAACGGTCCTGCGGTTTGGCGACATCATCGCGCAGGTGCGCGAGATCACCACGCGGCGGGTGGATCACCGCCTGGCGGAATACCTGTTGCGCAAGTTTTCCGAGTCTGCGGACAGCCCCGCGGTGGCCGAGGTGACGCAACAGGCGGTCGCAACCGAGCTCGGCACGGCTCGCGAGGTCGTAAGCCGGCGACTGCAGGAACTCGAGCAGGCTGGCGCCGTCGAGCTGCGGCGGGGCCGGATCATCCTCAGGAACGGCCGGATGCTGCGCCGAACAATTGAGCAATAGGGTGTCGCGCCGGCAAAAATACGGTCAAAACCCTAGCCAAACGATCAGAAAGTACGTACTTTCCACCAAGTGTGACTATGTCACTGGCCCCATGTAATCTGGGTTAATAGGATTCGTACAGGGAAAACTTCAGTTCTTCGGGGAAGGTACAAAACGATGACTAACACGCTCAGGCATATCGCCCAATTCATCCTGCTCGGCGCCCTGTTCGCCGGCTCCTCCGCGTTCGCGCAATCGATCGTTGGCAGCAAGCACGACTTCACGACCGGTGGCGCGGCACAAGAGACCACGGCCGTGACGGACCAGGTCTGTGTGTTCTGCCACACCCCTCACGGCGCGGACACGACGGCGCCGGTGCCGCTGTGGAACAAGGTCCTGGACGCAAACCAGGGCCGGTTCACCCGCTATTCGACGCTGGCTACGCCGAGTTTCGACTCGCAGGAAGCGCCGGTCGGCTCGGTATCGCTGGCCTGCCTGAGCTGCCACGACGGCGCGCAGGCGATGGACGTGGTGATCAACAGCCCCGGTTCCGGCGGCTACGTTGCCGGTGGCGCCGAGATCGACACCGGGGTCGGGGGCATTGGCACCATGGCCGGAGTGCCTGCCGGGGCGCCGATCCCGAACCTCGGCGAAGACCTCACTAACGACCACCCGATCTCCATGCAGTACGGCGGCGGGGGTGCGTTATCGACCGACGCAGACGGTACACTCGGCGCAGGCGTGCTGGTCGATCCTGACTTCAACCCCCCGGTCAAGGCGACGATCAACGGCCAGGCGATCTGGTGGGTCGACAGCGTCGGGGGCACGGCGGGAACGCGCGAGAAGACCGATATGCTGCTCTATACACGCAACGAGGTTGGCGCGATCCAGCCGTTCGTCGAGTGCGGCAGCTGCCACGATCCGCACAACTCGGATACGTTTACGAACCAGGTGTCCTTCTTGCGCACGAGCAACGCGTCGAGTGCGGTCTGCACGGCATGCCACACGAAGTAGGCGGCGCGCCATACAGACTTTTTACCGACTGTAAATCGGACTGAAGGACCGGCCCGGGCAACGCCACGTTGTCCGGGCCGACTTGCGTAACGGAACAGACATGAAAAAAGAATCATTCGCGTTCACGGGTATCGTCGCCGCCATGACGTTCTTCGCGGGAGCGCCGGCGGTGCACGCGGAAACGGCCGCGACCGACGAGGTGTTTGCGTCCGTCGGCGAGACCACGATCAGCCGGGCGGAGTTCGAACGCGAGGTCTACGCGGCGGCGCGGCAGACCTACTACCACGGTAAGCCTCCGGGCGCCGATGAGTATATTGAGTTCCGCAAGGGCGTCGCGAACAAGCTCATCGACCGGCACATGCTCCTCGAAGAAGCGGAACGGCGCAGTATAGAACCCGACAATGCGTCGATCGACGCGCGAATCGCACAGTACGAACTGCGTTACGGCGACACCGGTCGCTGGCAGACCGAGGGCCCGGCGATGGTCGCCGCGCTGCGTGAGCGCTTCGAGGAAGACAGCCTGCTCGAGCGACTCGAGCAAGAGGTTCGTCACGTCGACATGCCGGACTCGGCAACGGTCAGGGCCTTTTACAAGGAGAACCCGGAGCTCTTTACGCAGCCAGCGAGCAATCGCATTGCGGTCATTCTGCTTGCCGTCCAGCCGTCGGCCGGCGCGCCCGGCTGGGAAGCGGCGCGCGAGGAAGCGGCCCGGATCGTCGAGAAGCTGGAGTCCGGCGCCGATTTCGCGGAGCTCGCGTCCTTGCACTCATCGGATTCTTCGGCCGCCGAGGGCGGTGACATGGGGTACCAGCACGAGGGTGCACTGAGCCCGGACGTGGAAGCCGCGATGGCGGACCTCGAGGTCGGCGGCGTGTCGGAGCCGGTGCGCGTGCTCGAGGGCATGGCGATTTTCAAGCTCCTTGATCGCCGGCCGCAACGATTGCGGGACTTCGAAGACGTCGCGGAGCGCGCGGCACAACTGTGGGTGCGGCAGGCCGGCGACGACCGCTGGCAGGCGTTGGTGGCCGAATTGCGGGGCAACGCCGACATTCAGGTCGACTCGGACTACCTGGTAAACATCCCGAGCTACGACAACTAAGAAACGATGGCAACAGCCGCAGGCAATCCGGTATCGAGAATCAGGCGACTCGTCGCGCTCGCGATGCTGGCGGCGGCGATCGCACCGATGGAGCCGTGCTTGGCACAGGTCGCGCCGATCGACCATGGCGGCTACCTCGAGTACCAGTTTCGGCTGACCCGCAACGAGGAGGGCATCGGCACCGACCAGCACCTGGCGACCTGGCGAGCCCGCGCATCGACCTTCGTCTGGCAGCCCTACATCCTCGCGCTGAGCGGCAAGCTCGGCCTGACCCGGACCCGCAATGCGGTGTCTGACACCAAGAACGACGGCACGATCGTGACCGGTGGGTTGGTCGCGAATGCCTTCTCGCGCAGCACCTTCCCCTTCCGGCTGTACTTCGAGAGCCGGGACAGCCGCGTCGACGGCGACATCTTCGACACGGATTTCACGACGCGCAACTGGGGCTTCCTGCAGCAGTTCGCGTCGCGGCGGAACGGCGGGCGAATCTCGCTCGAGTATCGCTCGAGCGACACGGACGAGGTCTCGGTGAACGGCAGGACGGAGAAACGCAGGTTCGGCTCCGACCTTTGGCAGCTCACCGGCAACCGGGCGATCGGGCGCAACGACTTCCGCCTGTTGACGTCATTGCGAAAACTCAACCGGGACGCGCCGGCGCAGACCCAGGATCGGAGGCTCGTGAGCCTAAGACACCGGTTCCGTGGCGGCCTGCGCTTCAACATCGACGATACGCTGTTCTACAGCGACGAGCGCCTGAACTTGCACGGGACCGAGCAACTGCGGCGTTTCCTGCAGTTCAACGGCTATTCGAACTGGCGGCCGGATACGGAGAAACCGATGACCGTTATCGGGCGACTCGTCGCGCAGGGCGTCGAAGCCGGGAACGGCGTCACCCGCAACTCGCACACTTACCTGATGAGCGGCACCGCAACCTACCAGTATTCGCCGCGGGTGACGTTTTCGGCGAGCGCGGGCTTCGACGGTAACGGCGGCGACAATGTCGAAAGTCATACCGGCATGTTCCAGCGCCTGCGCGGAATCTACCGATCGATGCCCTATGGGCTGGGCCGCATGACCTACAACTGGGGGAGTACGCTCGACCTGGGAAATCGCCGGGACAGCAACGGTTTCGAAGAAAACGTGCAGGCGTTCGGTGCCAGCTTCAACCACGGCCTGTCCCGCAGCTTGAATTTCGGTGGCGGCCGGCAGCTGCATTTCAGCCTCACCCAGACGATCGCTGCACTCGCCGATACGCAGGACCGCCGGGACCAGTCGCTCGTGCACACGGCGTACGCGACCTACAGCGGCCAGCGCGGGCGCACGTCCGGTTACCTGCGCTTGTCTCTTTCTGATCGCAGGCTGTATGGCGACCGCAGCGACGAATTCCAGCTACTGTCGCTGCAGGGGTCGTCGCGTATGCAGCTCAATCGCACCCGGTCGCTCAACGGAGGGTTCTCGGTGCAGTACAGTAACAGCGAAATGCCGATGGCGATGAACGGCGATCCGAACGCCACGTTCATGATGGGCCAGGGTTCGTTTACGTACAGCGTCAACCTGAGCTACATCGACCGCGAACTATTCAACGTCCGGAACCTGAACTTCCTGTCCGAGCTGCGCTACCTGAGCGCACAGTTTCGCGACGACGACCCGTTCGAGCGGGATGACCTGTTCGACCCGAACCGCAGCGACAGCAGCTGGCGCAATGAACTCACCTACCGCATCGGGCTGCTCGAACTCAGGCTGCTGGCCGAGGTCCGCGACTTCAATGGCCGCTGGAACAGCCAGGCATTCTTTTCGGTCCGGCGCTACTACGGAACGACTTGAGAGGCCGTTCCCGAGAAACGACACCAAAACAGCGAATCAAGACTATGGAAACACCAACACGACTATGGATGGCGATAGCGCTCCTCGCGGTGCTGTTTGCGGGCGTCTATTTCGAGGCGGCGCAGGCCGAGTACGGCGATGTCGTCATCAACGAGTTCTCCGACGAGGCCGGCATGCGCCCGGTCGTGTTCCCGCACTGGTTTCACCGCATCCGCTTCCGCTGCAAGGTCTGCCACGGGGACCTCGGGTTCAAGTTCGAGGCCGGCGGCAACGAAATCAACATGCTCAAGATTATTGATGGCGAATACTGTGGTGCGTGCCACAACGGCGACGTCGCGTGGTCCATCGAGAACTGCGACCTGTGCCACTCCGGGATTCCAGAGACGCCGACGCAGGTTCACCACAGCACAGTGCAAAAACTCGTTGCGTCACCCAAATCGGCCGAGGAGGCCGCTCCGGAGCGTGCGCAATGACGGTGATCAACATGAGGAGCCTCGCCATCCTGATGGTTGCGGGAGGTCTGGCCCTGCTGGCAATGCTGCTGCTCGCCAGCCTGGCGGAAGCGCAGTCGGACCCAAATCGTTTCAATCGATTGATGAAACCCGCCGCCGAACGTAATGCGCCGCCTCCCGAGGACGGCATTCACGATCGTGACAATCCGGGTACGCATCTACTGCAAACGCCCCGCGAGGCATTCGAAGCGCTGCCGGATTCGAACTCGGGTAATTACGTGCAGTGGAATGCGGCGATGGACGAGGGCCTGATCGAGCCTCGCAACAGCCTTACGCCAGCCAGCACCCCACCGATCGTGCTTGACCTCAATATCGTTCGCGAAGTAAAAGGCTCGATGCCCGACGTCGTCTACCCTCACAAGCAGCACACACAGTGGCTCGACTGCTCCAATTGCCATCCGGCAATATTCATCCCGCAGAAGGGGGCGAACCAGATCAGCATGGCGTCGATCCTGCTCGGCGAAAAATGCGGGGTCTGTCACGGCAAGGTGGCGTTCCCTGTCTCCGAATGCCGGCGCTGCCACTCGAGACCCAAGGAACAGACCGCGGCCAACTAGTCGTGCCGCAGCGGAAATCAGGTAAAGAGAATGAACGGTACACAATTGGTTAGAATCGCCGCCGCCGGTATCGCCGCGGCGGCCCTGGCGGTCAGCCTCGCGGCGCAAGCGGCTGCGGCACCCGCCTCCACTGACGTTTCTTCGCGCCTGGTTCACGTCGAACGGCTGCTGACGGAGTCGTCGGCTGCGCATAAAGTCGATGCAAGCGGCAAGCCCGAGGCGATCGAGATGAAGGCGCAGGCGCAGGCGCACTTCGATCAAGCGCAGGCGCTGGCCGACAGTGGCGACAATGAGGCTGCCGAGGCCGAGTTGCGGGAAGCGATTCGTTTGATGACGACTGCGGCTCGCGCTGCGAACGGTGACGCCAAGGTCTCGCAAAAACAGACGGACGATTACGGGTCTCGCAAGGAGAGCGTGGCGGCCCTCGCAAAGGCACACGATCGCATTGCCACGGAGAAGGGCATGAAGGACATGAACCGGTCGCTGCAGGAAAAGGTAACGGCCGACCTGGCCGCGTCCGACGAACTGATGTCGCAGGGCAAGGGCGACGAGGCACGAGCCATGCTCGATGCGACTTACGAAGCCGTCACGGCCTCACTCGAGGGCCTGCGCCGTGGCGACACGCTGGTGCGGGAACTCAATTTCGAGACGCCCGAGGACGAGTATCATTACGAGCTGGATCGCAACGACACGCATCGCATGCTGGTCGAAGTCCTGTTGGCGGAGAAAATGCAGGCCAGCCCGATGCGCAAGATGGCGGACGGTTTCATCGCCAAGGCCGGCGAGCTGCGTGTGCAGGCGGAAAAGGCGGCCGGCAAGAAGCAATTCGAAGAGGCGATTGATTTGCTGGAGCAGTCGACCAAGGAGTTCATCCGTGCGATAAGGAGCGCCGGGGTCTACATCCCGGGCTGAGCGGCGGTGAGACATACCCGGGCTTTCATTCTCCTGCTCATACTGTCGGCGCTCGCGAGTGCGGTCGTTGGCGCCGGCAACTGGCAGTCGCTGAAGAACGACGGGCTGCACGACCCGTCAAACCCGGCGATCGGGGTTTTGCAGGAACCTGGTGACGCCCTCAGCGTCCTTGTTCCCGACGGGGTCGGGAACAATGTGGACTGGGTGCGGTCATTGCAACAGGGGCTGATCGAGCCGAGGCCGAGTCTCGCCGGCGATGAAAAGCCCGAGATCCGGGAAACCACCGTGCTCATGAAGAACACTTACCCGATGCTGTACGTAAACTTCGCGCACAAGCCACACACGGAGTGGATGTCCTGCGAGGCCTGCCACGACCGCATTTTCCTGCCGCAGGTCGATGCCAATCCAATCACTATGGCCAGGATCCTCGAAGGCGAATACTGCGGGCTCTGCCACGGGGCCGTGTCGTTTCCGCTGACGGAGTGCAACCGCTGCCATAATACGCCCCCGGCATCGCCCGGCAGCGGGAATGCCGTGGCGGGAGAAGGAGCTCAATGAAGATATGGCCGGGCCGTCTGCTCATGATCTTCGCCGTGGCCTGTCTGGGTCCCGCCGTCGTTGCCTGGGCGGAATACGCCGACGTGACGATCAACACCCTCTCGGAGTCCGAGGGGGTGGCGCCGGTAATCTTCCCGCACTGGTTTCATCGAATCCGCTTCCAGTGCTCGGTCTGTCACGTTGATCTGAATATCAAAATGGGTGCTGGCACGACCGGTATTACCATGGAAAAACTGATCGATGGACAGTACTGCGGTGCGTGTCACAATGGCGACATCGCCTGGTCGATCGACAATTGCGACCTGTGCCATTCCGGCCGGCCGGGTCTCGAGACCGGCGTCAAAGGCGGACACGAGACGATGGGGCCGGGCCTGTATTGAGCATGATTGTGTCGAGTTTTCGTAAGCGCAAGCCGAATCCTACGAGCGCGATGAGATCTCCCGCCATCGCCATCTTCGTCGTGCTGTTTTCCCTGGGCGCCTGTGCGCTCGATGCCGGAGGCTACGTCGCCAGCGAAGATGGCGGCATCGAAGTGACGCTGTTTCCCGTGAGCGTTATCGGCGGCGCAGGCGCCATCAACCTGGGTACGACCAGCGGCATGGGCCAGATCGGGTTTGCCGCTGCTGTGGCTGCGCGCGCCGGAAGTGTGTTTGTCATCGACAGCGTGTCGGCCGAACTGGTGCAGGTCGACGTTTTTGGCGGTGGGGCACGCACGGTGCTGAAGCTTCGTGATTCCAGCACCTCGGGCCTGCACGTGACGCAGGACCTGATCATCTTCGTTGTCGACCGGCAAAGCCGGTCCGTCATCGAGATTGGTGATACCGGCTGGGAACGGCAGCGGTACGCCGATAGCAGGCTGATTCCCGCCCCGATTGACGTCACCGAGATCAACTGGGGCTCCTCGATCGTGATCGCTGACGAGTTGTCGAGGAGGCTGGTACTCTTCGACGGCCTGTCGAACCCGACGGGAATCATGAACTCGACGTTATCCCCGGTCATGAGCGTAGCGTCGATCGGGGCGATCGCTGCGAATAACGGGTCCGTCTTCGTGCTGGATACGGCGTCGCGCGAGGTTACGCAACTGGATCTCGAGGGTCGGCCGATCGCCACCTACGGCGAGGATGCGCTGCTGGCTCCGGTGGCGATCGCGGCGGACGCCTGCGGACGCGTGTTTGTCGCCGACGGCCATGCGGAAGGGCTTTTCGTGAGTTCTTACGAATTCCAGGGTACCAGTGCGCGGGCGGCCTTGCCCGGGGAAATCGTGGCCGCCGTAACCGACCTCTGGATCGACGGCACGGAACTCTATGTTGCGGCCGGGCCTTTCGGCGTCTACGTGTTCGCAATCCAGCCGGGGTGCTCGTGACGATGAGGGCCGCGGGAGCAGGGGTCGTGTTCGGATTGCTGTGCGGATGTGCCGCTGCACCGGTCGAGATGGTCTATTTTCCGGATGAACGCGCGCAGGTGTCGGCGCTGGTCTGGCCCGGACCGCCCGAAACACCGCGGCTGGCTTACGCCGGTGAACTGATTGGTGAAGAAAATTTCCGCGCGGTCGAAGGCGAGCGTGATGGCGCGGCATTGCGGGTGCTGCGCTGGATCGCCGGCATCGGACGCGGCGACGAAGATACCCGGGAGTTGATACGTCCGCAGTCGGGGATGGTGGATGAGGCCGGGCGTGTTCTGGTTACCGATGCGGGCCGTGAGGCTGTTGTCGTGTTCGACGAGGCGGCCGGAAGCTTGAGTTTCTGGCAGGAGGCAGAGCGCGGGCGCAACTTCCTGTCGCCCGTCGGCATTGCTGCCGATGGCAACGGGGGTTACCTCATATCTGATGCCGATATCGGATACGTGCTGCGCCTGACTGCTGACGGCGATCCGGCGGGCAAGTTGGGGCAGGGGGTTCTGCAACGTCCCACAGGCCTTTGCCGCAGCGATGCGTCCGGTGAGATCTTTGTGGCTGATTCAGCTGCACATGACGTCAAGGTATTTGACGATGCCGGGCAACTGGTCCGCACGATCGGCGGCCGCGGCACCGAGCCGGGCCGCTTCAACGGACCGACACACCTGAGCTGCAGCGGCGACAGGCTGTATGTAACCGACACCTTGAATGCGCGGGTTCAGGTCCTGTCGGCGGCGGGAGAACCGCAGTCGAACATCGGCCAGCGCGGGCTGTTCGTCGGCAATCTGGTGCGGCCCAAGGGCGTGGTTACGGATCGCGATGGTCACGTCTACATCGTCGAGTCGTACTACGATCACATGCTCGTCTTCAGCGAGACGGGCGAGTTGCTGTTACCGATCGGTGGTTCCGGAAACGGAGCCGGGCAGTTCTTTTTGCCGGCCGGTGCGTGGACCGGCGATGGCAGTCGCCTTTTTGTGGCCGACATGTTCAACGGGCGTGTCGTGGTGCTCGACTATGTCGGGGGCGGCACATGAACGGCCGGGTCGTACTGCTCGCATTCGTGCTTTTCACAGTGGGTATCGGCACGCACTACGCGTCGCGCGCCCAGTCGACCAACGATATCCTGAGCACGCCGCATAACCTCTCTGCGAGCGGCCCGGGTACGGTCACGGCGAATAGCGAGTCGCAGGTCTGCGTGTTCTGCCACACGCCCCACGGCGCAACGAACTCGCCGGGTACGCCGCTATGGAATCGTGCGCTGTCAGAGCAAACCTATACGACTTACAACTCGGCATCGCTCGATGCGGAAACGATCGCCGGGCAGCTCGCGCAGCCGGCAGGCAGTTCCAAGCTGTGCCTGTCCTGCCATGACGGCACCCTGGCCATCAGTTCCGTGAACGTGCTGAGCGGGCAGGTCAATGCGACGATTCCGATCACCGGCGCGGGTCCCGGCGATACGATGCCCGCGGGCGAGGGCCTGCAGACCGGGTTCACACGCAACCTGGGTACGGACCTCTCCAACGACCACCCGATCTCGCTGACCTACGACACGACGCTCGCCAACGCCGACGGCGAGTTGCTCGACCCGGCAGTGTCCGCCCACATCGCCATTCGCCAGCCGGGCGTGCGGCCGCCGGTGCCGCTGGAGAATACCGGCCCCGGCGGCGCCGGTCAGGTCCAGTGCGCGACCTGTCACGACCCGCACGTCGTCGACACGAGTATCTCGCCAACGAACAAGTTCCTGCGGCTGAAGCGGTTCCAGCAAAACCAGCCGGGCGGCCCGTTCAGCCCCGATACGGACATTAATTGTCTCGCCTGTCACGATAAGGACGGCTGGTCGACGTCGGCACACGCGGATTCCCAAGTTGCCACTGAAGCCTACCTGCAACAGCCGGCACAGCTCCGCGAGTTCCCGAACGGTCTGCAGGTCTGGCAGGCGGCCTGCCTGAACTGTCACGACACCCATGCCGTGCACGGCTCACGCCGATTGCTGCGAGAGGGCACCGACGCACTCGGCACGCCGAAGTCGGGCGGCGAATCGGCGATCGAAGAGACCTGCTATCAGTGTCATTCCGCGGCACCGATCGTCAGCAATGCGGCCGGCGATGTGGCGGACATCCAGACCGAATTCGGACTCCGCATCAGCATGCCTATTACCACGGCCGATCAGCGCGCGACGACCGAAGTGCACGACATCGAAGACGGCAATTTTACCGAACCTCGCGTCCGGCTCGGCCGTGGTGACCACAACAACCGCCACGCCGAGTGCACGGATTGCCACAATCCGCATCGCGTGATGCGCAATGCGCTCTTCAATGGCGTCGGCACGAACGCGCAGCCCACGCACGACCATTCGCCAGGCCATACGAACCTCGCGTCCGGGGTCTTGCGCGGGAGCTGGGGTGTTGAACCGGTTTACGGCAATGACGCATTCCTGTCGCTGCCGACGACGTACGAAGTGAAAAGCGGTGATGGCGGGGTCGGCGCCAGCACGTCCGTCAATGCGTCGCACGTCACGCGGGAATACCAGGTCTGTCTCAAGTGCCACTCCGACTATGGCTACAATGACGACGGTACCTACCCGGTCGGCACGCGCCCGAACCTCGGAGTGTCGGGTGGCGGAACCACGCAGGGCACCAACGATCTCGACCAGTTCACCAACCAGGCGATGGAATTCCAGGCGCCGCTGGGCGACCGTGGCGAGATTATCGGCGGCGGCAACCACCGCTCGTGGCACCCGGTCATCGACAGCACCGGGCGGGATACCGGTGCGCGAAACATGAGCGGTACGGCAGACATGTTTTTGCCGCCCTGGAACGGCGCCAACATCGGCACGCAGACAATGTACTGCTCCGACTGTCATGGCCGCAACACGGCCAATGGAACCGCGGAGCCCCCCGTGGGCACGCCGTGGGGGCCGCATGGCTCGGAAAACGACTTCATACTCAAGGGAACCTGGGACGCGACGACGGGCAATGATGATTCCGGCATCTGCTTCCGTTGCCACAGCCGATCCAACTATGCGACCGACGTAAACGACGGTGACGGTCCCCAGGTCGCCAGCGGTTTTGGAGGCCCGAGAAACGAGAATCTGCATCACGAGCACGCCAAGCGGATTCAGCGTCCGAACCTGCGCTGCACCTGGTGTCATGTCGCCGTTCCTCACGGCTGGAAGAACAAGGGGTTACTCGTCAACCTGAACGATGTGGGGCTCGAGGCCGGTCAGCTGTCCGGCACCGAGATTGCCATCGGCAGTAACGCGGCGTCGTACACCCAGGGCCCGTACTACCTCAATGCGAAACTGAAGGTCATCAACTTCGCGGAGAGCGGCACCTGGGAGGATAGCGACTGCGGCTCAGCGAGCAGCACGCCGGACGTCGGTAAAGACTGGATGGCTGCGGTCTGCGAGACGCCGCCATGAAGACACTGCTGAAAGCCACAGCGTCGCTTAGACTGACAATCGTCGGGCTCGCGGTTCTTGTCGTCAATTCATTTGCGGTCACCCAATCGCCGGAGGCGGCTATACCCTGGCTGGTGCTGCCGCTCGGGCTGCTCGCGATCAATCTTTTTGCGGCGTTGCTGGTCAGGCACGCGTTCCGCCAGCAGGCGGCTTTGCTGCTGTTCCACGTCGGTCTTCTGGTCGTGTTGATACTCGTTTCTGCCAGTTTCCTGCTGCGTTTCGACGGCAGTGTCGAGCTGATCGAAGGCGAGTCGTTTGACGCCAGCGCAGTAAGAGCGCGGGGTGCGGGATGGCTGCATCCCGATCGTCTCGACCGTATCGACTTCACGCAGGGTCCGCTGGAGGTCCGTTACCTGTCCGGCCTGCGGCGACACACGACCCACAGCCGCGTTTACATGGACGTCACAGGTGGTGCCGAGATCCGGCGTGACATCGGTGACCGGGAGGGCTTTACGTCCCACGGCTATCGTTTCATGACGACTTTCAATAAGGGCTACTCGGTTCTGGTCCTATGGCGTGACGACGGGGCTGGGGAAGTGCTGGGCGCGGTCAATTTCCCGTCGTATCCCAAGTTCGACTGGAAACAGGTCAATGACTGGACCACACCGGCCGGCGAGATGCTGACGTTAGAGCTCAAACTGGCGGAGCGCATACCCGAGGACGGGCCGTGGACGCTACGTAGCGGTAACGTTGGCTACGAGGTTGGCGTTAGCGGCGGTTCGCGGCCGGAACAGATGATCGCACCCGGTCAGTCGATGGACGTCGCGGGCGGCGAAATCACGATCGTCGACCTGCGTCTCTGGATGGGCTACCGCATCGACTACAACCCCTTGCTGCCGTGGTTGCTTACCGCTGCCTTCCTGTCGCTCGGGGCGCTTGCCGTACACATGGCTCAGAAGTTCCGCGTACCGCGTGCTGCAGAATCAATCCCGGTCAATGCAGGAGAGCAGACCGCATGAGTATGGCGGCCGAGAGAACAACGCTGCTGGCTGCCGTCGCGGGTTTTGCCGTGGTGCTGGTGCTCGACGTCGTGTTGCGCAGGCTGAGCCGGCCTGCATGGCCCGTTGTGAACGGGGGACTGATGATCGTTCTTGCACTGCTGACGGCCGCCGTGGTGGGCCGCTGGCTCAGGGAGTCACAAGGGCCCTTCCTGACGCTCTACGACGTGCTGTTGAGCAACCTGTTCAGCCTGGCGCTCGTCTACCTCGTCGCGGCGTGGCTGGTGCCCGCCTTGCGCAGATCTTCCGTGATCGTCGTCGCATTCCTCGGCGTCCTGGGAATCTGGTCGCTGACCGAATCGGCCGTTGCCGTCCCCCTGCCAGCGACCTTCGACAACCCCTGGCTGTGGCTGCACGTCTCGGCCGGCAAGCTGTTTCTCGGTCTTTGCCTGCCCGCAGCCGCAACCGCACTATTATTGCTCGTGCGCTCGGCGCGCACCGCCTCGAATGACGTTGAGATGGACGCGGCCGTCTGGCTGATCCTGTCGCTCGCGTTCGTCTGCCACAGTTTCATGTTGATAGCCGGGGCGATCTGGGCGCACAGCGCGTGGGGCCGGTACTGGGCCTGGGACTCGCTCGAGACGTGGACCTTCATCACCTGGCTTTGTATCGCGTTACTCCTGCATGCACGCGTCACGTTCCGGCGCATGCCGGTCACCTATGGCTGGTCCGCCGTGGTCGCGATCTTCGGTCTTGCGATCCT
>JBFIHC010000077.1:0-14973 GCA_041601995.1 Woeseiaceae bacterium | reverse complement strand
TTCGTGAAACGTATGTCGCAAAAATCGCAGAGCGCTTGCCAGAATTCTGCCGATTCGTCGATCGACCACCGGTACAGGGAATCGTAGTCGCCGAACCCCTGCTGCTGCATGAACCGGTACATCGCCGACGATCGGCGTCTGTCGTCGCTCGGCTCCCACACGATCGGGTTATCGCCCATGGCTGTCGTCTTTTGATTTGCCGGGCGTGTCAGTATGCACATAACATCAACGCTGTCCATGTCGAATGGGGATCAAGGTGGCCGAATCCATTCCGCCAATGATGCAGGCGATCTCCATCGCGGAACCCGGCGGTCCATCGGTGTTGCGCAAGATCGATACCCCTGTCCCGCGACCCTCGCCCTCGGAGGTACTGATTCGTGTCGCCGCAGCCGGCGTGAACCGTCCGGATGTATTGCAGCGTCTCGGCAGGTATCCGGTACCGCCTGGCGCAAGTCCGTTGCCCGGCCTCGAGGTCGCCGGTACCGTCGTTGCGACGGGCAGTGAAGCGGGACGCTGGAAAACGGGTGATGCGGTGATGGCCCTCACGCACGGCGGCGGCTACGCGGAATACTGCGTGGCCGATGGCGGACACTGTCTGCCGATTCCTCCCGGTCTTTCGTTTATCGAAGCGGCGGCGACCCCGGAGACCTTTTTCACGGTCTGGTACAACGTGTTTACGCGCTGCCGTCTCCGCGACGGCGAGACCTTCATGGTGCACGGCGGCTCCAGCGGTATTGGCACGACCGCCATCCAGCTCGCCAAAGCTCACGGCTGCGTCGTACTGACCACAGCCGGCAGCGATGCGAAATGCCGCTTCTGCGAGGACCTGGGTGCAGACCGCGCGTTCAATTACGTCAGCGAGGACTGGCAGGCCGGGGTCGAGGAGGCGACCGCCGGACACGGCGTCGACGTGCTGCTGGACATGGTCGCCGGGCCGTATACGCAGAAGAACCTGGAGTGCATGGCAGGGGACGGGCGCTGTTCCATCATCGCGTTTATCAAGGGATCGAAAGCGGAACTGGACCTGCGCGTCGTACTTGCGAAGCGCCTGACGATTACCGGATCGACCCTGCGCCCCCAGACCGTGGCGGAGAAGGCGCGGATCGCCACCGATGTCGAACGCAACGTGCTGCCCCTGCTTGAATCCGGCCGCGTCAGGCCCATTATTGACGAAACGTTTCCCCTGCACGCTGCCGCGGCGGCGCACGAATTGATGGAGAGCAGCCGCCACATGGGCAAGATCGTGCTCGTTACGCGGGAGGCCGCAGCGCATGTCTAGCGTATGGACCGGCCTGATTGCCGTGCTCGTAATCGCCGCGGGCATCATTATCTACTTCCGGCGGCACGCCGCCCGGCCGGTGCCGGAACAGCTCCGCCCCGGGCAACCGCTGCCGGATTTCGCAGCGCGCGACGAAGCCGGCAACCCCCTGCACACTCGGAACCTGCTGGGAAATCCGGTCGTCATGATCTTCGTGCGCGGCAACTGGTGTCCGTTCTGCAGCCGGCAGGTAAAGAACCTGACCGGCTACTACAAGGACATCGTTGATCTCGGCGCAAAGCTCATCCTCGTTACGCCCAGGCCGCTGGAAACGACACAGCGTGTTGCCGAGTTCTTCAACGTGGAGTTCGAGTTCTGGCTCGACGAATCGCTCGCCGCGACCCGCAAGCTCGGACTGCTGCTGGAGTCCGCCGTCCCGAAAGACTATTACCCGGAATACGGCAGCGACACGGTCTGGCCTACGTCGCTGGTCATCGACGCGGAAGGTGTCATCCGCTATGTCGAACTGTCGAAGCACGTCATCGACAGGCCGAACCCCAGGACACTGTTGCGAGAGCTGCGGAAAGTGATCGACACCTGAGAGGTCTCAGGCGGCATCTGCGATGATCTTGCGCGCCTGGCGATCGGCGATGACGTTCGTCGGCTCGCCTTTGCGCTCGGCCTCATCGAATATGGCCGCCAGGCGCGGCCCGATCTGCGCGACGAGGTCCGTTACCTCTTGAGCGTCTACGTCGCCGAAATACTCGCAGGTGACGCTTATGATGCCGCCGGCGTTGATCACGTAATCCGGCGCGTAGAGAATGCCCGCGTCCGCCAGCCGCTGACCGTCCTCGGGGGCGCGCAACTGGTTGTTCGCGCCGCCAGCAATGATTCGCGCCCGGATCCCCGGAATCGATTCCTCGTGGAGGATGGCGCCGAGGGCACAGGGTGCGAGGACGTCGGCGTCCGCAAAGAGAATCTCCGCACTGGGCACGCGCTCGGCACCGAACTCCGCGCATGCGCGGTCGACCCGCGCCTCGTCGAGATCCGCTACCAGCAGGGTCGCGCCGGCAGCATGCAGCAGTTTGCACAGCTCATAACCAACATGCCCGACGCCCTGTACGGCAACACGGACACCTTCTGGATCGTCGCGGCCCAGACTGGTTTTCACGGCCGCCAGGATGCCGTGGTAAATGCCGTACGCGGTCTTCGGCGATGGATCGCCGCCCGCCTTGCCCGACTTCAGCGTCAGACCCGACACGTAGCGCGTCTTGCGCGCAACGATTTCCATGATTTCCACGCTCATGCCGACGTCTTCCGCCGTGATGTAGTCGCCGCCCATGGAATCCACGAATTCGCCGAAACGCTCGTAGAGCGCGTCGCTGCCTTCGAAGTCAAGCGTCTTCATGATCACGGCCTTGCCGCCGCCAAACTTCAGTCCCGCCATCGCATTCTTGTAGCTCATGCCCTGTGACAGCCGCAGCACATCGTAAAGCGCCTCGTCATCACTGCCGTAGGTCCAGAGGCGCGTGCCGCCCGCGGCGGGCCCGAGCGCCGTCGAGTGAATTGCGATGATCGCGCACAGGCCGGTCGCTTCGTCACGGCAGAACTGCACGCGTTCGTGGTTGTCGAACGCCGGGTTACTGAAGACAGTCATCGCTTGATTCCCCTAGAACGGCACATCGACCGCATTGCACAGAAACTTCATGAATGGCGACGCGGCGGCAAAGGACGTTTCCACCTTGCGCTGGAACTGCGGGCTGAGACAGTCCTCGACATCGAGATCCCTGACAGCGATGAAACTCGTGCGCTTGATGTCGTCGATCAGTTCGTGATCCTTGTCGAAGCCCCGCGGTGCGCGGCTCAACGACTCCCCGCCCAGTTCGAAGTGGCGACGGAACTTCGGGTCTTGCAGCGCACCGCTCCACGCCGAAGGTTTGGCGACGATTCTCTCCCTGATTGCGCGCAGTGAGTCCGCGTCCGGGCGCCACATGCCGACGCCCACGAAGACGCGGTCGGGGTCTATGTGCACGTAATACCCCGGAGAGTGCACGTCTTTCGCGCGCTGGTGACGAAACTGGATGCCGATGTTGGTCTTGTAGGGCAGCTTGTTATGCGAAAAACGCGTATCGCGGTAGACGCGCATCAGGGATCCACCGACGCGTTGCGGGAGTGCCGTGAAATTCGGCGCGATCGTTGCAAGCGGATCCTGCATCGACTGGATGAACCGCAACGCGACGTCGAGCACCTGCTCGTCGTAGCGGGCTTTGTTGTCCCTGAACCACTCGCGATTGTTGTTTGCGGCGAGCTGCTCGAGAAACTCGATCGACGCTTTCTCGAATCCGACGTAACGCGGCACGCCCACTAGCCGGCATCCTTCTGGACGCTGATTGCGAGCTTCTCGCCGTCCACGAGTACCTGTTCGCCTTCGATCGCGGCCTGGTCCGTGGTAGCCCAGGCCAGGACAGTCGTCTCCGGCAGGCGAACGGTGAGCACATTGTCGGAAAAGAACGCGGCAGGCACCACGCTGGCGGGACTGCTCTCGAGTTCGTAGCGGAATTCGCGCCCGCCCGGGAAGCCCGTGCGCGCGGAAACGACGCCCTGCTTCCGCAGGGTTTCGATTTCGTCCGGCGTCAGCCGCAGTCCCACGGAATTGTCACGAATTCTGAGTTTCACTATTGTTAACGATTGCACGCCGAACCCGATTAAAGCATGAATCACGGGGACCGGTAAGTCCGCCCGGCAGGAGCCGCACTTGATCACAGACCCCTGGTTTTACGCGGCCGCCGTGCCGGCGGTACTGCTGTTCGGCATCGCGAAAGGCGGCTTCGGCGGCGGCCTCGGCGTGCTCGCCGTACCGCTCATGGCGCTGGTCGTTTCGCCCCTGCAGGCTGCGGCCGTGCTGCTGCCCATCCTGTGCGTCATGGACCTCGTCGGCCTGTGGGCTTACCGAGGCAGGTGGATCTGGCCGGAACTGCGGCTGTTGATTCCGGCCTCCATGGTCGGCATCGCCGCCGGCACGCTGCTGTTCGGTTTCATGAGTGCGGCATCCGTCAGGATCATCGTGGGTATCGTGGCAATCGTCTTCACGCTGCACTACGCCTACTCAACACGCCGCAAGCCCGACACGGCGCTGCCGCATTACCCGCCCGCCGCGGGTATCGCCGCAGGAGCGGCAGGCGGCTTCACCAGCTTCATCGCCCATTCCGGCGGACCGCCGATCAGCATGTACCTCCTGCGGCGCCCGCTCGATCGCACCGACTTCGTCGCGACCACGGTATTGCTGTTCGCGGCGATCAACTACGTCAAGCTGTTGCCGTACGGCTGGTTGGGGCAGCTATCCGCGGAGAACCTGCTCACGTCGCTCGCGCTCGCGCCGCTTGCGCCGGTCGGCGTCTACACGGGCGTGTGGCTGCACCGACGCGTGTCGGACCGCTTCTTCTTTCGCCTCATGTACGTGCTGCTGTTTGCCGTCGGCTGCAAACTGCTCTACGACGGCATTACCGCAGGCGCTTGAGACGATAACAGGCACCACGAGCAGCCACCAACGCCACAGCGTGGCGGCTCATGAAGCTTCGCGCAACAGTGGTGTCGGCAGCTCGCAGGGCGGACCGACCAAGCATCGCCTATTCGGGGATGACGTTTTCCGCCTGTGGCCCTTTCTGGCCCTGGGTTACTTCCATCGTAACCTTCTGGCCTTCCTTCAGCGTTCTGAATCCTTCTGCAACGATGGCGCTGTGGTGAACGAATACGTCCTTGCCATCTTCGCGCTCGATGAATCCAAATCCCTTATCGTCGTTGAACCATTTGACGGTTCCAGAAACTCTATCTTCTGACATAGCTACCTCAATGCAACCCGACTGCCCGCTCGGCACGACATCGCCGCAACGCCACAGAAATTACATCGTAACCGCAAATCCGGCTGAGTATCCAAAATTGCGAACGGGCAGTATCCGGTCGAAATAATACAGAAATAGTAAAACCTTTTTTTTAAGGGCATTTTTCCCCGCGTTGCGCAGCGCAACAGGACAGCGGCGGTGGCCGAATTCGACGCAAATTGCGCGAATCGCGCGCCGTCGTCCGCGATGCCGGACATAACTCCGGCCGAGTTTGCGCACCGAGTCGCAGTCCGTCAGCGCCATCGTCCGTTCCACCTCGGCACGCAGCAGAGCCAGCGCGCGCTCGACAAATCCTGCACTGCTGCTGGTATCATTGCGCGCCCCGCCCGATACGGAATTCTGCGCACGTCAATGAACGAACTGCTCGACAAGCGATCGCGCGACAGAAAGGTCGCGACCTGGTTGCTGCTGTGCTGCGGACTGGTGTTCGCGATGGTGGTCCTCGGCGGAGCCACCCGCCTGAGCGGTTCCGGCCTGTCGATGGCCGAGTGGCGACCGATCATGGGCACATTGCCGCCGCTGTCCGAGAACGAATGGCAGCGTGTCTTCGAAATCTATAAAGAGACCCCCGAGTTCCAGAAGGTGAACTCGCACATGGACGTGCACGACTTCAAGGGAATCTTCTGGCTCGAGTACCTGCACCGCCTGCTCGGCCGCCTGCTCGCTCTCGTATTCCTGCTGCCGCTCGTGTACTTCGTGGCGCGCAGCTACATCTCGTTGCGACAGCTGCCGTGGTACCTGCTGATGTTCGGTCTCGGCGGCCTGCAGGCCGTTATCGGCAAGATCATGGTGGCGAGCGGCCAGGTCGACGCACCGCAGGTCAGCCACTACCGCCTGACCGCACACCTGTCGGCCGCGTTCCTCGTGTTCGCATTGATGTTCTGGCGCGCCCAGACTCTCCTGCACGGCCGTCCCGGCAGCCGGCCGCACCCGTGGTATCCGAGGACGCTGGCGCTCACGACGCTGGTCGCCGTCACGATCGTGTCGGGCGGGTTCGTGGCCGGCCTCGACGCCGGGCTGATCTACAACACGTTCCCGAAGATGGGCGACTTCTGGATCCCGCCCGGACTGATGGCGCTCGAACCTGCCTGGCGGAACCTCTTCGACAATCTGACGACGGTGCAATTCGATCATCGCCTGCTCGCGATCACGACGTTTGCGCTGGTCGTCGTCTACTGGTTCCGTGCCAGGGGCGCCGGCTTCTCCGTGCCGGCGCAACGTGGCGCGAATGCCATGCTGGTGTTCACGGCCCTGCAGGTCGTTCTCGGTATCCTGACCGTCCTGATGGCGGTGCCGACGGCACTGGCCGTCGGCCACCAGGGCAACGCGCTGCTGCTGCTTACCGCCGCTCTGTACCTTTTGCACGCTCTGAGGCGCGGCTGACCGCTGCCTCATAGGTGCAAATACCCATATAATCGACTTTCCGCTTCCGCCACTATCGCGCCATGAAAAACGTACCTGCAGCCAATTCCGCACCGCCCGCGATCTGTTTCGACGAGGAACTGATCAAACGCTATGACGGGCGGGGCCCGCGCTACACGTCCTACCCGACCGCTCTGCAGTTCAGCGAGCGCCTCGGCGAGCGCGAGTACCGCGCCAACGCCCTCGGCAGCAACGCGGGCGGCGCACCCCTGTCGCTGTACGTGCACATCCCGTTTTGTCACTCGCTCTGCTACTACTGCGGCTGCAACAAGATCGTTACCCGCAACCAGGCGCGCGTCGAGCGCTACATGGAGATGCTGCACAAGGAGATCCTGATGCAGTCGGAGCTCTTCGACCGCACCCGGCGAACAGAGCAGCTGCATTTCGGCGGCGGCACGCCCACGTACCTCGACCACGGCCAGATGGACGAGCTGATGGCTTCGCTGCGCCGTGCATTCAACTTCGACGATAGCGATGCGCGGGAATTCTCCATCGAGGTCGACCCGAGGACCGTCGACACCGACGGCATCCGCTACCTGACCGACCTCGGCTTCAACCGCCTGAGCCTGGGCATCCAGGATTTTGATCCGACGGTACAGGAAGCGGTCAATCGCATGCAGTCTTACGACGAGGTCTCGCGCCTCGTCAAGGCGGCGCGGACCGCGAGCTTCAAGTCGATCTCATTCGACCTCATCTACGGCCTGCCGCACCAGAACGTCGCGAGTTTCGATGCCACGCTCGACCGCGTCATCGGGCTGCGTCCGGACCGGCTCGCCGTTTACAACTACGCGCACCTGCCGGACCGGTTCAAGGGCCAGCGCATGATCAATGCCGATGACATTCCTGCGCCCTCGACCAAGCTCGACATCCTGCACCACACGATCGACCGGCTCGCCGAGTGCGGCTACGTCTACATCGGCATGGACCATTTCGCCCTGCCCGAGGACGAACTGGTGCAGGCGCGCGGCGACGGTACGCTGCAACGAAATTTCCAGGGTTACTCGACGCACGGCGGCTGCGACCTGATCGGTCTCGGCGTAAGCTCGATTTCCAGCATCGGGAATGTTTACGCGCAGAATGCCGTAACCACGATGGAATACGAGACGCTTATCGAAGACGGTCACCTGCCCGTCAAGAAAGGCGTCGCCGTGGACGATGACGACCTGCTGCGCGCCGAAGTGATCCAGGCGCTGATGTGCTACGACCGTCTCGACTTCGATGCCTTCGACGCCAGTCATGGCATCGAATTCCGCGCCTACTTCGAGTCCGAGATCGAACGCCTGCAGCCCCTCGCGAGTGACGAGTTGATCGAAGTCGATGCGGACGGCATCAGCATCACGGCGAAAGGCCGGTTACTCCTGCGCTGCATCGCCATGGTTTTCGATCGTCACCTGAACGAAATCGACACCGACAAGCGCTTCTCGCGCGCGATCTAGGAACGGTTGTTCGCCTGTAGGAACGTGCATCGGCGCGCGATCGCGGTTCCAGAACCGCTCCCGCAGGACGCGCACCACCGACGTCTACGACACCTCGGTCAGCCAGCCGTGCGTATCCGGCGCTTCGCCGTACTGGATGGACTGCAAGGTCTTGCGCAGCTTCCCGGTGTTGGGACCCGCCTCGCCGTCCCGAACGGCAATTTCCCGGCCTTCGTAGACCAGCGTCCCCACCGGCGTCAGCGTTGCCGCGGTACCCGATAGCGCGGCCTCGTAGGTGGCGACCCGTTCGAGCAACTCCGCCACGGTGAAGTCCCGCTCGCTGACCCGGTAGCCGAGGTCCTTGGCCAGCGCAAGTATCGACGCGCGGGTCATGCCGTGGAGGAAAGACGAGTTCAGCGGCTTGGTGATGATTTCTTCGTCGTTCAGCAAGAGGAAATTCGCCGCGCCCGTTTCCTGCACGTCGCCTCCCGGACAGAACAGTACCTGGTCGACGCCGTACTTTTCTTTCGCGTCCAGCGTCGGTCCGAGCGCCGCCGCATAGTTGCCGCCGGTCTTCGTGCTGCCGAGCTGCTCGGTGGAGCGCGCAATGGTGTCGGCAACCAGCAGCTTCAACGGCCTGACACCGCCGGCGAAATAGTCGCCGACCGGTGACGCCAGGACGAACAGGGTCGCTTCGGTCGACGGCGCGGCTGCCGCGCCGATGTTGGGCAGCGTACCGATCAGCGTCGGCCGCAGGTAAAGCGAGCTGGGCGGTTTTGGAATGTCGTCGCGCTGCTCTCTCACGAGGTCCTCGACCATGCCGGCAAGGAGTTCCGCGCCCGGTACCGGCAGGTGCAGCGACTTCGCGCTGCGCTGCATGCGCGCGACATGGTCGTGCAGCCGGAATATATGCGCCTTGCCGTCCTGCCAGCGATAGGCTTTGAACCCCTCGAAACAGGTGCTCGCATAGTGGAAAACGTGTGATGCCGGGTGCAAGGACAGCGGTGCCAGCGGCTCGATCGCCGCCTCGCCCCAGCCGCCATTCTCAAACCGCGCGATCGCCATGTGATCGCAGAAGACGGTGCCGAATTGAGCCATTGGAATTCTAATGTGGATTAAAAACCGGGGGCCGTAACTTTGCCACTAACGACCAGCGTTGACCAGCCCGGTTAGAAACTCGGCGGCGTACAGGCCGAAATCAGTTCGCAGGGCTCGCTGCCCGGATTCATGAAACTGTGCGGCTGGTTGGACCTGAAATAGTACGCGTCGCCCGCACGCAGGATCGCCGACTGCTCGCCGACGGTTACCTGCAACCTGCCGGTGAGCACAAGGCCGCACTCCTCGCCTTCGTGGGTTATCGCGTGCCGGCCCGTGCCGGCGCCCGGCTGGTAACACTCCTTGATGAACTGGATGGATTTGTCGGCCAGGTTGGCGCCAACCTGCAGGAACGACACACCGCCGTCGCCGATCTCGGTCAGCTCGTCGGCGCGATAGAACACGCGGTCTGGGGTCTCCGGCTGGTCGCTGAAAAACTCGGACAGCCGGATCGGGACGCCGTCGAGGACTTTCTTCAGCATGCTGACGGTCGGATTCAGCTTGCCGGCCTCGATCTGCGAAATGGTCGCATTGGCCACGCCGGACTGGCGCGCCAGCTGCCGCTGGGACAGGCGGTGCCGCAGGCGAATCTGCCGCAGCCGCGGCCCGATGGGCTGATCCATCGTTGATCTCCGGTACTCGTTTAGCTTAATAAACAGTTTGTCGGTGCGTTACAATAAAATCAAGAACTTAAGGACCGCCACCTAACGAATTGTTTAACATAGCTGCTCGGGCGTACACTCGCTGTATTTGCCTGGTCACACTGGAGCAGCCACAGCATGAGCGCACCCGCCGAGAAACTCGAAGCCTTCTGGATGCCGTTCACGGCCAACCGGGATTTCAAGAAAAAGCCCCGCATCATCACGTCGGGTAAAGGCCATCACTACACCACGCGCGACGGCGACACGATCTACGACCTGTTCGCGGGACTGTGGACGACGGGGCTCGGCCATTGCCACCCGAAGATCGTCGAAGCCGTGCAGAAGCAGGTCGCGCAACTCGACTACTCGATGACTTTCCAGTCGGGCAACGACAAATCGTTCGCGCTCGCCGAGCGCGTTACCGACATGGCGCCCGAGGGCTTCAATCACTGCTTTTTTACGAACTCCGGCTCGGAATCGGTGGACACGGCGCTCAAGATTGCGCTCGGCTTCCACCGCGCCCGCGGCGAAGGCAACCGGACACGCCTGATCGGTCGCGAGCGCGGCTACCACGGCGTCAACTTCGGCGGCATGTCGGTCGGCGGCATGGTGCCGAACCGCAAGGTCTTCAGCGCCAACCTGATACCGGGTGTCGACCATATCCGAGCGACGATGGACATCAAGCACACGGCGTTCTCGCGCGGCCAGCCCGAGTGGGGCGCACATCTCGCCGATGACCTGGAGCGCCTTGCGGGTCTGCACGACGGCAGCAACATCGCGGCGGTCATCGTTGAACCCGTGGCAGGATCGGCGGGCGTCCTGCCGCCCCCCATCGGCTATCTCGAGCGGCTGCGCGAGATCTGCGACAAGCACGGGATCCTGCTGATTTTCGACGAGGTCATCACGGCCTTCGGCCGTGTCGGCAAGGCATTCGCCGCCGAGCGATTCGATGTCATGCCGGACATCATCACCACGGCAAAGGGTCTGACCAACGGCGTGATCCCGATGGGCGCTGTGCTGGTCCGCGACCACGTTTACGACGCTTTCATGCAGGGACCCGACTTCATGATCGAGCTGTTTCACGGCTACACCTACTCCGGCCATCCGGTTGCCGCAGCCGCCGGGCTGGCGGCAATGGACGTCTACGACGACGAAGGCATTTTCGAGCAGGCACAGGCGCTCGAGAAACCGTTCGAGGAACTGCTGCATTCGTTCGCGGACCACGACAAGGTCATCGACGTGCGCAATTTCGGCCTCATGGGCGCGATCGAGATGGCACCGCGCGAGGGTGCCCCGGGTGTGCGCGGCCTCGAAACCCACAAGCGCTGCTTCTGGGACGAGAAGGTGATGGTTCGCAACGGCATGGACATTCTCAGTTTCTCGCCATTTCTGAATTCGAAACTCGACGACTGGAACAAGGCGTTCGACGGCGTTCGCCGCGTCATCGACGCCATCGACTAGGCAAGACCGAAAGGAGAGCCCATGAGCGCCCGCCCCGCACACGACATCGACACGGCGAAAATCGTCGGTCACTTCATCAACGGCCTGGACGTCGCCGATTCGAACCGGCCCGAGCCCGTCGTGAACCCTGCCACGGGTGAGGTCACGCGGCACGTCGCGATGGCGTCGCAGCAGACCGTGGAACAGGCGATTGCCGCGGCCGAGGCGGCTTTCCCCGCCTGGCGCGACACGCCGCCAATCAAGCGCGCCCGCATCATGTTCCGCTTCAAGCAGCTGCTGGAGGAGCACGCGGACGAAATCGTCGCGGCCATCACGAACGAGCACGGCAAGGTCCTGGACGACGCGATGGGCGAGTTCATACGCGGCGTCGAGGTCGTCGAATACGCCTGCGGCATCCCCGAGCTGCTGAAAGGCGAGTTCGCCAAGAACGTCGGGCCGGGCCTCGACAGCTGGGCCGAACACCAGCCGCTGGGTGTCGTCGCCGGCATCACACCCTTCAACTTCCCGGCGATGGTGCCGATGTGGATGTACCCGATGGCCATTGCCTGTGGCAACACCTTCGTGTTGAAGCCCTCCGAGAAGGACCCGACCGCGCCGCTGCTGTGTGCGCGTCTGCTCGCCCGGGCCGGCCTGCCGAACGGCGTGTTCAATCTCGTCAACGGCGACAAGGAGGCCGTCGACACGCTGCTGAACGACGATCGCGTGCAGGCGGTCAGCTTCGTCGGCTCGACGCCGGTGGCGGAGTACATCTATTCGACGGGCACCGGCAACGGCAAGCGCGTGCAGGCCCTGGGCGGCGCGAAAAACCACGCCGTCGTCATGCCCGACGCTGACATCGACAACGCGGTCAGCGCGTTGATGGGTGCGGCTTACGGCTCCTGCGGGGAGCGCTGCATGGCGATCTCGGTAGCCGTGTGCGTCGGCGACGACACCGCGGAGACCGTCGTCGGCAAGTTCCGCGAACGCATCGCGGAACTCAAGGTCGGCAACGGCACCGACACGAACAACGACATGGGCCCGCTGGTGACGAAAGCGCACTACGACAAGGTGCGTGCCTACGTCGACCTCGGTGTCGAGGAAGGGGCGGATCTGGTCATCGACGGCAGGGACCTGGCGGTTGCAGGCCACGAGAACGGGTTCTTCCTCGGTCCGTGCCTGTTCGACCGTGTGACGCGCGATATGCGCATCTATAACGAGGAAATCTTCGGCCCCGTGCTGTGCGTTGTTCGTGCCGAGTCCGAGGAAGAGGCGATGCGGCTCATCGACGAGCACGAATACGGCAACGGCACCTGCATCTTCACGCGTGACGGCGAGGCGGCACGCTACTTCGCCGACCGCATCAAAGTCGGCATGGTCGGCATCAACGTGCCGCTGCCGGTGCCGGTCGCCTACCACAGCTTCGGCGGCTGGAAACGATCGCTGTTCGGTGACCTGTATGCGTACGGGCCGGACAGCGTGCGTTTTTACACGCGCCGCAAGACCATTACGCAGCGCTGGCCGTCGGGCGGGGTGCGCGAAAAGGCGCAGTACACCTTCCCGAGCAACCAGTAAGGCTGCCGCGGGGCTGGAGAATCTCCCGCGATTCGGGAACACTATGCCGTTCCCGATGCTGCTCCGGAGACGATCGATGACAAAGCCTGCCCTCGCAATATGCTGTCTGATATCCGCCCTGTCGGCACATGCGCAGGAAGCCGCGAACCCCTTCACCAGTAAAGAGGTATCTCCTGGCATCCATGTGATTTACGGCGCCGGTGAGAAATTCGTGGGCGGCAACGTGAGCGTCATGGTTGGTGAGGAGCATGTCGTGCTGATCGACGACGCGATGGTACCTACAGCACCCGCTTTGATCAGTGCGGTCGAAAAGATTGCGGACAGGCCCATCGATTTTGTAATCAACACGCACTATCACGGTGATCACACGGGCGGCAATGCGCAACTGGCAAACGACGGTACGCTCGTCGTCGCCCATGACAACCTGCGCAAGCGGCTCCTGGAGAAACCCGAGGATGCCGGCGGGGCTGCTGGAATACCGGTGATCACGTTCTCCGAAACATTGACGTTTCACGTCAACGGCAAGATTGCGAAAGTATTTCACTTACCGCGCGCGCACACGGACGGTGACGGCGCCATCCACTTTCCAGAAGCCAACGTCATTCACGCCGGCGATGTGCTTTTCAACGGAATTTTCCCGTATATCGATCTCGATGCCGGCGGCAGCGTTGCAGGCTTTATCGCCGCGCAGCAGAAGGTCATCGACATGGCTGACGACGACACGCTCGTTCTCGCAGGACACGGCGACCCGGTGGCGAGCAAGGCCGACGTCGAACGGAATCTCGCCGTCCTCAAGGATGGCCGCAAACGCGTCAAGGCGCTCGTCGACCAGGGCATGTCAGAGGACGAGGTCCTCGCCGCAAACCCGCTTGCCGACTACCACGACGAGTACAACTGGAGCTTCATTACCACGGAACGGATGACCAGGACCCACTTCCGTGACCTCACATCGGAATAGAGAGAATGGACAACAACAAAACCGAAGAATTCGTCAGCGACCTCTGGGACAGCTCGATCATTCCCGAGCTTTGCGACTACATCAGGCTGCCCAACAAGTCGCCGCACTTCGATCCCGACTGGGAGAAGCACGGCCACATGGAAAAGGCGGTGCAGCAACTCGAAGCCTGGTGCAAGACCCAGCCGGTGAAGGACATGTCGGTCGAGATCGTGCGTATCGAAGGCCGTACACCCGTGCTGTTAGCCGAGATCCCCGGGGACTCGGACGACGTCGTGCTGCTTTACGGTCACTACGACAAGCAGCCGGAGTTCAGCGGCTGGGCCGAGGATCTCGACCCCTGGGAGCCGACCATCAAGGACGGCAAGCTCTATGGCCGCGGCGGCGCCGATGACGGCTATGCCGTGTTCGGTTCGCTGACCGCGATCCGGGCGCTGCAGGAGCAGGGTATTCCGCACGCGCGTTGCGTGGTTCTCATCGAGGGCTGCGAAGAGTCGGGCAGTTTCGACCTGCCCTACTACATCGAGAAGCTCGAGGACCGCATCGGCTCACCGGATCTGGTCGTCTGCCTCGACGCCGAGTGCGGTAATTACGAGCAGCTCTGGTGCACGACCTCGCTCCGCGGCAACCTGACCGGCACGCTGCGCGCCGACGTACTGACCGAAGGCGTTCATTCCGGCAGCGCCAGCGGCGTCGTACCGTCGAGCTTCCGTATCCTGCGCAAGTTGCTGAGCCGCATCGAGGACGAAGACAGCGGTCGGATCACACCCGAAGCCCTGCACGTCGACATCCCGGAGCAGCGGGTCGAGCAGGCGAAGCTCGCCGCCAAAACGCTTGGCAAAGGCGTGTACAGCAAGTACCCGTGGGCGGTGGACGACGCCGCACCGAGCGAGTCGCCGTACGAGCTGCTGCTCAACAACACCTGGCGACCGACCATGAGCGTGACCGGCGCGGCCGGGCTCCCGGCGCTGGTCGACGCGGGCAACGTGCAGCTGCCGTTCAACACGCTGAAGCTGTCTTTCCGGCTGCCACCGACCTGCGACGCTGACGATGCTGCCAGCGCCGTGAAGGACATACTCGAGGCGGACACGCCGCCGCTTTCGAAAGTGTCGTTCCACGTCGAGTCGACGATGGCCGGCTGGAATGCACCGCCTGTCGCCGAGTGGCTGGAAACCTCGATGCAGAAAGCATCACAGGCCTTCTTTGGCAAACCGTCGATGTACATGGGTACCGGCGGCACGATCCCGTTCATGGGCATGCTCGGCGAGAAGTTCCC
>JBFIHC010000076.1:0-14982 GCA_041601995.1 Woeseiaceae bacterium | reverse complement strand
TAGGGCAGGACCGTGCTAACCGGGCCGAATGCCTCGACCGAGTGCACCGCGGCAGATCGCAGCGGCTTCTCGCAGTGCAGGAGCGTCGGCATGAAGAATGCGCCTTTCCTGGCGTCCGCATCGACTACAGCGAAATCGTCACGGCCGCCGTAGACGATGTTCGCTTCCGTTGCGAGGTCATCGATGCGTGCCCGGACTTCATCGCGCTGACCGAGGCTGGCGAGTGCGCCCATGCCGACGTCTTTGTTCGCCGGGTTGCCGATGCTCACCTGGCCGAGCGCCGTCGACAGCGCGTCGACGAGGTCACCCGCGCTCGCCGCCGGCGCAATGACTCGGCGGATCGCCGTGCACTTCTGCCCGGCCTTGCTGGTCATTTCGCGGACGACCTCGTTTACGAAGATATCGAACTCAGGGGTGCCCGGCACGGCATCGGGTCCGAGTATCGAAGCATTGAGTGAGTCGGTCTCCGCGGTAAATGCGACCGATTCGCTGACGACGCGCGGATGCCGCTGCAGCTTCTCGGCCGTGGACTTGGAGCCGGTGAATGCGATCGTGTCCTGGCAATTCAGGTGATCGAACAGGTCGCCGACGCCGCCGCAGATCAGTTGCAGGCTCCCCGGCGGCAGGATCCCCGATTCCACGATGCGCCGAACCACGAGCTCGGTGAGGTACGCCGTGCTCGATGCCGGTTTCACGATCGCGGGGACACCGGCCGCAAGTGCGGGCGCGAGTTTTTCCAACATGCCCCACACGGGGAAATTGAACGCGTTGATGTGCACCGCGGCGCCGAGCTTCGGCGTAAAGATATGCTGCCCGACGAAGGTGCCGTTACGCG
Organism: Woeseiaceae bacterium; assembly: GCA_041601995.1. Classification (GTDB taxonomy): domain Bacteria; phylum Pseudomonadota; class Gammaproteobacteria; order Steroidobacterales; family Woeseiaceae; genus UBA1847. The sequence goes on along the minus strand of JBFIHC010000076.1, from coordinate 14,147 downwards.
AAATTTGTTCCGGAGGTCCGTCGAGATAGACGACGTCATTGGGCATTTCGCGCCTGGCCTTGCTGGAAAACACGAACAGCGTGGAAATGCCGCCGTCGATGTCGATCCAGCTGTCGGCGCGCGTCGCGCCGGTCTGCGTCGACAGCCCGTAGAAGTCCTTCTTGTGGTCAAGCAGGTATTGCGCGAGGGCTTTCAGCATGTCGCCGCGCCCGTGAAAGGTCATCTTCCGCAGATTCGTGCCGCCGACGGTGCGCGCGTGGTCGAGCATGGCGCGAAAATCGAGCCCGTCGCTCGTTATGCTCGCGATCGGCTCGCCGCTTACGGCGCTGCTTAGCGTTTTGCCGTCACCGTCACCGTCTACCCAGCGGTCCTGGGCGAGATTCCCGAGCTTCATCATCACGACTCCTGGCGCGGCCGCGCGGGCCGTTGAGGCGGGATACAGGGTAAAGAAGAAATTGAATTATTCTGTATCAGATTGTACGGTCGGAGGATTCGAAAGCAAGTGCGCCGCGTGATGTCGATTGAAGCAGCCTGCAACCTGGTCGTGGAGGAGTTCCGATCTCGGCCGACGCTGCGTGCCGGGTCCCTGATTACCACCGTGTTTGGCGATTCGATCGCGCCGCGCGGCGGCACCGTCTGGCTGGGGAGCCTGATTCGGGCAATGGCGGAATTCGGCGTCAACGAGCGGCTCGTGCGCACCTCGGTATTCCGGCTCGTCAAGGACGGCTGGCTGCAATCGGCGCAGGTCGGGAGGCGATCGTTCTACAGCCTGAGCGACGAGGGACGAGAGAAATTTCGCGCTGCGACCCACCGTATCTACGGCGAACCGGTCACGGACTGGGACGGAACATGGTGCCTGCTGCTGTTATCCAATCTCGATGCGGTTACCAGGGAGGCATTGCGGCGCGAATGCGGCTGGCTGGGCTTCGGTGTCCTCTCGGCAAACGTGCTGGCGCACCCGGCTCCCGACCCCTCCGACCTCGAGGTCACCCTGAAGAGAGCGGGCGTTGAAGACGACGTGGTGGTCATCGCTGGACATACCGTGAAAAGCGGTCCCGCGATGCGCAAGCTCGCAGGCTCTGCGTGGAATCTCGACGATATCGATGCGCGCTACGCGAAATTCGTGACGACGTTCCGGCCGCTGTTGGCGGCTCTGCAGAAGACTCGCGCCGTCGACCCGCGCACGGCGTTCGTGGCGAGGACGCTGCTCATCCAGGAGTATCGCAAGGCGTTGCTGCGCGACCCGCAGCTGCCGCAGGAATTGCTGCCAGCCGGCTGGCACGGCACCGCCGCCTACCAGCTGTGTCGCAATCTCTACCGGGCCCTGCACGAGGCCGCCGACGATTACCTGACCGACACCATGGAGACGGCCGACGGGCCCTTGCCGCCGCCGGCGGGAAATTACCTGCAGCGCTTCGGCGGCCTGGAGGATAATGGTGCAAAGCAGAGGAAGAGCGCCTGACATGGACGAGACCGACCTTGCAAGGCGTTGCGCCGAAACGATGTATGCGAACGACGCGGCGTCGCGGGCGTTCGGCATTCGCGTGGATGTTCCGGCAGCGGGCAGGGCGAACGCGACAATGACCGTGCGTTCGGACATGGTCAATGGCTTCGACGTCTGCCACGGCGGCCTTGTGTTCACGCTTGCGGACACCGCGTTCGCATTCGCGTGCAATGGCTACGACGACCGGAGCTTCGCAGCTGCGGCAAGCATCGATTTCCTTCGCCCTGCACGCCTGGGAGATGAGCTCCGGGCGCAGGCGCGTGAAGATTACCGCGGCAGCAAGACCGGCTTCTACAGTGTCGAGGTCCGCAACCAGCACGACGAGGTCGTTGCCGTGTTTCGCGGGCGCTCGGCGAGCCGTGGCGAGGGCCTGCTCTAAAATGATACAAATTGCGTTGAAAATTGATTAGAACCGTGACAGATTAGCGACCCCACCGAAGGATCGGGTCGCTGCAGGAGCGCTGCTCGAAGCGCGATCCGGCCGTGGATCCGGTCGCGGTCCGCGGACCGCTCCTGCAGCCGACCCCGGGAGAACTCGTGTACACACAAGGCCTTGACCAGAAAGACAAAACGGCGGGCGCGGGCGCCATCGAGGAAACGCCCGAACAGCTCGCGGCGTTCCAGGCGCGTATCGACGCCGAGGAGAAGATCGAAGCGAAGGACTGGATGCCTGCGGCTTACCGGCGCACGCTGATCCGGCAGATCTCCCAGCATGCGCACTCCGAGATCATCGGCATGCAGCCGGAAGGCAACTGGCTCACGCGGGCGCCGACGCTGAAGCGCAAGGCCATACTGCTCGCCAAGATCCAGGACGAAGCGGGGCATGGACTCTATCTATACAGCGCGGCGGAAACGCTCGGCGTTTCCCGCGACCAGATGGTGGACGCGCTGCTGGAGGGGAAGGCCAAGTACTCGAGCATCTTCAATTACCCGGCGCTGACCTGGGCCGATATCGGCGCCATCGGCTGGCTGGTCGACGGTGCGGCGATCATGAACCAGATTCCGTTGTGCCGCTGCTCTTACGGGCCTTACTCCCGCGCGATGATCCGCGTCTGCAAGGAGGAGAGTTTCCACCAGCGCCAGGGATTCGACATCCTGGTGTCACTGTGCAACGGCACCGCGAAGCAGAAAGCGATGGCGCAGGATGCACTGAACCGGTGGTGGTGGCCGTCGCTCATGATGTTCGGTCCCGGCGACAGCGATTCGAAGCACTCCGCGCAGTCCATGGCCTGGAAGATAAAGCGCTTCACCAATGACGAGCTGCGGCAAAAATTCATCGATGTGACCGTGCCGCAGGCCGAGTTCCTGGGCCTGAAGGTGCCCGACGACAAACTGGCATTCGACGCGGCCACGGGGCATTACAGGCACGGCGAGATCGATTGGCAGGAGTTCATGGACGTGCTCGCCGGTAATGGGCCGTGCAACCAGCAACGTATGGCGAAGCGCCGCAAGGCCCACGACGACGGTGCCTGGGTCCGCGAAGCGGCGCGCGCCTATGCGGAGAAACACGCGGCGCGAGACGCTGCGTAGGAGGCGAAGAAATGTCCGGTAAGGAATGGCCGCTCTACGAGGTGTTCATCCGCAGCAAGTCGGGGCTCAGTCACCGGCATGCGGGCAGTGTCCATGCGGCGGACGATCAGATGGCGCTGGATGCGGCGCGAGACACCTATACGCGGCGCAGCGAGGGCGTGAGCATCTGGGTCGTCAGGTCCAGCCGGATCGTCGCGTCGGACCCGGCCGAGACGGCGGCGTTCTTCGAGCCGGCCGAGGACAAGATCTACCGGCACCCCACGTTTTATGACATGCCCGACGGGGTCGAGAACCTGTGAACAAGGAAAGCGCACTGCTCGCTTACGTGACGCGCCTCGGCGACAACGCACTGGTGCTGGGGCAGCGGATGGTCGAACAGGTCGCTGCGTACCCGGAACTCGAAGAGGAACTGGCGAATGCCAATTTCGCACTCGACTACATCGGGCAGGCACGGATGTTGTATGCCTACGCGGGCGAACTGGAGGGCCAGGGTCGCGGCGAGGATGATTTCGCCTTCCTGCGCGACGAGAACGAGTTTCGCAACCTGCTGTTGCTGGAGCAGCCGAACGGTCACTTCGGGGACTCGATCACGAAGCTGGTGCTGTTCGAACTGTTCTACTTCGCGCAGCTCGAAGCGCTCACCGCCTGCGGGGATGCGCGGCTCGCGGAGATTGCTGCACGCGCGGTAAAGGAGATCCGCTACCACCTGCGCCACAATACGCAATGGCTCGTGCGCCTCGGTGACGGCACGGAAGAGAGTCATCGCCGCGTCCAGGCATCGCTCGACGAACTGTGGCGCTTCACCGGCGAGATGTTCGAGGCCGACGAGATCGACACCATCATGGAAAGAGCGTGGGGCGGGCCGAGCCTCGAGAAGCTGCGCGAGCGGTGGCTTTCCGACATTGATGCAATCCTCATCAACGCCACGCTCGACACGCCCGAGAGCGGCTGGATGGCGTCGGGCGGCAAGGCCGGAAGGCACAGCGAACACCTCGGCTACATGATCGCAGAGATGCAATACCTGCAGCGCACGCATCCGGGTGCGACTTGGTAACGGCCGCCTTCAGCCGGGAGGAGATTCTGCGCTGGCTCGGCCAGGTGCCGGACCCGGAAATCCCGGTATTGTCGATCACCGACCTCGGGATCGTCCGTGACGTGCAGATCGGCGAGACGATCACGGTTGCGCTGGCGCCGACGTACTCGGGATGCCCGGCTACCGAGGTCATCGAAAACACCGTGCTGGACGCGCTGCGCGAACACGGCATCGAGGACGTGGCGATCAAGCGCGTGTTGTCGCCGCCGTGGACGACCGACTGGATTTCGGACGAAGGCCGCGACAAGTTGCGCGAGTACGGCATAGCGCCGCCCGAGAAAGGCGCCGGGAAACGCGCTCTGCTGCGCGGCGATCTCGAGATTGCCTGCCCGCGCTGCGGAGCAACGACGACGGAGCGCGTCAGCGAGTTCGGCTCGACGGCCTGCAAGGCATCGTACCGTTGCCGCGGGTGTCTCGAACCCTTCGAATACTTCAAGTGCATCTGAATGAAACAGTTCCACCCGCTCAAGATCGAACGTATCGAGCGTGAGACATCGGACTCGGTCCGCATCGTGCTCGCCGTGCCCGCCGAGCACGAAAGCGAGTACGAGTTCCTGCCCGGCCAGCATCTGCCGTTCGAGATCGAGATCAGCGGCCGCAAGCTGCGCAGAACCTACAGCATCTGCTCGGGTGTCGACGAGCGCCCGCTGGAGATCGGCATCCGTGTGCAGCCTGGTGGAGCGTTCTCCGAGCATGCCGCGAGCGGGCTGTCGGTCGGTGACACCCTCGACGCGATGCCCCCGGCCGGCCACTTCCACGTCGATCTCGACAAGTCGAACGCCAAGGACTATCTCGGTTTCGCCGCGGGCAGCGGCATCACGCCGCTGCTGTCGATGATCAAGTCGGTCCTCGAAGCAGAACCGCACAGCCGATTCACGTTGTTCTACGGTAATCGCAAGCAATCGACGACGATGTTCATCGAGGACCTGTACGCACTCAAGAACCGCTACCCGGAGCGCCTTCAGCTGCACTTCGTCTTCAGCCGGGAAGAGCAGGAATTCCCGATCGCGGCGGGCCGCCTCGACGCCGGCAAGGTCCGCGAGCTCTGGGAGCATTTCTGCAAGGGACTTTCACCGGATGAGGCTTTCGTGTGCGGTCCCGATACGATGATCGAGGCGGTAACGGGCACGCTGGTCGACCTCGGCATGTCTGCCGATCACGTACACAGCGAACGCTTCGGCGTGCCACGCGCAGATGCGGCGACACGACCGTCGGCCCCGGCGAAAGCGGCCGACCACGCGACCGTGACCGTCATCATGGACGGGCACAAGAAGACCTTCGAAATGCGCCGCGACGACGAGAACATCGTCGATGCGGCGGCGGAGCACGGAATCGAGCTGCCGTATTCCTGCAAGGGCGGCGTCTGTGCGACCTGCCGCTGCCACGTCCGGGAGGGCGAGGTCACGATGGCGGCGAACTACGGGCTCGAGGCGTGGGAGGTGGAGTCCGGCTACGCCCTGGCCTGCCAGTCGCGCCCGGTCAGCGATGCCGTACTGCTGGACTACGACAAGACCTGACGGAAAATGGCGCAAAATCCAAAGCGTTGCAGGGCATGAAGGAATAAAATCGGAGGCTGATCGGCGCGAGCCCGTAACGTGCGCCGGAGGGCATATGGCCAGACCTATGACAGACATCTCATCGCCGACGCCGGAACGAAAGAGTTCCTACGACTACGACGACCTGATAAAGAGTGGTCACGGGCAACTGTTCGGACCCGACAACGGTCGCCTGCCGTTGCCGCCCATGCTGATGCTCGACCGCATCACTCACATATCCGAGGACGGTGGCGCCTACGGCAAGGGCGAGCTCCGGGCCGAGCTCGACATTCGCCCGGACCTCTGGTTTTTCGACTGCCACTTCGAGGGTGATCCGGTGATGCCGGGTTGCCTCGGGCTGGATGCGATGTGGCAGCTCGTCGGCTTTCACCTGGTCTGGGCGGGTCACGAGGGCCGCGGTCGAGCGCTGGGTGTGGGCAAGGTGAAGTTCACGGGGCAGGTGCTGCAGAAGGCGAAACTCGTGACCTATCAGCTGGACATCAAGCGGGTTATTTCGCGAAAGCTGACGATGGCGATCGCGGATGGTAGCCTTTCGGTGGACGGCCGCGAAATATACACGGCAGAAGATCTGCGTGTCGGCCTGTTCCAATCAACCGATAACTTCTAGAATAAAGGACTGCTCATGAGGCGAGTCGTTGTCACCGGCATCGGTGCGGTGTCGTGTCTTGGTAATTCTGCGGATGAGATCACCGATTCCCTGAAGAACGGGCGCTCGGGCATCGTATATAACGCGAACTTTGAAGAGATGGGACTGCGCAGTCTCGTCTCCGGCAGCGTCAACATCGATATCAAGGAGCACATTGATCGCAAGGTGTTGCGTTTCATGGGCGATGCGGCTGCGTATGCGTATATCGCGATGAAATGGGCGATCGAGGATGCCGGGCTCGAGGACAGCGATATCTCCAGTCCGCGCACCGGCCTCATTGCATCATCGGGCGGCGCGTCCAGCGAGAACATCATTACGAGCGCAGACACACTGCGGAACAAAGGCGTAAAACGCATCGGCCCCTACATGGTGCCGCGCACCATGTCGAGTTCTGTTTCCGCCTGCCTTGCCACGCCGTTCAGGATCAAGGGCGTGAACTACTCGATCACTTCGGCCTGCGCAACCAGTGCGCACTGCATCGGCTCCGCGGTCGAGCAGATTCAGCTGGACAAGCAGGATATCGTCTTCGCGGGCGGCGGCGAGGAGGAGCACTGGAACCTTTCGAGCATGTTCGACGCGATGGGCGCGTTGTCCACCAAGTACAACGACGAGCCGACGATCGCATCACGGCCGTATGACGCCAATCGCGACGGCTTCGTGAGCGCATCCGGGTCCGGCATGCTCGTCATCGAGGAACTCGAGCATGCGAAAGCTCGCGGCGCGAAGATCTACGCCGAGATCGTCGGCTACGGAGCGACCTCGGACGGCCACGACATGGTCGCGCCATCGGGCGAAGGCGCGTACCGCTGCATGCAGCTCGCGAAAGCAACTGTCGATGGCGACATCGACTACGTCAACACGCACGGCACCAGCACACCGGCCGGTGACATCGTCGAGGTGCAGAACATCAAGAAACTGTTCGGCGAGAAAATGCCGAAATACGGTTCCTCGAAGTCGATGTGCGGTCACTCGCTCGGCGCGACCAGCGCACAGGAGGCGATTCACTGCCTGCTGATGCTGCAACACGACTTCATCGCGCCGTCGATCAACGTGTTTGATCTCGATCCGGCGCTCGCCGACACACCGCCTGTTACCGAGACGATTTACGACGCGGGCATCCGGACGGCCATGTCGAACAGCTTCGGATTCGGCGGCACCAACGCGACGCTGGTATTCCAGAAGCTCTGAAACAATAATGCGTCTCCATGAGTATCGAGACGCTCAGCGAGACCCGTTGCTTCGGCGGCCGCATCGGCTTCTACAGACACGCATCCGAGGCCAATCACTGCGACATGCGGTTTTCCGTGTTCGTGCCGCCGCAGGCGGCCGAGGGCAAAGTGCCGGTGGTCACGTTTCTCTCGGGGCTGACCTGCACCGAAGAGAACTTCATGATCAAGAGCGGAGCGCAGCGAGTCGCGGCTGAGATCGGCGTCATGCTGGTATCGCCCGACACCAGCCCGCGCGGCGAAGGCGTACCCGACGATCCCGATGGCGAATACGACTTCGGGCTGGGTGCCGGTTTCTACGTCAATGCAACAGCAATGCCCTGGTCGCGTCACTACAATATGTACGACTACGTGACGCGGGAACTGCAGCCGGCGGTGTTCGACAATTTCCCGGGCGACCCCGAACGGCACGGCCTGATGGGGCACTCGATGGGTGGCCATGGTGCATTGACCGTCGGGCTGCGCAACCCGGACCTGTTCCGGTCGCTGTCGGCCTTCGCGCCGATCTGCACGACGCTCGGCTCGCCCTGGGGCCGCAAGGCACTCGGCCACTACCTCGGCAGCGACACCGAGACCTGGAAGGACTACGACGCCAGCGTAGTCGCCCGCGGTGTCACGAATGCCGGACACTGGGGGACGATTCTCGTCGACCAGGGCAACGACGACGTATTCCTGGCCGAGCAGCTGCACCCCGAGCTGCTCGAGAAGGCCTGCGCCGGGAGCGGGCTCGAACTCGAGCTGCGGTATCACGACGGCTACGACCACGGCTATTTCTTCATCTCTACCTTTATCGAAGAGCATCTGCGGCACCACGCCGCGAGACTGGGTCTCTGACCGGCACGCACAGCGATGGAAGACTGGATACTGCTCGCACTTGCCATGGTCGCGACGGGATGCGTGGCGGGCGTGCTCGCCGGGCTGTTCGGCATCGGCGGCGGCATCGTCATTGTGCCCGTGCTCGAGGCGGTGCTCGGTTTGCTGGGCGTGGACCCGGCCATCCGCATGCACGTTGCCGTTGCGACCTCGCTCGCAACGATCATTCCCACGTCGATATCCTCGGCGCGGGCGCACCATCGGCGCAGTGCCGTGAATGTCGATGTCGTGAAGCGCTGGGCCGTGTTCGTGCTCGTCGGCGCGCTGCTCGGCGCCTGGATCGCCGCCCAGGTTCACAGCCGTGTGCTGGCGGCGGTGTTCGCAACGCTCGCCCTGCTGGTCGCGCTCAAGCTGGTGTTCCTGCCGACCAGCCGCAACCTCACTCAGAGCGTACCGAGCGCGCCGTGGGTGTTCGTGATTCCGACCGCGATCGGCTGCTTTTCCAGCATGATGGGAATTGGCGGCGGCACCTTCTCGGTGATGACGCTGACGCTGTTCAACGAGCCCATCCATCGCGCGGTCGGCACGGCGGCGCTGTTCGGCCTGGTCATCAGCCTGCCGGGCACGCTGGGCTTCATCCTGACGGGCCTCGGCGACCCCAGGCTGCCGCCGGCCAGCCTGGGTTATGTCAACCTCCTCGGTCTCGCCGCGATCGCGCCGACGACGGTCCTGATGGCGCCGCTGGGCGCCCGTATCGCACACGCTTTCTCGGCGAAAAAACTCAGTATTCTCTTCGGCTTATTCCTCGTTATCGTGTCCTTGCGGCTGTTCTACCGGGCGCTGATTCCGGTCTGAAACCCGCGTCGGCAGGTACAATTTCCGCTGCAACCGAATTTCGTTGTTTTTTTGCAACATAAGTACAATACGTTAGTAGACAGGTACCAACCGCGTTGCTAGTATCGGCTGCATTGGCTGAATCCAGAGCTTTCGGCTTCAGTCAGACCGCAGCACGGTTATTGCGTCGAAACAACAAAATAATGGGCTTCGCAGGATCGATGCGGGATTTGATCGGGCGGGGCGCGGCCGTTACGTCAACAGAATTGCCGCGACCCTTCACTACAAACGGCATATGGGGAATAACCATGACGGATAGACCAGAAGTGTCGCCGTGGCTCCGGCTATTGGGCGGCGTTTTCGTTTCTGCGAGTCTTGCGTTCTCGCCGATGGTTCTGGCTCAGGAAGAGTCGGACGAAGCGGCGGTCGAAGAGGAAGAAGAAACGGAAGAGATCGTCGTAACCGGCTCTCGCCTGAAACGCGACACCTACTCCAGCATTTCGCCGCTGCAGATCATCACGGGCCAGGTGTCCCGCGAGGTCGGTCTCATCGATGCGGCGGACATCCTCCAGGAATCGACGGCGGCCAGCGGCCAGCAGATCGACCTGACGTTCCAGGGCTTCGTACTCGACAACGGCCCGGGCGCGACGACCATCGACCTGCGTGGCCTGGGTTCTGCCCGGACGCTGGTGCTGATCAACGGCCGTCGACTTTCTCCCGCCGGAGTCGAGGGCGCCCCGGTATCGCCTGACCTGAACCTCGTGCCCGCCTCGCTGGTACAGCAGTACGACCTGCTGCTCGACGGCGCGTCGTCGGTCTACGGCTCGGACGCGATCGCGGGCGTCGCCAACATCATCCTGCGCAAGGACTTCGACGGTTTCGAAGTCGAGGCCTATTCGCGCGTGCCTGACCACGGGGCCGGCATCGATCACACGCTGAGCGCGGTCTGGGGCCAGAACTTCGACCGCGGTTTCATCGGCATCGGCGCCGAGTACACCGATCGCGAGCGCGTCGCGCTGCGTGACCGGCCGTGGACGGCAGGCTGCGAGAAGAACGTCGAGGAAACCGAGAGCGGTGAAATCCGCACTCAGGAGCAGTTCTACCCCAATGTCTACGGCATGGCGTGGGACGAGTGCAACCTCGGCCTGCTCGCCGGTCGCGTGTCGGTTCCGGTTGCCGGCAGTGTCTATTACACGCCCGGCTTCCAGCAGAGCGCCGGCGGCTGGCCCGAGTTCTCGGAGTCCTCGCTGTTCGGTGCCATCGGTGTCGATGGCAACGGCGACGGCTCGACGGACCTCTCCTTCCGCGACTACGACCTGAACGGTACGGATCGCTGGCAGGACTCGGACCTGTTCCCCGAGGTTTCCACGCAGAGCATCATGGCCTTCGGTGAATACACCTTCTCCGGTGAATCGAACATCACGCCGTTCTTCGAGGTACTGTACGCACGTCGCGACTTCCTTTCGGATTCGGCGGAACCCCAGCTGTTCCCGACGGTACCGGGCGGCAACCCGTTCAACATCTGCAACCCGAACGGCATTCGCGGTGTCGACTGCGGCGAGGCCTGGGATGCGCTGATGAACAACCCGAACTTCGTGCAGCAGGTTCTGAATACTTTCGGATGTGACCCGAGTACTGGCGGAAGCTGCGACCAGACATTCGGCTTCCCGTTCGGACCGCAGAATGTCGTACCGATCGTCTCGGTACGGGGCGACCGCAACTTCACCGACGTGACGGCAGACCAGTTGCGTTTCGTCGGCGGCGTCCGCGGCGATATGCCGTGGCTGGCGCTCGGCACGCTCGACAACTGGTCGTTCGAACTCGCCGCGATGTACTCCAAGTCCACGGGCGAATCGGCACGTAACGGTATCCGCGGCGACCGCCTCGATCACGCGCTGGGCTGGAATTCGTCGACGGGCACACCCTGTGACAACGATCTCGGCGAAGACCTTCGTGACGACGTGGTGAACGGCTGCGTACCGGTCGACCTGTTTGCGCCGTCGCTGTACCCGATCGGCAGCGGTTCCGTAACCGGTGATTTCGCCACGCAGGCCGAGCGCGACTACCTGTTCGACGATCGTGATTTCGACACGGAATACGAGCAGACCGTCTTTTCAGCCTACACGACCGGCGACGTCTACGAACTGCCGGCAGGCCCCATCGCTTTCGGTCTCGGCCTCGAGTACCGCAATGACGAGATCAACTCGATCCCGGACGACGTAGCGCGCGACGGCCTGTTCTTCGGCTTCTTCTCGGACGGCGGCGCCGTCGGTGAGAAGTACACGCAGGAAGTGTTCGGTGAGGTCGAAATACCGATCTTTGCCGGCACGCCGGGCTTCCAGGAGTTGACCGTCAACCTGTCGACCCGCTGGACGGATGACGAGTTCTACGGCGACCAGTGGACCGGCTCCTACAAACTGGGCTGGCGTCCGACCGAATCGCTGCTCATTCGAGGTACCTTTGGCACATCGTTCCGTGCACCGAACCTGCGTGAACTGTTCCTGCAGGATCAGACGGGCTTCCTGACGCTGTTCGATCCCTGCCTGATTCCCCAAGATGCGCTCGACCCGATCACGGGCGACTACATCCCGGGTAACGACAACCGCGAACAGCAGGTGCTGAACAACTGTCTCGCGCAGGGCGTCGACCCGACGCTGGCGCAGAACAACGGCTTCAACGCCTACAGCGTCGAACTCGCCGAGGGTGGCGTGCTCGATCTGGATGCGGAGGAGTCCGAGTCCTGGTCGGCCGGCTTCTCCTGGGATCAGCCGTTCACGAATGCGTTCGGCCTGTCCATCAGCGCCACGTATTACGAGATCAGCATCGACAACACGATCATCGAGCCGAGCGGTCAGTTCATCATCAACGACTGCTACACCTCGCTGACCGGCAACAGCGCATTCTGCGATCGCATCACGCGTGAGGTTACGGATCCGCAAGACAATCCGAACACCCCGTTCATGACCTTCATCGATCAGGGCTTCCTCAATCGTGACAACGAGCAGGCGCGCGGTGTCGATATCAACCTGGCGTTCGACAAGACCTTCACCGTCTTCGATCGTCCGATCGACTTCAGCATGGATATCGTTGCGAATCGCCAGCTCGAGCGCTCGACCCTGTTCGTGGATGACGACGGCAACCCCGACGCCGACACATTCCAGGGCGAGTGGGGCTTCCCCGAGTGGCGTTCACAGGTGTTCGCGCGCTTCGATTACGACGACTTCCGCTTCACCTGGGAGACGCGCTACCTGTCGTCTGTCAACCAGGATCCGGACGGCGTGGACGATTTCAGCGACATCAACGGCATCGGCGACACCTGCCTGGGTCCGCCGGATGACGAGCTGTGTCGCGACGTCGGCTACACCGAGAACTACTTCCAGCACAACATGTCGCTTTACTACTACGGTGACCGCTGGACCCTCGGTGGTGGCGTGCGCAACGTCTTCGACGAAAAGCCGCCGTTCATCGACGGTACGGAGATTCTCTCCATCAACAACACGCCGATCGGTTACGGCTACGACGTCAATGGAAGGACTTACTTCTTCAACGTCGCCGTTACTTTCGGTGGTGGGCAGTGATCGGGTCCAATCCCGCTCACATTTGAGTAAAATGAGGCCCACGGGGTAACCCGTGGGCCTTTTTTATGTTCAATCGCCCGGCCCGGGCGACGCACCAGAGTTTTGGATATGAAAAGATTTGCGTCTGTTCTAGCCACGTTTTTCCTGTCCGTGACCTGCCTTTCGGCAGGCCGCGCGGCCTCGTTGGACCACGAGCCGTACCCGCTCGACTACTGGGCGCTACGACCCGTGATCAATGCGGCCCAGGTCTCGCCGGACGGCAACTACCTCGGCATTATGAAGATCCCGGCAAAGGACGCGAACCCGATCATCGAGGTATACAAGACCACCGACCTGAACAAGGAGCACCCGGTCTTCTCGCTGAATGCCGACCCCATGGAGATCACGAATTTCTTTTGGGCCAGCGACAACGACATCATCTTTTACCTGCGGCAGAAGGTGCGCAACCGGATCGAGGGCTTCAACCAGGGCGTCTACGAGACCCGGCTGGCGATCGTCGACGTCGAATCGAAGGACATGGAGCAGTTCGACGAGACCGACCCGCTCATCGAGAACATCCTGCCGCACGACCCTGACAAGATTATCATCTCCTTCCAGGAAGGCAGCGCGGATGCGGACGATCCCGGCAGAAAGTTGTCGGAGGCATTCCGGCCGCGCGCGTACTGGAAGTTCGACTTGGAAAAGGGCACCAAGGAGCTCTTGATTCGGGGCAAACTGTCGCTCGGTCAGATCGAGTTTGACGGCAATGGTAATCCGTGGCTCGCGCGCGGCTTCGACCTCTCGGCAAACGAGCTCGTCTGGTACTGGCGCAAGCCCGGAGAAACAAGCGGCTGGAAGGAATTCCGGCGCCAGGATTTCGACAAGCCTGACCTGTTCGAGGTACTGGAACTCGACGACGCGAAGCCCGACCACGTGCTGGCGGTCGCCAACAACGGCAATGACAAACTCGGCCTGTGGTCTGTCAATACGAATACCGGTGCGTTCGATGAGCTGATTTACCGCCGCTCGGACGTCGACGTATACGGTATTCGCTACCACAGCAATTCCTGGACATACCCGGACCGCGTTACCGGCGTCAGTTATTTCAAGGATCGGCTTCATGTCGAGTATTTCGACGAAGTGGAAGGAGCTATCTACAGGCAGCTCGAGAGCGTCATCCCGAATTCTTACATGATTAGCATCCCGAGCCGTTCGCGTGACGGCAATACGATGACGGTCTTGAACCAGGGGCCGCGCGACCCGGGAACCTACTATCTCCTGAAGGACGGCAAGATGCAGGCCGCGGGTAGCCGCCAGCCCTTGCTCGAAAGCGAGAAATTGGCCGACATGCGCTACATCACCTACGAGTCGCGCGACGACCTGAAGAT
>JBFIHC010000075.1:0-15012 GCA_041601995.1 Woeseiaceae bacterium | reverse complement strand
GTCGAGGACCGGCTCGACCAGCAGCTCATCCGGCTGACGGTGCCGCAGGATGCGCCAGCGCCTGCCGATTCCGACATGTCGCCACAGGATGCCGCCGATTACCGGCAGGTCGCCGAGTCGGTCATGCGCGAGTGCATCATCAACCTGGCGAGGATCAAGGAGACCATCGGCCAGAGCCTTGCATCGCAGGCGCCGTCACAGGGCCTCGACAGCATCCCGTCGCTGGTGCGCGGCATCCGTGCCGGGCTGCTGATGTTGAACAAGACGCGCGCCATGGAAGTCATGGATCGCATCGGTAAGCTGATCGTCCTGACGCTGAAGGGTGGCGGACCTTCGCGGCTCTCGCAAAAAGAAACCGATCGACTCGCCGACGCCATCGTCAGCATCGAGTACTACATGGAGACGGTGAAGGCCGGCCGCGCCGACCCGTGGTACATGCTGGACAATGCGGAAGCCTGCCTCAGCGTACTCCGCGACGTCGTGGACCGCCTCGAAAAGGAAGCGACCGGCGAGGTGCCGGAAACGACACAGAAGCTGCCGCTGGCGGACATCGAGGCGCATGCGCACGCGCCGGAAGGCCGGCCGCAGGCAACCGAGGTCATGCCGCTGCCCGTGGTCGCGCCCGACGCGGAGCACCTGGACCCCGAGTTGCTCGAACTCTTCATCGAGGAAGCGAAGGAAGAGATCGCCTCGATCAAGCGGCAGCTGCCGGCGTGGACGGACTCGCCCGACGACATGGAGGCACTCATTACCGTGCGGCGGTCTTTCCATACGCTGAAAGGCAGTGGCCGCATGGTCGGCGCCGAGCGTATCGGTGAGTATTGCTGGGCCGTCGAGAACCTGCTCAACAAGCTGATCAACCGTACCCTGGTTCGCACACCGCCAATGGTGGATTTCATCGTGCAGGCGGCGGGCGCCGTGCCGGAACTCATCGAGCAACTGGAGGTCGGGACGGAGCCGCCCAGCGACGTCGGCTTGCTGGTCGCGCGTGCGCACGCGTTTGCCGACGGCGACCCGAACGCGGCCGTACTCACGCTCGAAAAGCCCGCGCGTGCCGCCGCGGACGAACAGCCGGCACTGGAAATGGACCCGGTACTGCTGGACATATTCGCCAAGGAAACGGCTGGACACCTCAAGGTTATCGTCGACTACCTGAAGGCCTGCGACGGTCACCCGCCACCCTACGAAGTCACCGACAAGCTGTACCGCGCCTGCCACACGCTGCACGGCAGCGCCAACATGGCCAACGTGGAGCGCGGCGTTGCGGTCGCCGGCGCGTTGAATCGTTTCGTGCGGCGCGTCTACGACTACAAGGTCGGTTTCCAGCAGTCCGGGGTCGATGCCCTGAAGGCGGCGGCGAAGGCGATCGCGACGATCGTTGGCGACATCAACAAGCCCGACCAGCAGCGCGCCGATTACACGGCACTGGTTGAACACCTGGCGAGGCTGGCGAATGCGCTGCAGCCGGACGGTACCGTCGCGGAACTGCCGCAGGAACAGGCGCCTGAGCCGGCGCCGAAATCAGCGCCGAAACCAGCACCGGGATCAGAAGCGGAGCCGGCCGTCGCCGAAGCCGAGCACGCGGAGGCCGACTACGACAAGGAAATCGCGGCGATCTTTACCGAGGAGTCCGCGGAGCTGCTGGAATCGACGGACAAAGCCTTCGGGGTCTGGGTCAAGGACAAGAATGCGCGGCAGGCCGTCCAGGAACTCAAGCGCCACCTGCACACGCTGAAAGGCGGTGCCCGCATGGCGGGCATCACCGCGATGGGCAACCTGAGCCACGAACTCGAAACGCTGCTGATCTCCGTCGACGACGGGCGGGTGACGTCGAGCGCGGGCGTGGAGGAGCTGCTGCAGAGGAGCATCGACGAACTGCACCGGATGCGCGACATGGTGATCGCCGGCAAGGCCGTGCCGGCGGCGGCCGATCTCGAGAAGCGCATCCGGGATGCGAATGCCGGCTTCGAGGTTGCCAGCGAAGAGGACGTGGAGCGGGCAGCCGAGGAGACCGGTGTGCGGCCGGCGGCGTTCACCATCGAACCCGACGAAACGGTCAGCATGGTCATCGTCGACTCGCCGCTGGCGGACGAGCTGGCCGAAATCGGCGCCGGCGCGGCAGACGACGCCGCGCGCATCGAGCCCGAACCCGAACCGGAGCCCGAACCCGAACCCGAACCCGAACCCGAACCGGAGCCCGAACCCGAACCGGAGCCCGAACCCGAGCCGGCGCCCGAGCCCGAACCGGAGGCCGAGCCGGCGCCCGAGCCCAGACCGGAGCCGCCGCCCAGGCCTGTCGAGCGGCCTGTCGCGCGCCCGGCCGCGGAACTCCGCTCGGTCCGCAAGCAGGAGTCGCCCAAGGAATTCGCGCGCATCGACGCGGAGCTTCTCGAGGACCTGCTCAATGCCGCCGGCGAGATCAGTATTTATCACTCGCGCCTCAACCAGCAGGTGAGTTCGGTCGAATTCCACGTCGAGGAACTCGAGCAGACGGTGGCGCGCCTGCGCGACCAGCTGCGCAAGCTCGAGATCGAGACCGAGGCGCAGATCATGGCGGGCCACCAGGACACGCTGGTGGCCAAGGACTTCGATCCGCTGGAACTCGACCGTTATTCCACGATTCAGCAGCTTTCCCGCGCGCTCGCCGAGTCGGCAAACGACCTCGAGAGCATCAAGGACCTGTTGCGCGCGCAGACGGCCGAAGCCGAGAGCCTGCTGGTGCAACAATCGCGGGTGACCGCCGAGTTGCAGGACGGGCTCATGCGCACCCGCATGGTGCCGTTCGAACGGCACGTGCCCAGACTGACACGACTGGTTCGGCAGGTGGCCCAGGAGGTGGGCAAGCGGGCCGAGCTGTCCGTGGAGGGGGCGTCGGGTGAGCTCGATCGCCAGGTACTCGAGAAGATGCTGCCGCCCTTCGAGCACATGTTGCGCAATGCTGTGGTCCACGGTATCGAGGAACCGGACGTGCGGCAGGGCAACGGCAAGCCGGCGACCGGGCAGATCACGATCCGCCTGCACCGCGAAGGTGCCGAGATGGTGATCGATGTCGCCGACGACGGTGCCGGCCTCGATGTGGGGGCCATTCGCCGCAAGGCTTACGAACTCGAGCTGCTGCAGCCGGACAGCAATGTCGCTGACGAAGAGATCATGGGGCTGATCCTGACGCCCGGCTTCTCGACCGCCGGCAAGCTGACGCAGGCAGCCGGCCGCGGCGTCGGCATGGACGTCGTTGCCAACGAGGTCAAGAAACTCGGCGGCTCGCTGCGCATCTCATCGGTAACCGGGCAGGGCACCAATTTCACCGTCCGGCTGCCGTTTACGCTCGCCATCACGCAGGCGCTGATCGTGCGTACGGGTGAGGAAGTCTATGCGCTGCCGCTGCCTTCCGTCGAAGGCGTCGCGCGTATTCCGAGGAGCGAGCTCGAGAACCTGTTGAGCCAGAGCGAGCCGAGCTACCAGTACGGCGAGGAGACCTACCGCTTCCGGCACCTCGGCATGTACCTCGGCGGACAGGCCGCGGTCCTGCCGAAGGACGAGGCCTTCGTGCCCGTTATCCTGGTGCGCGCCGGCGAGTTCTCCGCCGCGCTGCTCACCGACGAGATGCTCGCCAGTCGCGAGATCGTGGTCAAATCGGTCGGGCCGCAGCTCGCGAGCATCCGCGGAATCGCGGGTGCGACGATCCTCGGCGACGGCCGTATCGTGCTCATCCTCGATATCAACGCGCTGGTGCGCAGCGGCGCACCGGTCGTGGAGCTGAAGAAGGCGACGCCGATACCCGGCGACGCCCGCCCCACCGCGCTGGTCGTCGACGATTCGATCACCGTGCGGCGTGTGACGGAGCGTTTCCTGCAGCGCCACGGCATGCGTGTACTGACGGCCAAGGACGGCCTCGACGCGATCAGCGTGCTGCAGGACACCAAGCCGGACGTCATCCTGCTCGATATCGAAATGCCGCGCATGGACGGCTACGAGTTCGCATCCCACGTGCGCAACGACGAGCGCTACGCGGACGTGCCGATCATCATGATTACGTCTCGAGTGGGCGACAAGCATCGCGCGCGCGCCATCGAACTCGGCGTGAACGACTACCTGGGTAAGCCGTACCAGGATGCCCAGTTGCTCGACGCCATCCAGCGCCAGCTCGAAGACCGGGGAATCCAGCTACAGTGACTGCCGAAGCCGACGAACTGTACAGCCTGCTCGTGCCGCTACTCGACGAGCGACTGATCGTGCCGCGTGCCTGCGTCGCGGAAGTGGTGCGTTACACGGCGCCGCAGCAGGAAGCGGGCGCCCACAAGTGGATGCTGGGCACGGTCAACTGGAACGGGCGTGCGCTGCCCGTCGTTTCGTTCGAGGGCGCACTCGGAAAGGACGTCCCTGCCGCGACCGGCCGCACCCGGATCGTCGTCTTTACCGCCAGCACGGGCCAGCTCAAGACCGGCTATTTCGGTGCCATCACGCAGGGCTTCCCGCAGCTGGTGCGCGTGAATCGCGACGTACTGCAGCTCGATTCGACCGAAGGCTGGCCGGGCGACGCCCCGGTGCTCTGCCGAGTGAAGATGATCAACGAGTTTCCGCTGATACCCGATCTCGAGCGCATGGAGGCCATGCTGGCGCGGGAGTCGCTGCAGGCCTGATCGCGACGGGCCTGTTACAGGTCGCCCCAGAGTCCCTGCGCGATGGCGAGCGCGGCGACGGCTGCGGTTTCGGTGCGAAGAATGCGTGGCCCGAGTGTGGCGGTGTCGAAGCCCGACACGCGGGCATCGTCGTGCTCGCGCTCGCTGAAGCCGCCCTCGGGACCAATGAGCAGACACAGCCCGCCTGCCGGCGTGCCGATTTTCGTCAGTGATTTGCCCGCACCCGGGCTGAGAATCAGCCGGGTGGATGCGCCTTCAGCGGCCGTGCCGAGCCAGTCGTTCAGGGGCAGCGGCGCATCGACTTGCGGCGGGTTCACGCGTCCCGATTGTTCGCAGGCGCTTTCCGCGACGCGCTGCCAGTGCACGCGGCGTTTCTCGGCGCGTTTGCCGTCCAGTCTTACGACGCCGTGCGCCGTCAATACCGGGGTTATCCGGATTACCCCGAGTTCCGTCGCCTTCTGCACGACGAAGTCCATGCGTTCGCCGCGCGATATGCCCTGCACGAGGTGGATGCGCAATCGCGGCTCGGCGGTGTTGCGGACCGCTTCGTGCACCGACAGGGTCACGCCGTCCTTGCCGATCTGGCCGATCGTCGCGGACCATTCGCCGTCGTCGCCGTTGAACACGTGCACTGTCTCGCCGGCGCGCAGGCGCAGGACGCGGCCCAGGTAGCGCGCAGCCTCCCCGCCGAGACGCAGCTCGGCTCCGGTGGCGAGCCTCTCGGCAACGTAGAGTCTTTTCAACGGCATGATCGTTGCGCCCGTTCCGGCATCGGCGTTGACAGCCAATGTCCACACGGAGGACTATCGTCAATCGCTCCGCAGTTGGCAACCAATGCAGCAGTCTTTCACCGTCGATACGGATTCGGGCCTGATCGAGCCGGCGCGGCAGTGCCGCAGCCCGAACCGCGATGCGCGACCGCCCGGCGAGGAACCCCGCCTGATCGTGCTGCACGGTATCAGCCTGCCGCCGGGCAGTTTCGGCGGGCCCGAGATCGAGCAGCTGTTCACCAACACCCTCGACTGGGACGCCCACCCGTACTTCGACGAAATCCGCGGCCTCGAGGTGTCCACGCACCTGCTCGTCCAGCGCGATGGCGCGCTCGTGCAGTTCGTTCCCTTTACCGAGAGAGCCTGGCACGCCGGCGAGTCCTGTTTCCGTCGCCGGACACGCTGCAACGATTACTCCATCGGCATCGAGCTCGAGGGCGAGGACGAGTTGCCCTACGAGGCTCTGCAATACGAGGTTCTGGCCGCCGTGCTCGCTGCGTTGCTGCGGGCCTACCCCGCGATCTCGGCGCGCGAGATCGCGGCGCACGCCGATATCTCCCCCGGGCGAAAAACCGACCCGGGCCCTGCTTTCGACTGGCTGCGCTTGTATCATGGCATCAACGGCCAAACGCCTGACCCGTATCCATGACCCTGATTGCCCTCCTGATCGGCCTCATTATCGAGCGACTCGCGACGCAGATCTTTCACTGGCGCCGCATGCGCTGGCTCGACCGCATTATCGACAAGGGCTTTTCGGTGTCGG
Source organism: Woeseiaceae bacterium (assembly GCA_041601995.1). Classification (GTDB taxonomy): domain Bacteria; phylum Pseudomonadota; class Gammaproteobacteria; order Steroidobacterales; family Woeseiaceae; genus UBA1847. Next base: position 8,839 of record JBFIHC010000075.1, on the reverse strand, counting down.
CGAAGATGGCGACCTGGCGGGCCCTCATCCCGGTCGTCCTGCTCACGGTGGTCCTGGTGTTGCCGGTTGCCGCCGTGACGCTGGTTTTGCGGGATACCCTGTTCGGCTTTCCCCACCTGGTGCTCGCCGTCGTGGTGCTGTTTTTCTCGCTTGGCCCGAACGACATCGGCGAGGACGTGAACGACTACTGCAGTGCGCTGGAGGACGGTGACGAGGAGCGTATCGAGCAGACGGCCAAGGCGCTGATCGAGAACAACGTGCCGGAGGCGGCGCTCGAGCGAGCGCATTGCGTCGAGGAAGCGGTCTGTATCCAGGCCAACAACCGGCTGTTTGCCGTGATCTTCTGGTTCGTCCTGCTCGGGCCGCTCGGGCCGCTCGGGGCCTGGGCATACCGGGTAACGGACCTCGTGCGCCGGCGCGCGGTATTCCAGGCGGGCCGCGAAGACAGCGACGTCGCCACGATCGGCGCGCTGCGGGATGCGGCCGTGACGCTGCACGGCTGGCTGGCATGGATCCCGGCTCGACTCACCGCGATCGGTTACGCGGTGGCCGGGCATTTCGATGCCGCGCTCGCTGCGTGGCGCGGCGGCGACACGCCCGCCGGAAGCACGTCAGAGAACAGCGAAAGGCTGCTCGCGCGAGTCGGTGTCGCAGCACTGGCGCTGCACGACCATGTCGACGAGGATGTCACCGCGAGAGGTGTCCGCGGCGCGACCGCGGCCAAGCGCCTCGTATTCAGGTTGCTGCTGATCTGGGCCGTCATCATATCGGCGATGACCCTGTACGGCTGGACCGTGTGAGGCGAGCGGCGCTCGGCATCCTCGCCGCAATACTGTCGACGCTCGTCGCCTGCGAGAATCCGGGCGCCGGGCGGTCCGCCGAGAATACCGCGCCGCGCCCACGCATTGTCACGCTCGCACCCAGCCTGGCCGAACTGGCGTTTGCCGCGGGTGCCGGAGATGTCCTTGTCGGCGTCAGCGCCTACTCCGACCATCCGCCGGCCGTCGAGTCACTGCCACTCGTCGGCGACGCTTTCACGATCGACCAGGAGCGCCTTGCCCTGCTGAATCCGGATCTGCTGCTGGCGTGGGAGAGCGGGACGCCGGCCCATGTCGTGGACGAGTTGCGGCAGGCCGGTTACGCGGTCGAGGTCATCAGGACGCGCAGCCTGGCCGACATCGCCGCCGCCGTTGCGCGGATCGGTGAACTCGCGGGCACGTCGGTGGTTGCTGGTGAGGTCGCCGCGGAATTTTCCGCCGGTCTGCAGCGACTCGGCGGCACCTATGCCCACACCGATCCCATCCGCGTGTTCTACCAGGTATCGGATCGCCCGCTGTTCACGGTCGGCCGCGACCATTACGTGAGCGAGCTGATTGCGCTTTGCGGTGGCCGCAACGTGTTTGCGGACCTCGACGAGCTGGCGCCGGCGATCGATGTCGAAGCCGTCATCGACAGGAATCCGGAGGTGATGCTGGCGGCCAGCGGCGCGGGTGGCAACGGGTTCGACGAGTGGGACCGCTGGCCCGCCATCGCGGCGAACCATTACGACAATCGTTTCCTGCTGCCGGCGGATGAAATCAGCCGCCCGACCACCCGGGTACTGGCCGCAGGCGCGGCGATGTGCGAGGCGCTGCAGACGGCGCGCGCGCGTCGCGTCGGAACGGACGAGTCCGGGTGACACACGTCGATATTCGGCCGGCGCGTGCCGCGGATTTCGGCGCGGTTACGACCCTGTTGCGTGGCGCCGGACTGCCGGTCGAGGACCTGTCCGAGGCCTGCATGGTGGACTTCCTCGTGGCATCGAGCGGCGGCTCGCTGGCCGGCGCCGTCGGGCTCGAGGCGTTCTCGCAGGTCGGCCTGCTGCGCTCGCTGGTCGTCGACCCCGACAGCCCTGCGGCGGGCACCGGCCGGCAACTGGTCGCCGCGCTGGAAGCGCTCGCGCGGCGTCGCGGGCTGGCGGAGCTGTGGTTGCTGACGGTCGATGCGGATCGCTACTTCGCGCGGCTCGGCTACCGGGCGGCGGAACGCGACGACGCGCCGCGGGCGATTCGCGAAACCGCGGAGTTTTCGCTGTTGTGCCCGGGGACAGCGACCCTGATGCAGAAGAGCCTCTAGCCGCGGTCGCGGTTCCAGAGCACTTCCTGGCCGCCTTCCATGCGTGCGAGCACCCGCGAGTAGACGAACAGCAGGTCGGAGAGCCGGTTCAGGTAGCGCAGCACCTCGCTCCTCACGGTCTCGGAATCGGCGAGTGTCTTGGTGCGCCGCTCCGCGCGCCGCACGATGGTGCGCGCCAGGTGGCAGGACGCCGCGGCAGGGCTGCCACCGGGCAGGATGAAGTCGTCCAGGGCCGGCAGGTCGCGGTTGTGGTCGTCGAGTTGGCGCTCCAGGCGGTCGATCATCGCTGCGGTGATCGCGCTGTGGCCGGGTATGCACAGCTCGCCGCCGAGCTCGAACAGGTCGTGCTGGACGTCGGTCAGGCTCGAACGAACGGAGTCCGGCAGGGAATCGTGAGACAGCACGACGCCGATCGCACTGTTGGCCTCGTCAACGGTGCCGTACGCTTCGACGCGCGGACTGTCTTTCGCGGTCCGCGTGCCGTCGCCCAGGCCCGTCGTGCCATCGTCACCCGTGCGGGTGTAGATCTTGCTGAGTCGTTTGCCCATCGCTAAGGCCTGCGATATTTGAGTTCGATGAACGCGCTGCGCCCCTGCATGCGAAAGTCGGCAGCGGTCTGGTAGTCGGCATCCAGCAGGTTCTCCACGCGCGCATTGAGCTGCAGGTTTCGCGACAGCTGCAATTGCCCGGTCAGGCTGGCCGTGACGTAACCGGGCAGGACAGCACCGCCGAAATCCTCGCGGTCGCCGCTGGCGAGCACGGACAGGCCCAGGCGATGCGGCCCGAGGTCCTGCGTGAAGCTTACCGTGACGCTCTCCTCGGCGCGGCGCAGCAATCGGGTGCCGCTGGCCGGGTTGTCGGCCTGCTGTTTCACCACGTCCGTGCGCAGCGAGAACGTTTCGCCGAGATATTCGTACCCCAGCTGCACGCCCCGAATTTCCGCGGTGTCGATGTTGACGAGCGTGAACGTCGCCAGGTCGAATTCGATCAGATCCTCGATATCGTTGGAATAGAACTCGATGTCGACCCTGTGGCGGTCGCCCGGTGCGTAACGCAGGCCGAGCTGGTATTCGTTCGCGATCTCCGGTTCGAGGTCCGGGTTGCCGCCGAAACCGTAGCGGTCGGTTGCGTCCGGCGCGCGGAAAGCGCGACCGATTCCCGCGCGCACCGTCCAGGACGGCGCGAACTCGTAGCCGTATTCGGCGTTGTAGGTCGCCTGATTGCCGAACGTCTCGTGGTCGGTCAGCCGCGCTGCGACGAACGCGCGGTGCCTGTCGCGGATCCACTGGTCCTGCAGGAACAGCGCCGTCACGTCCGTGTCTTCGTCGAAGCCGGAGCCGAATGACAGCGACCTGGCATTTTCCTGCATGGCGAACACGCCCGCGGTAACCGTGTGCTCGGAAAACGCCAGCGTGTGCTGCCAGTCGAGGCTCAGTCGGTCGGATTCGACGAAGTCGTCCGACTGGTTCTGCTCGATGCGGTCCCGCATGTGCGAGACAATCAGCTTGTTCGTGCCGCGCCCGGCGAATAGCTTGTCGAACTGGAAGGCCGTTACCGAGTTCTCGGAGTCCTGGTCGACCGGCGTAAGGAAGAAGTCGAGGTACTCGACGGTGCCCTCGGCGCGCCAGTGCCGCAGGCTGATTTCGCCGTGACCGATATCGCGCGCCGCGTGTACGTTCAGCGAAAAATTGTCGTAGCCGCGGTCGACGTCCGACCCGACCCGCGGCGAATAGCCTGCCGTATCCTGCCAGTCCAGCGTGGCGCCGAACTGGTTCTTGCCGTCGCGCAGCCCGCCGGACAGGAATGCGGAGCGTGCATCGAAGCTGCCGGCACCGACCCCGCCCTCGACACGGGTTTCATCCGCCCGTCGTGTGATGATGTTGATGACGCCGCCGATCGCATCCGTGCCGAACAGCGCGGAGCGAGCTCCCTTTACGATCTCGACACGCTCGATGACCTCGGGCGAGATGTGCTGTACCGCGGCGCCGCCGATCGTGCCCGGGTTCACGCGAACGCCGTCGATGAGGACGAGCGTGTGATTACTCTCCGTGCCACGCATGAAAATCGACGTCGCCTGGCCGGGGCCGCCATTGCGGCCGATGTCGATGCCGGCCTCGAAACGCAGCAATTCTGCCAGGTCCGTTGCGAGCGACAGCTCGATGTCATCACGGGTGATGACGCGAACCGGGACCGTCGCCTGTTCCAGCGGGATCTCCGTGCGGGTCGCGGTCACGATGATCGTATCGCTCGGCGAAATATCGGATGCATGCGTGTACGGCGCAACAAACAGCAGCAACGCCGTCGTCGCGACAACTCGGAACAATGTCATGTGTCTCCCCTGTGCGTGCCCTCCGCACGCGCCCTGCTTTTTGTTGGCCAGAACGGCTGCCGGGAAGTCGGGTCATCGGGATGCGGTGGCCCGAACGAGCGCCCGCCGCGCCGTTCGCGTGTTAACCAGGCCGGTCTCCGGGCTTACGAGCGGACCAGGTCCTGCCGCAGCGCCTTCCCACGAACACTCGATGTGTCGCAGTGGCTCCGTGCTACACCACGGGGCTGGGGCTTTTACTCGATCACCGTTGCGGGGGCAGCGCCGGAATTTACACCGGCTTCCCGTCACCCGATCGATGTGAATCGGGTATACCTGGCAACGCTGCCACGATAGGAAGCGTCGCGCGCCGTGTCAAGCAATCCCGGAGCTTACTTGTCGGAAGCCGCGTAACCGAGGGTCTGCAGGGCAGACTCGACCTCGTCGAGCACCTGGGGATCCTCGATCGTTGCCGGGACCTTGTAGTCCTCGCTGTCGGCGATCTTGCGCATCGTGGCGCGCAGGACCTTGCCGGAGCGGGTCTTCGGCAGGCGATTGACGACGACCGCTTTCTTGAACACGGCGACGGGCCCGACCTGGTCGCGCACCATCTGTACGACGTCCGCAACGACCTCTTCGGGACTGCGTTCGGCCCCCGCCTTGAGGACGAGGAAGCCCACCGGCAGCTGCCCCTTCATCGGGTCCGCGGCGCCGATGACGGCGCATTCCGCGACATCGTCGTGCGCGGCAAGCACTTCCTCGATGGCCCCGGTCGATAACCGGTGGCCCGCAACGTTGATGACATCGTCGGTGCGCGACATGACGAAAATGTAGCCGTCCTCGTCGATGAACCCGGCGTCACCGGTTTCGTAGTAGCCCGGGAACGTCTCGAGATACGACTTGCGGAATCGCGCCTCGGCATTCCACAAGCCGGGCAGCGTTCCCGGCGGCAGCGGCAGCTTGCAGGCGATCGCGCCGACGTCGCCCGGGGCCACGTCCCTGCCGCCTTCGTCGAGGGCACGAACCTCCCAGCCCGGCGCGGCGCGGCCGACCGAGCCGGCCTTGACCGGGGCCAGCTCGATGCCGAGGCAGTTCGCGGCGATGGACCAGCCCGTCTCGGTCTGCCACCAGTGGTCGATGACGGGGATGCCGAGCTTGTCCTCGGCCCAGTGCAGCGTGTCGGGATCGCAGCGTTCTCCCGCGAGGAACAGGGCGCGCAGCGACGAGAGATCGTACTTCGGGATGAATTCGCCGTTCGGGTCCTGCTGACGGATCGCACGGAATGCCGTCGGCGCCGTGAACAGCGTTGCAACCTTGTGCTCGGACGCGACGCGCCAGAACGCGCCGGCATCCGGCGTACCGACCGGCTTGCCTTCGAACAGGATCGTGGTGTTGCCGTGCAGCAGCGGGCCGTAAATGATGTAGGAGTGGCCCACGACCCAGCCGATATCGGAAGCGGCCCAGTAGACCTCGCCGGGCTCGACGCCGTAGATGTTCTTCATGGTCCAGTGCAGCGCCACGGCGTGACCGCCGTTGTCGCGTACGATGCCTTTGGGCTGGCCCGTGGTGCCGGACGTGTACAGCAGGTAGAGCGGGTCGGTCGCGAGGACGGGCACGCAGTCCTGCGGCGTAGCGGCGGCTATCGCGTCGTTCCAGTCCACGTCCCTCGGGCCCGAGAGTTTCGCCTGGAGCTGCTGGCGCTGCAGGATGATGCAGTGGTCCGGCTTGTGCTTGGAGAGGTCGAGCGCCTGGTCGAGCAGTGGCTTGTATTCGACGAGCCGGCTGGGCTCGATGCCGCAGGACGCGGAAACGATTGCTTTCGGTGTCGCGTCATCGATGCGGGTCGCTAGTTCATTCGGCGCGAAGCCGCCGAACACGACCGAGTGCACGGCGCCGATGCGCGCACAGGCCAGCACGGCGACGACGGCCTCCGGGATCATCGGCATGTAGATGATGACCCGATCGCCTTGCCTGACACCGTGATTGACCAGTGCGCCGGCGAACAGCGCGACCTCGTCGCGCAGGTCGCCGTAGCTGATGGTGCGCTGCGACGACGTCACCGGGCTGTCGTAGATGATGGCCGCCTGCTCGCCGCGGCCCTTGGCCACGTGACGGTCGAGCGCGTTGTAACACGTGTTCAGCCGGCCGCCGGAAAACCAGCGGTAAATCGGCGCACTGGAGTCATCGAGAACCTTGTCCCAGCGACTCTCCCAATCGATCCCCTCGGCCGCCTCGCCCCAGAATTCGTTCGGATTCTCGATGGAACGGCGGTGTAAATTTAAGTATTTGCTCATGTCGGATCCGCACGGTTGTTATCCTGTCCGATTTTAGAAGACGCGCCGACCCCGGGCCATGCGACAAAAGGCGCACGGCAGTGCGGATCAGTAGAGGTCGGCCAGCGTGGTCGGGGCATCGCGGTTCGCGACCATCGCGATCAGCAGTTCGGCGGTCGAAATCGCGTCCACGAGGCAATCGTGCCCGCGGTACCAGGGCAGGTTGTAATGCGCGCGAACGTCGGGCAAGCGCAACGAGCGGGTGTCCTCGAGGTGGTGGTGACGCGATTTGTGGTGATTCTCGAGTGCCAGCGTGTCGATGACCGGCACCAGCAGCCTGTTGCCGAACTGCTGTCTGCAGAAGCGGTCCAGCAGTCGCTTGTCGAGGCCGGCGTGGTGCACCACGAGAACCCTGCCGGTCAGTACCTCAATGACGCGCTCCATGGCGTCCTCGGGCGAGATGCCCAGGTCCACCATGGTGTCGGTCAGGCCGTGGATCGAGGGACTGTCGCCGAGGCCGCCGCTGGGCTTGACGACATGGGATTCGGCGGTTGACAAGTCCACAAGGCCGTCGCGGATCAGCACCCAGCCGATACTCAGCATGTCGACCGTCGCGGGGTCCAGGCCGCTCGTCTCGATATCCAGGCACACCAGTTCCGCTTCTTCGAAGCGCCTGCTCGCCGCCGGAGGAGGCGTCTGCAGCAGCGCCCTGTAACGTTCATCCCCCGACCGGCGGCTGGCTTTCCAGCGTTTGAATGCCAGCCACCTGCCCGTCTTCATACCAGGTGGAAGCGGTGCAGAAGCGCCGACTGGCTGACGCTGATCTGGTTAAACGCCGACTTGAGATTCTGCCGGACGAGCGAAGACAGGTCGTTCGGCGAGATGTGATTGTCCGGCTGTTTGCCCGCGTGCAGCTGCCGGTTCTGGTGCTCCACCCGGAGTTTCTCGATGAAGTCGAGCGCGTCGATCAGGCTGGCGGCATCCGGCTCGGTGATCTCGCCGGCCTCCGCCGCGGCGCGAAGCCGGTTTCTCGTCGTAATGCGCATCTCGCCCGCGGCGAGCGCGCGGATCCGGGCGATTTCGACGATGGGCATGATGCCGTGCTTCTTGATATCCAGCGTGTCCTTGTGCTCGCCCGATTTTTCGAGCACAAACTGGCGAAAAAAGCCGAGCGGCGGCTGGAAGTTCATCGCGTTCTTCGCCATGAGGGCCAGGAACAGCTCGTTACGCTTCGCATCCGTGCGAATACTCTCCTTGAGTTCTTCGACGAGCCCGGCGTCGCCGTAAACGCAGCGCAGGTCGAAGAAGATATTGGCGTGCATGAGAGCCATTGCTTCGGGGACCGTGATCCATGTGTTGAAGTATTTCTTCCAGGTCCCCAGCGGCTGGCGCCACTGCGGGTTCGAGGCCATCACGTCGCCGGGACAGTACACGTAGCCGCAGTCGTTCAGCCCGTCGTTCACGATGCGGGCGAGCGCCTTGAAGTAATCGTCATAGTCGTCGGCGGTGCAATCGTCGAGTATCAGCGCATTGTCCTGGTCGCTGCGCGCGGATTGTTCGTGCCGGCCCTGCGACCCGAGCGCCGCCCACGCATAGGTGCACGGCGGCGACCCCAGCTCGGACTCGGCAATTCGGCACAGCTGCTGCGTGACCGAATCCGTGATCGTGGTGATGAATTTGCCGAGCTGTTCGCCGTTCGCGTCCGAGCTGATCTGGCTCGCGATCAGCGCCGGCAGGCGCTTGCAGGCATCGACGATGCCTTCCACGGTCGTCTGCTTGGCGATGTCGTTGACAAGGTACAGCGGGTGCTCCGTCTCGATGCGCATGAAGTCGCTGCGCGAGACCATCCCGATAAGCTCACCGTCCCGGGTGACGGGCAGATGGTGGATCTTGTTCTGCATCATGGTGAGCGCGGCTTCGTAGGCGAGGCTGCCGGCATCGATCGAAATGGGGTTCACCGACATGATCTCGCGAATGGACGTGTCGAGCGGCAGGCCGCGCGCCACGACCCGTTCCCGCAGATCGCGGTCCGTGGCGATGCCGCAGAAAACGCCGTCGCCGATCACGAGAATGGCCGACACGCGTTCGTCCACCATCTTGCGCGCGGCGTCCTGGATGTTCGCTGCTACGTCGATCGTGACCGGCG